>JAFXRZ010000004.1 GCA_017536105.1 Ruminococcus sp. | reverse complement strand
TGCACGCCATCTGCTTGCCAGTTTTCCGTCATATCACCCAAATTTTCCTTGACTGGCGCCAGCCAGCCTGCGTCAAATTTAGGCAATCTGACGAAAAACTGGACGGCGCATCTGACGCACAGGGGTTGCACGGTATTGCCCTATATAAAGTATAACAAACACGTCGTTGTGAAAAAACCACAACGGCGTGTTTCTATTTTTGTGCAGATTTTGCTGTTTCAGCCTATTGACAAATGTATATATCGTGTGTATAATGTATATATAGGATATACACAATATAATTCCGGAAGGTGTATTATGGACATAATTATTTCCAATCAGAGCAGCGAGCCGATCTACGAGCAGATAGTTTCGCAGGTGAAGGCTCAGATCATGAACGGCACACTCGCGGAGGGGGACGCTCTTCCGTCTATGCGTGCTTTGGCGCAATCGCTCAGGATAAGCGTGATAACAACAAAGAGAGCCTATGAAGAGCTGGAAAGAGACGGCTTCATCGAGTCCTTCACGGGCAGGGGCAGCTTTGTCAAAAGGCAGAACAAAGAACTCCTGCGGGAGGAGTATCTCAAGCAGACGGAACAGCTCCTTGCACAGGCCTGCGAAAAGGCTGCCCAGGGCGGAGTAGGGCTCAAAGAGCTCCACGACCTGCTGGACATCATCTACGACGGAGAGGAATGATCCCATTATGAAAGATCAGCAAAACGCGATAGAGATAAACGGACTTACAAAACACTTCGACGGCTTCACCCTCGACCATGTGAGCTTCAATGTGCCCAAGGGCAGCATCATGGGCTTCATCGGACAGAACGGAGCCGGAAAATCCACCACCATAAACTCCCTGCTGGGCATCATCAAGCCAGACGAGGGAGATATGAGGATATTCGGCCTCGACACAAAAGACCACGCACTGGAGATCAAGCGGAATATCTCGGCTGTGTTCGACGAGCTGCCATTCCACGAGCTGCTCAATGCCAAGTCTTTAGACAAGATGCTCGGTTCTGTATTCGACAGATGGAGCAGCGAGACTTTTTTCTCCTACCTCGAGCGCTTCCAGCTGCCCACAAAGAAGAAGTTCAAAGACTTCTCAAAGGGCATGAAGATGAAGCTGCAGATCGCCGCTGCACTTTCCCACGGCGCAAAGCTTCTGATAATGGACGAAGCAACGACGGGCCTCGATCCCGTTGTCCGCAGCGAGATCCTGGATATCTTCCTGGAGTTCTTGCAGGACGAGGATAACTCTATCCTCATGTCATCCCATATAACCTCCGACCTCGAAAAGATCGCCGACAGCGTGACCTTCATCGACCGGGGAAAGATACTTCTCACAGGCTACAAGGACGACATCCTTGCCTCCCACGGCATAATGAAATGCTCTAAGAGCGACTATGAGGCTGTGGAAAAAGAGGACTTCATCTCTGCCCGTGTGACGGACTTCGGAGCAGAGCTTCTCGTCGCCGACAAAGCAGCCTGCGGCAAGAAATATTCCGGCGCAGTCATCGACCCGGCAACTCTCGACGACATAATGGTCTATTATGTCAACCGCGGGAAAAAGGAGTGGAGCTGAATGAAAGGACTTATCTACAAGGAGCTTTATCTTTCGCGCAAGCTGAGGATAATAGACCTCTGCGTGTTCCTGCTGCTGCTCATAATGTCCGTGCTGGTGAAGCTCTCCGCCCTCTACGGCAATATCGGGCACCTGGGCGAAGCGTCGGTGAGGGGCGTCAACGGGTTTATGTTTTACTTCCTTGCTTTTACGATAACTCCCGTTGCCCTTACTCTCGGTCAGATGACCAACACCGTCGCCGAGGACGAGAAGAGCCGTTTCCGCATTTTCAGCCGCACACTGCCCGTCACCGAAAAGCAGGCTGTGGGAGCTGTGTATATATTGAATCTCATCAGCCTCGGCTGCTGCATACTTGTGAACTTTGTGATGTACTTTGCAGCCCTTGCGATGTTTGGCGGGGATTTCAAGGCCAAGGACCTTATCACGATAGTCGGGATAAACGCTGTGCTCTATATGCTGATGCATTTCAAGGTGGCGCTCAATTACCTCATCCGCAACCCCAAGAAGGCGGCAGGCATCTTTGCGCTGATCTGCACGGCGATATATTTCGGGATAGCCGAAGGCATTATGGGACTTATGGACCGCCACGTTTCAAAATACGGCTACGACCTGGGCAGCGACGATATCCCCGACGAAGTAATGAATTCATTCTACAAGGAAACGCTTATGGAGCCCTTCAAGTGGCTTGCCGACAACGCCTGGTGGCTGCTGCCCACAGTCGTGCTGGGGCTGTGCGTGCTGTCCTATTTCCTCAGCGTAAAGGGACTTAAAAGGAGGGACGGATAATGCTCGGACTTTTAAGAAAAGAGATAAGGATAAATATAAAGTGGCTGGGCTGTGCCTTGATGACGCTGTTATTTCTGAATGTGCTGATGAGCATTATGATGATAGCAGACGACAGCTCGGACTCCTTTAAGAAAATGGGGCTTTTCGTTCAGGGCTTCTTTGCGGTGATGGGAGCTATGAGCTTTCTGATAAACGGAGCCTTCTCCCTCAATTTTGTCCAGAGCGATGAAAGACGGAAGTGGGGCTACTATCTCTGCACAGTCCCGAGAGGCAGGGAGAAGCAGGTGCTCTCAACGTATATCCTTTTGCTGCTGATGCTCTTTCTCACCTTCGCCGTGACCTACGGCTGCAACTTTGCCATGCGAAAGTATGACAGCTCTGTCCCGAGCCTGCGTGGACTTCTCATGCTGCTTGTGTGCATAAGCCTTATTATGCGTGCCATAGAGATGCCTTTCATCTTCGCCTTCGGCAGCAAGGTCGGGAGCCAGGTCAAGGGCGGCATAATGATAATGATGATCCTTGCCGCAGTTATCTATCTGCTGTTCGGCGACCTTTCGTGGATAGGCACCCAGGACGAGATAATGGAGAAATTCTTCAAGTTCATCGCCGAATTCGATCTCAGCCGCATCACAAGATCCTGGGCAGGAGTTCTTGTCTGGGCATCCGTTCCGATGTACATAATTTCCTGTTTTATCAGCATGAAGGTCTATATGTACGGAGTGGAGAGAATGGAGAAATAAAGGCAATACCGCACAACCCCTGTGCGTCAGATGCACAGTCAGATTTTTCGTCAGAGTGCATAAATTTGACGCAGGCGGGCTGACGCCCGGCAAGGAAAATTTGTGTGCTATGACGAAAAATATGCAAGCAGATGACGTGCAGAGGCGCAAGCCGCGGGTTGCGCGGTGTTGCCTTAAGTCCCGACTCTACCGAGCGTAGATTGACTTGCACCTTGTCGTATTGTATAATGGGAGCAGGACAGGAGATGATATTATGGATCAGATAAAGACAGGAGCCCTTATCCGTTC
Source organism: Ruminococcus sp. (assembly GCA_017536105.1). Next base: position 54,920 of record JAFXRZ010000004.1, on the reverse strand, counting down.
CTTCAGGATAAAGAACGGCCTTACACAGCTGCAGCTCGCAGAGCGCCTTAATGTCAGCGATAAGGCTGTGTCAAAATGGGAAACAGGAAAGGGATGCCCCGATATCTCGATGCTGACGGAGCTTGCCGATGTTTTCGGCACGGACGTTCAGACCCTGCTTTCGGGAAGCATAGACTTAAAGGAAAGTGAGACGGGAAATATGAAAAAGCTGGGATTTTATGTGTGCCGCGAGTGCGGGAATATAATAACAGCCGCCTCCGAGGCTTCCGTCACCTGCTGCGGGAACAAGCTTCTTCCTCTCGAACCCGGAGAGGCGGAGCAGAGCGAAAAGCTAACGGTGGAAGATCTCGGCGGCGAGCTTTATATAACCTCGAGCCACCCCATGACAAAGGAGAGCTACATTTCCTTCGTGGCATACCAGAACGACTGCACCCTTATGATGTTCAGGCAGTATCCCGAGTGGCCTGTGCAGGTCAGGCTGCCGCTGTTCCGTTCCGGCAGGCTGGTCTGGTACAGCACAGATTGCGGACTGCTTTGGCAGAACATAAAATGAAAAAGCAAAAGAAATGACCGCACGGAGATCAGAACGATCCCTGTGCGGTCTTTTATTCGGAATGGCGATCAACTTGATTTTCTACTTGCGCAGGCTGCCGCATTTGCAGTTCATGGGGCAGTGTCCGCAGCTGCCGCCGCAGACAGGCGAGCGGCCTTTTTTCTTTTCTTTTATCATGTTCAGTATTATCGCCGAGACGATCAGCACAAGCACTGCACATATAATTATCGTCCCGATGTTAGCTCCTATCCACGACAGCATAGTTGTCTCCTTTCGTTGTCTGTGATATTATCACTTCGAGTTTATTGCCAGCTTTTTGTTCTTTACCGTGAGCTTGTCAGCTTCCTTGTAGGGTCTGAACAGCATATAGATCATTGCTCCGAGAATAACTATCGCTGCGGCAAGTCCGATGAGGTTTACATCTCCTGTGAAGAGAAGCCCGAACTGGTTTATCAGAAGTGCGATGCAGTAAGCGAAGCCGCACTGATAACCCACAGCGAACAGCGTCCACTTGGGATTGTTCATCTCACGCTTGATAGCGCCGATCGCCGCAAAGCAAGGTGCGCAGAGAAGGTTGAATACCAGGAAGGAGAAGCCTGCGATGCCCGTGAAGGATACTGCAAGGTTCTGCCATACTGTCTTGTCTCCTCCGCCGTAGAGTATGCCCATGGTGCCGACGATGTTCTCCTTTGCCACAAGGCCCGTGAAGGAAGCAACAGTTGCCTGCCAGTTTCCCCAGCCCAGGGGCGAGAATATCCAGGCTATGGCGCTGCCTATCTTTGCAAGCATGGAGCTGTCCAGCTGATCTTCTTCGAGCATCCGGAAGCTGCCGTCAACAAAGCCGAAGCGGCTGGTGAACCAAACGAAAATCGTTGAGATGAGGATGACGGTACCGGCCTTCTTGATGAAGGACCAGCCTCTTTCCCACATGGAGCGGAGAACGTTGCCCACCGTCGGCATATGGTAAGCAGGAAGCTCCATAACGAAGGGCGCAGGATCACCCGAGAACATCTTTGTCTTTTTAAGCATGATGCCCGAAAGGATTATGGCAGCCATGCCGATGAAATAAGCCGATGTGGATACCCAGGCAGAACCGCCGAAAAGTGCGCCTGCTATCATGGCGATGAAGGGCACCTTTGCGCTGCAGGGGATGAAAGTCGTGGTCATTATGGTCATGCGGCGGTCACGTTCGTTTTCGATAGTCCTGGAAGCCATGATGCCCGGAACTCCGCAGCCTACGCCTACCAGCATCGGGATGAAGGACTTGCCCGAAAGACCGAATTTGCGGAATATCCTGTCGAGAACGAAGGCGATACGAGCCATGTATCCGCAGGCTTCAAGGAAGGCCAGCAGCAGGAACAGCACCAGCATCTGGGGAACGAATCCCAGAACAGCTCCCACACCTGCGATGATGCCGTCGATGATAAGCCCCTTGAGCCAGTCTGCAGCACCTGCCTTGTCAAGGCCTTCCTCGGCAAGAGAGGGCAGGCTCGGAACGAACACGCCGTAATCCTCCAAAGCCGGAGCATCATAATGGGGCTTGTATTCCTTGTCGAGATACTGTGCAGCTGCGTCTTCGAGAGCTGCCTTGTCGGCGGTCTCGGTGGTGGTCTCGAGAGTCTCTTCGTCCTCGAGGGTGTATTCGATCTCCGCGTCGGCAGGAGAAGCGGCTATAAGCTCGTCGAGAGCAGACTTGGCAGCAGCCTCGTCGAAATCCTCTCCCTCTGTGTCGAGCGTTTCGGCAAGAGCATCCGCATCGCCGTATTCTTCCGCAAAGGCAGTGATGATCTCATTGGTGTCGCCGTATTTTTCTTCTGCGTCTTCAAAATCCGACGTGCCTATCCCCAGCAGATGCCAGCCGTCGCCGAAGACTCCGTCGTTCACCCAGTCCGTCATGGGAGTGCCCACAGCCACCATGGATATCCAGTAAACCGCGAACATTATCACCGCGAATATAGGCAGTCCCAGCCAGCGGTTGGTAACGACCCTGTCGATCTTGTCCGAGGTGGAAAGGGAAGCGGCGCTGTGCTTTTTGCAGCAGGACTTTATAACGTCCGAGATGTAGATGTATCTCTCATTGGTGATGATGCTCTCGGCATCATCGTCAAGCTCTTTTTCCGCTGCGGCTATGTCAGCTTCGATGTGAGAGAGCAGGCTTCCCGAAAGCTCCAGCTGCTCCAGAACTTTCTCGTCACGCTCGAATATCTTTAAAGCATACCACCGCTGCTGCTCTTCGGGAAGATCATGTACAGCAGCTTCCTCGATGTGTGCCAGCGCGTGCTCAACAACGCCGTTGAAGGTGTGCATGGGAACGGTCTTTCCGTTTTTAGCCGCATCCACGGCGGCTTCTGCGGCTTCCGCAACTCCCGTGCCTTTCAGCGCCGATATCTCCACAGCCTTGCAGCCCAGCCTTTGTCCAAGCTCTTCGGTGTCGATCTTATCGCCGTTCTTTTTCACAACGTCCATCATGTTCACGGCAAGAACAACAGGGATGCCCAGCTCCGTCAGCTGGGTCGTCAGATAAAGATTTCTCTCCAAGTTCGTGCCGTCGATTATGTTCAGTATGGCGTCGGGCCTTTCTCCCACAAGATAATTCCTCGCCACCACTTCCTCAAGGGTGTAGGGCGAAAGGGAATAGATGCCCGGCAGATCGACAATAGTTACGCCGCTGTGCTTTTTGAGCTTGCCCTCCTTCTTCTCCACCGTGACTCCCGGCCAGTTCCCGACGAACTGATTGGAGCCCGTAAGCGCATTGAAAAGCGTGGTCTTTCCGCAGTTCGGATTTCCCGCAAGCGCGATTCTGATACTCATATTATTCTTCCTCTCATGTTGTTAGCTGTAGCTAACTTTTAATCAAAAAATTCATCGCCGCAGGCGATACCTTAACTCTTCACTCTTAAGGCAATACCGTGCAGAGGCGTTAGCCGTGGGTTGTGCGGTGTTGCCTTAACTGTTCACTGTTCATTGCTTCCCACTTCCACCATTTCGGCGTCAGCCTTGCGGATGGAAAGCTCGTATCCCCGGACGGTTATCTCAACAGGGTCTCTCAGGGGTGCAACTTTACGCACGCTGACCTCTGTTCCCTTTGTCATGCCCATGTCCATGATACGCCTTCTGACAGCTCCCTCGCCGTGTATCCTGACGATCCTTGCGCTGTGTCCCACGGGTACGTCTCTGAGTGTTTTCATGTTCCTCACCTCAAATCATTATTCTTCTTGCAAGCTCGTCGCTGACCGCGATCCGCGATCCCTTAACATTGACGATCACGTTGTCGCCGAGCTTTGAAACAACGCTTACCGTCCCTCCCACATGGAAGCCCAGATCTTCAAGATGCTTCTTCACTTCGGGGCTACCGCCTATCCTGCGGATAACGAATTCCTTCTCACGCTCAGCCATGTTAAGCGGCATCATATCCTCATCCTCTCAGTTGTTAGTCTTGGCTAACTGCCTTGCAAAAATTATGTTAGCTCTCGCTAACCGTATATATATTATCACTTCATCCCTCACTTGTCAAGCGTGAAACGCCAAAGAAAGAAGGATTTGTATATTTGTATATATTGATTAGCTTATGCTAACTGCTTTTTGGGTATTTTTATCTATTTCCGAAAATGAGATCCTTCTCACGGCTTTCTCCCTGTCTCTTTAAGCAGGTCGTTTATCCGCAGGAATGCCTCGAAGCTTTCCGCGCTGACGTCATGCTCCAGCAGACAGGCATCCTGCTCGGCAGTGTCTTCCGGCACGCCTTGGGAGGTCAGCAGCTCGAGGAACACCATGTGCTTTTTGATGGTGTCCTCTGCGATCTGCGTTCCGAGCCCCGTAAGCTCGATGCAGAAGCCCGTATCCTTTTTTATATATCCCTCTTCGGCAAGCTGATGCAGAGCCTTTGTCACCGACGGCTTTGACACCCCGAGGGCAGAGGCCAGATCAACGTTCCTTACGGTCTTGCTTTTCTTTGCGAGCATCAGTATCATTTTGAGATAATTCTCTTTTGTTTCCTTGTGCACAGCTCATCCTCCTTTCATCCCAGCGCAACATCGAGAGTCATCATCACCGTGAAGCCGACAGAAAACATCACAACGCCTATGTTTGAATGTTCGCCCTCCGACATCTCCGGTATCATCTCTTCGACGACGACGTAGATCATGGCCCCAGCGGCAAAGCTAAGAAGATATGGCATAGCCGGCAGGAAAAGCCCTGCGAAAAGTATGGTCAGCAGTGCTCCGACGGGCTCAACGGCACCAGAGAGCACACCCCCTGCAAAGGCCTTGCTCTTGCTCTTTCCCTCTGCGTGGAGAGGCATGGATATTATGGCACCCTCGGGGAAATTCTGTATGGCTATGCCCAGTGCGAGAGCAAATGCACCCCCGGCCGTCATGTCAGCAGACCCCGAAACGAACCCGGCATATACGATGCCCACAGCCATTCCCTCGGGGATGTTGTGCAGCGTTACAGCCAGCACCATCATAGTGGTCCGTGCAAGACGGGAAGGCACGCCCTCGGCTTTTTCGGCGTTCATGTGAAGATGGGGTATCAGCGAATCCAGCAGCAGCAAAAACAGCACTCCGCACCAGAAGCCCGCAACGGCAGGGACAAAAGCCAGCTTTCCCATGTCTCCTGCCTGCTCCATGGCAGGTATCAAAAGGCTCCATATCGAAGCGGCTGTCATGACTCCTGCGGCAAAGCCCGTAAGCGACCGCTGCAGCTGTCTGCCGAGGCTTCGCTTCATAAAGAACACACAGCCGGAGCCTGCTGCCGTGCCGGCAAAAGGCAGCATCAGCCCGAGGATAACGTCTCTGTTCATTCCGATACTCCTTTCCGCTGCGCTTATTTAATAAATAGTTAGTTTCCGCTAACTTCATACATTATAACAGACCCTCAGCCTGCCGTCAATATCAAAGCTAACGAAAATCAGGGCGGTTAGCGGCGGATAACTCGTCATAATGACAAAAATCCCAGGGCTTCGTTTTTTCTGCCGTTTTTTCCTTGACATACCGGAAACAAAGTGATAGAATAAAAGAAGTTAGCCTGAACTAACCGATCGACAGGATAAAAGCCGAACGGCGAGCTCCGGCTCATAGGGAGAAATAAACTGTTCAGAACAACCGTCGATACAGAAGGCATGATGTGCCCGATGTGCGAGGCACGCGTAAACGCTGCAGCTTTTGAAGCCTGCGGCGTTTTCTCTGTTTACAATCCCGTTTTGTTGTGGTATAATATAGGCAACACTTTATTGCTAAGGAGGAAAGGCTATGAAACGCGAGCCTGAGGTCTATCTTTTCGGGCAGGTGCTCGGAACACATTCATTTCTTTTGAAGGACGGCTTCCTGAAGCCCGACGAGTATTCGGAGATCGACGAGCAGTTTTTTCTGCCCGGAGGAGAAACGGGAACAGCCGCAACGGTCCTCGACTCTCTCGGGGTGTCTGTGCGTATGGACGGCACCTGGCTGGGTACGGAAGTTGCTCCCATGTTCAAAGAGTTCTACGCAGACAAGAACGTGGATCTCTCTCCCCTGAATTGCTCCTGGGACGACAAGGGAGTAATGGACTATGTGGTGATCGCCGGGCTGGTGCGTTCGCCTATGGGCAGGTTCCAGACCCTGTTTTCCTCCGGCAAGCGCTGGTGGAACACACCGAAAGAGGAAGACATCGCAGGCTGCAAGGCCGCAGCTGTTGACCCATATTTCGGAGAGGACTCTTTCCTTGCGGCGGAGATATGCGTCCGCCTGGGTGTGCCTTTCGTGACCATTGACACAAGACACGATTCCGTTCTGCACAGGCAGGCTGCCATAAACGTGATCTCCCACGAATGTACGGATATAAGCTATCCCGGTATCTCTAACGAGGAAGTCATGGAGCTTATGAAGCAGGAGACCGACGGCCTGACTATCATCACCCAGGGCGGAGGAGAGATGCTCTACGGCAGAAAGGGTCAGCCTACAAAGCGCATGAAGCCCTTTGATGTTGAGGTGAAAAGCACCCTCGGCGCAGGAGATACTTTCAAGGCAGGCTGCGTCTATGCTCTTCTTCACGGCATGACCGACGAGGAGACTGTCCGCTTTGCAAGCGCCTGCTCGGCTATGGCGATCTCCCGTTTTCCGCTGCCCCTTTATCCGCCGAAAATTGAAGAAGTCAGTGCCCTTGTCGCTTCCGTGAACGGGGAGGGTCAACTATGAGCCTGACCGTAAAATACAACGAGCTTACCGCCGAGGAATTCATCCTGCTTTGGGAGACCGTCTGGGGACAGGGGCCTTCTCTTGAACAGACAAGACTTGCTATGGAGCACACCCTGTTCAGGGTCTCTGTGTTCGACGGGGAAAGGATCGTCGCTATGGCAAGGATGCTCGGCGACATGGGGCTTGATTATTATATCAAAGACGTGATCGTCAGACCCGGATACCAGGGAAAAGGCATCGGGCGTATGCTCATGGACGAGCTGTTCAAATTCATAAACGACAAGGGCATCACAGGCACTCATATTTTTGTGGAGCTTTGTGCCGAGCCGGACAAGATACCATTCTATGAGAAGTTCGGCTTCGACTACACCGAAGCACAGCGTCTTAAAATGATGTACGAAGTCAAATAGAACAGAGAAAGATAAAAATGACTGTAAAAAGGACGGTAATAAAAATGTCGAAGATCGCAATAGTAACGGGTGCCACCGGAGGGCTCGGACAGGAGTTCGTGAAAGAGCTTCTTAAAGAAGATGTTGATGAGATATGGGCTGTGGCAAGAAATGAGGATAAGCTCTGTCAGCTCAAAGAAAAATTCGGAGATAAAGTGCGGCCGGTAAAATGCGATCTCGGCAGCACAGAGGATATCGCAAAGCTCAAAGCCCTTTTGGAGAATGAGCGCCCGGACATCAGGCTGCTGATAAACAATGCCGGCACAGGCAAGATGGGAAGCTACAGCGAGTTTACAGAAGAGGATATCTCAAAGACCATAGATATAAACTGCAAGGCTGTGTGCCTTATGTGCAGCTGCTCGATACCCTTTATGTCCAAAGGCTCGCGGATACTCAATATCTCATCCGCTTCATCCTTCCAGCCCGTGCCCTATATAAATCTCTATGCCGCAAGCAAGGTGTTTGTCCGCTCCTATTCCCGAGCGCTGAATGCCGAGCTCAAAGACAGGGGCATCCTCTGCACCGCAGTCTGTCCCGGCTGGATAGATACGGATATGCTGAAAAAAGAGTATAACGGCAAGCCTGTCAAATATCCCGGTCTCGTCAAGCCGGACCGTGTTGCAGTGCAGGCTCTCAGAGATTCCGCAAAGGGCAGGGATATGTCGGTGTGCAGCTTCTTCGTGAAATACGAGCATTTCCTCAGCAAGATACTTCCCCAGAAGGCCATAATGAAAATGTGGCTCAGGGGGATAAAGGACTATTTTTCTTGACGCGTGACGCAAGCTTCGCATGCTTACGTTGAGTGAAAGGAAACGGTTCCCACGCGAATTTAGATTCATCGACCGAGTATCGCATTCGCCGATTGATGAAGCTAAGCTCACGTCATGTGTAAAAAACCGTCGGAGCTCCGACACTTTAAAGAAATCAAAAACAGCACCTCTTTCCGAACATCGGAAGGGGTGCTGTTAGTCATTCATCTTCTGTGTCTTCAGCTCCGAAGAAATAATCCGCGATGGCTTCATCATGTTCGTCGCTCACAACAAAATCCAAAGCGCGTAATGCGACAAGAGAGATAACGAGGAGGATCAACCCGAGAACTATGTAGCCGATAATCCGGCTGCGGACTCTTCCGCCGTGACCCTCAAATATCTTTGCGGAGGAGATCATCCGCTCGTAAACATCGGGAGGTATCTGCTGCCGTTTGTATGTGACCACCGTCTTTCCGCTGTATTTCTCCAGCTTACCTTTCATGAAAAGATACCGCCTTTCCCTGCCGCAGGCACGGATGCTCGTATCAAGAAAATCGTCGTCAGCCATGATGAGAAGCTCTTCGGCACGCTCCTTTGAACCGCCAAGCTCGAAAGCCAGGGAATAAAGGGCATCGCCCTGCTCTCTGTAAAGCTCTTCAAGATCGGAAATCTTTTTCATCCCCACACTTCCCCAAAAACCTCCCGGCGGCTTATCACAGGAACAGGCTCTCGAAGCTCTCTTCAAGCACCTTTGCAGAGGAGTTGAACTTCTCCTGCTCGGACTCTGTCAGCGAAAGCTCAACAACTTCCTTCACACCGTTGCGTCCGATAATGCAGGGCACACCGATGAAAACATTGCGGTTCGAGTATTCTCCCGAGAGCTTGCAGGAAACTGTCAGAACGCTGTTCTCGTCCCCGAGGATAGCCTTGACGATCCTGGTTATCGCCATGCCGATGCCGTAATAAGTCGCACGCTTGGCTTCGATTATCTTGTACGCCGATGTGCGGACTTCGGTCTCGATGCGTTCCATGTCCTCGATGCTGTAGTTGTTGTTGGGATTTTCAAGCATCTCGGAAACGTGCTTCGTCGCAAGCATCACCTGAGAGAGGGGAACGAATTCGCTGTCGCCGTGCTCGCCGATAACATAAGCGTGGATGTTCTTGGGATCCACAGTGAAATAATCGCCGAGGAGATAGCGCAGACGGGCAGTGTCGAGAGAGGTGCCCGTTCCGATAACACGGGAAGCTCCGAAACGCGAAAGCTCATAGGTGACACGGGTCATGATGTCAACGGGGTTCGTCGCAACGAGAAAAATGCCGTCGAAGCCGCTTTTCACAACGGGAGTGATTATAGAGCGGAAGACCTCAACGTTCCGCTGCAAAAGATCGAGACGGCTCTCGCCCTCTTTCTGAGCAACACCAGCTGCGATGACAACGATATCCGCGTCCTTGCAGTCGTGGTATTCGCCGGCATAGATCTGCATATTCGATTTAGCGAACGCAAGGCCGTGGTTGAGATCCATAGCTTCGCCGTTAGCGCGTACCTTGTTCACGTCGATGAGCACGAGCTCGTTGCAGATACTGCCCTGGTTGACGAGGGAGTAAGCGAAGCTCATACCCACCATACCAGTTCCGATGAGGACTACTTTTCTTTTATTAGTATTCATTTTCCGGCACCTCTTTGATTCAGATTAGGGAGCAGAAGCTCCGGAAATATTATAGCACAAAACTGAAGATTTGTAAAGCCAAAGAATATGCCGGTACCGAATTTGATTTTTGCATACGCTCCGATCAGATCGGGAGGCGCAAATAAGCTTTGCCAAGCGCATGATCTAAACATTGGCGGTTGGATAAAAAGATCTACTTTCTCTCCAGATACTCATACATACACAGCAGGCAGAATACCGCTGCTGCAAAGTTTGCTGTTACCATGGGATCACTCCTTCTCTACATCGTCAGGGTTCCGCTTTCGCTCTCAAAGAGGATCAGCAGCTGCTCCTCCCGTCCCGAAACGGCATTGAAATATTCGATAACGTGGGTACCGTCGGAGGCTTCGCATTTGAATTCGTAGCACAAAAGCTCTTCCTGCGAATCGGACGGTATCACCGCAAGCCCCCGGGACAGGACTTTGAGCTTCGGGCTCAGCTTCTGCTGTATATCGAGCACCGACAGCCTGCCGGTCGGGAACTCACGCTTCCGGTGGTTGACGAGATACCCTCTGCAGTCGAGCCCCAACACCTCGCCGGTGTCCATTGCCACGGAGACTTTTATCAGGTCGGTATAGCAGCAGACCTCGCCTGCCCGGTAGGCGTAGTTTACGGTCATGATGTTCGCATCGGTCTCGTAGTAAGTCCTCTGCATCGAAGTGAAGCCTCGGTCGTCGAGGAAGCTGTCGGCGGCGGAAAGCGCATCTTCATCGGCGATGTCCGTGGTCATAACGTCCCGGCTTTTCAGGATATAGGAAATGAACCCTCCGCTCTTTGTGATGGAGCAGACTGCCGTCCCTGAGCTGTCCCCGAAGAGGTAGGAGGGCATACGTCCTGCCTCCTCGCCGATGAGCTCGATGTCCCCGATGTCAGCACCGAGAGCAAATGCGGCACGCTGATTCGCCAGCTCGAAGGACACTTCTTCCGCACCCTCGAGCATCAGCGGCTTCTTCTCCATGATGTGGTCGGAGAAGGGTCCGTCGTAGATCAGCTTGGGGTAGGAGCCGAAGCCGTCCTCCAGCTCCTTGAAGCCGTCGGCAAAGGTCGGCGAGCCTTCAAGTTCCGGATCCTGCTCGTCCATGGCGTCGGTTATGCTCATCTCGCCGCCGGCAACACTGTTCTCTATATCCCACATCGCCAGGCTGAGTTTCTTTGAATACTCGTAAAGCTGTGCAAGTTTTGCGTATTCGCCGTCGGTCATCTTTTCGCCTTCAAGAGCCTTTTCCGAAAGTGCAACGGAATAGCTGCCCACCTGGGATAAAAACTTGTAGGTGTTTGAAAGCTCGGGGCTGTTCACCGGCAGCTGCGACAGCGCAGCCTTTGCAGCGGCGGTGTCTCTCCAGAGCTGCTGTGAGAGCCTGCTGTGCATTTCCGGCGTGCCTGCGTAAAGGTTCTTCTGAAGCGTTACGGAAATGCTGTCAGCGGCAGCGGACAGGTCTTCCAAAGCCCGTATATAGGTGCTTTGCAGCGATAGGGAAGCGTCTGCGCTCCTGCGGGATTCTATCATCCCTTTCACAGCAAATACAACAGCTGCGGCAGCTGTTAATGAAAATATCCTGATGAGAGTTCTTCGTTTCATTTGCCCTCCTGCGGAACATAGATCTGTGTTTTGTCCGAATATTTGTACTTGTTTTTGATTTATTATATGTACAGTTGACAGGACTGCAAATATAATAACTATACAATAATATGTACAACAAATTTAAGCGCAAAATATATGTACAAAATATTGTACGATTATTTTGAACGTCCACGGAAGCGAATAATATATAAAAGTCCGAAAATCAGTACAGCAAAATACGCTTGTTCGCTTTGTAGATATTATGCGCAGGCTTCGCTTTATTATTCGTTTTGAGCATCTCCTGTTAAGCAAAAAATCGCAGCTTGCTTTGGACTTTACAATTTCAAACTCTTGTGCTATAATATAAAATGACATATTATGCGAAAGGAAACTGGATATGATATATTTTGATAACGCCGCAACGACGAGACCCTCCGATGCGGCGGTGGAAGCCGTCTGCCGGGGGCTCAGAGAGTTCGGAAATCCCTCATCTCTCCACGGCCTCGGACTCACAGCCGAGCAGAACAGAGAGCAGGCGAGGCACATTATCGCCGAGGCTCTCGGTGCTTCCGATGAGGAGATATTCTTCACCTCCTGCGCCACGGAAAGCAGCAACACCGCCATTTTCGGGGCTGCGGCTTCTCTCGGGAAAAGAAAGAAAAAGATAGTTACCACAAGCGTGGAGCATCCCTCGGTGGAGATGTGCTGCCGGAAGCTGGAAGAGGAAGGCTTCACTGTGGTGCGTGTTTCCCCGGGAGATGACGGAGCTGTCCGTGCCGGGGATATCGTCGCTGCGGTGGATGAAAACACCTGCCTTGTGACCTGTATGCAGGTCAACAACGAGACCGGGGCGGTGATCCCCGTGGAACAGGCTTTCAGGCAGATCAGGAAAAAATATCCCCAAACGCTTCTGCACTGCGACTGTGTCCAGAGCTTTATGAAGCTGCCGGTGAGGGCAAAGACCCTCGGCGCCGATATGCTGTCAATAAGCGCTCACAAGATCCACGGACCCAAGGGCATCGGAGCGCTGTATGTTCGCAAGGGCGTGCATATCCCAACGAGGATGTTCGGCGGCGGACAGGAGAGAGGCTTCCGCTCGGGCACGGAAAGCGTTCCGATGATAATGGGCTTCGGAGCTGCCTGTGCCGAGCTTTCAAAAAACATCAGCGAGAGATATCAGAAAGTTTCACAGCTGCACAAGTATCTGACCGACCGCTGCGTGGAGAACGGCATCGCCGTGAACATCAGCCCGGAATACAGCCCCTACATCGCAAGCATCGCCGTCAAGGGTCTGCGGTCGGAGGTGCTGCTCCATTTCCTCGAGCAGAAGGGCATCTATGTTTCCAGCGGCTCGGCTTGCTCGAAGGGAAAGAAAAGCTCAGTGACGGCTGAGTTCAAGATCCCAGAAGAGCTTCGTGACAGCGTGCTGAGGATAAGCTTCTGCGCCGAGAACACCGAAGCCGAGATCGACGAGCTTATCGCAGCGATAAACGAGGCGAACAGGACCCTTGCGAAGATCAGATAAATGCAAACAAATGTTTTATACCATTATAAATATATAAGAGAAAAAGCTCGGGATGCGGCGAAGTATCCCGGACAAGCTCGGAAAGGACAGAAAAATGAAGGAGCTCGTACTTTGCAAATACGGAGAGATCGCCCTGAAAGGACTGAACAAAAGTACCTTTGAGAGCGTGCTGGTGAAAAACATCAAGCGCAGGCTGCACAGCCTCGGCAAGTTTGAGATAACCCGTTCCCAGTCAACGGTCTATGTCGAGCCGGTGGAAGAGTCGATAGATATGGATGAGGTGATGCTGAGGCTCAGCAAGGTCTTCGGCATCGCAAAGCTGGCAAGGTCGGCAAGGGTCGAGAAGAATATGCAGGCCATAACCGAAGGCACCATGGAATATCTTGACGAAGCCTTCGCCGATGCCAAAACATTCAAGGTCAACGCCAAGCGTGCCGACAAGAAGTTCCCCATGAAGTCCCCGGAGATATGTGCCGAGCTGGGGCACAATATCCTGGAGCGCTACCCCGATATGAAGGTGGATGTGAAAAACCCCGATGTCCTTGTGACCGTGGAGATCAGAGAGAAGTTCGCCTTCGTCAATGCCCTTCGTACTGACGGAGCCGGCGGCATACCCGTGGGCACAGGCGGCAGGGGAATGCTTCTTCTCTCGGGAGGCATCGACTCGCCGGTGGCTGGCTATATGATCGCAAAAAGGGGAGTGGTGGTGGAAGCCGTCCACTTCGAGGCTCCGCCCTACACCTCCGAGCGGGCAAGGCTCAAAGTCGAGAAGCTGGCGGAGAAGATCTCCGAATACTGCGGCGAGATCAAGTTCCACTGCGTACCCTTCACCGAGATACAGGAGACCATCCGGGACAACTGCCCCGAGGAGCTCTTCACCGTCATCATGAGAAGGCTGATGATGGAGATAGCCCAGCGGCTCTGCGAGAGGGATGACTGCTCCTGCCTGATAACCGGCGAGAGTCTCGGTCAGGTAGCCAGCCAGACCATGTACGCAATGGTCTGCACAGATGCCGCCTGCAGGATACCTGTGTTCCGTCCGTGCATCGGAATGGACAAGTCTGAGATCGTTGAAGTGTCCAGAAAAATCGAAACTTTTGATATTTCCATCCTTCCTTACGAGGACTGCTGCACAGTGTTCACTCCCAAGCATCCAAAGACAAGGCCTGTGCTTGATGATGTGGAAAAAGCACAGGATTCTTACGATTTTGAGCCCCTCATAGCCAAGGCTGTAGAGGCCACAACAGTGAAATATCTTAAAAAATTCGCATAATCTTTGAGAGGTATTTCAAAACAACAGCGCAGATACACAGTATATGCTTGACAAGATAAAAACCTTTTCATTCGATATTCTCTTACACATACTGTAAAATCTGGCAAAAACAGGTAAATTAAGCAATAATAAACGGAATGTGAACAATGGGCCTGTGTAAAGGTTTTGACCTTTCGAAACCCTGAAAAGCCGTATTTTTGGACTAAAAACGGCCAAAAATATGTGTGATTTTTTTTGTACACACCAAAAAATTACAGCCGGATTAAATTTGTAACCGTTTTTAAATATTATGTACAATAAAACGGACAGTATCCATTCTCTATATATAATGGTACACAAGGCAAAAATCGCGCTTTTTCGCGGTTTGAACGGCACACGGAGGGGCTTTTCGGGGTGACATTTCGGTTACATACAGGGACGTGAAAAGGGCCTGACTTTTGTTAAGCCCATAGGCAGAGTTTGCAATTCGTTCAAAAACGGAGATGATTTTATGTGCAAAATGGAAGATAAACGGGGTGCGGTCTCGGTCAAAATTGCCGAAGATAACAAACTGGTTACAAAAAGGCTTGACAGTTTGTCGGCTCGTGTTGTAGAATATATGATAACAAACCGCAGGACCCTGTCTGCAGCCGAAAGCTGCACGGGCGGTCTGATCTCCGAAAGGCTCACATCCGTGGCCGGAGCAAGCGCAGTCTATAAGGGCGGCGTTTGCAGCTATACCGAGGAGATAAAGCAGAGCGTCCTCGGAGTCAGCAGAGAGACCCTTGAACGGTACACCGTCTATTCGGCGGAGACAGCCGCGGAGATGTGCCGGGGTGTCCGGAAGCTGATGGATACCGACCTGGCCGTTTCGGTCACCGGCATCGCAGGTCCCTCGGGCGGGACCGAAGATAAACCCGTCGGCACGGTCTATGTCTGTGCCGGAAATGGAAAAAAAGAAAGAGTAAAAGAGCTTAGGCTTTATAACGAATATGAAGAAATGGACAGAGAATTGATCCGCAGAGCCTCAGCCGCAGAAGCACTTGAGCTGCTGCTGGAGCTGATGACCGATGAAAGCGAGGATTGATGTCTATGGGAAATGAAGTCAGAAATCTTTCTCCCGAGAACGGCGAGAATTTCTTTATAAGATTCTTTAAATATTTTATCCCCTGGAAGGGCGACAGCGTTGCAGAGATAATCAGAAAGATCGTCTTCGCATTCTCCATCGTGCTGTTTGTCGCATCCCTCAACGAGCTTACCGATTTCCTTAAGACCGATCAGGTGGAGCTCAACTATGTGCAGAACATAGTCAAGTACGAGCCCAACTGGGATGATGAGGAAGCCGATACGGTGAACCTCGACGATGTCGATGTGGATACCGATGCAGAGAACACCTCTGCTCCCGAAGGCAAAGGCTCGGGCAAGAGAAAAGTCCAGAGCTGGGCTAAGGAGCTCCTCGATAGGAACAGCGAGGTAGTCGGCTGGATAAAGATACCCGGATTCGTAAACGACGACGGCGATGAGTATATAAACTTCCCCGTGCTGCAGAGAACTTATTCCGGAGATATCGACGCAGATAACGACTATTACCTCAGACGTAATATCGACGGTGTTTACTACGAGTCGGGAAGCATCTTTGCAGATGCCCTCGTCGGGATAAACAAAGAAGGCCAGCCCGATAACATAATCATCTACGGCCACCACATGAGAAGGCTCGGCACTTCCTTCACCCACCTTGCGGAATACAAGGAAGGCGTGAACTTCTTAAAGAAGCATCCCATGATCGAGTTCAACACGATCTTTGATAAAAACGAGAAGTATGTCATTATCTCCTGCTTCGTTGCTGCGTCGGACGAGTCGCAGGACGACATCGAGGTATTCGACTACTGGAGATACAGAAACTTCGACGACGGAAAATATTCTTTCGAGAAGTGGTATGATAACATCCGCAAGGAATCCTGGTATTCCTGCGATGTGGAATGCACCGAGGACGACGACTACATCACCCTCTCGACCTGCTCCAACGAGGTCGCCAATATGAGATGGGTCATCGTTGCAAAGAAAATGACCGCCAAGGACAATCTGGACCTGATAATAGATTCTTATCAGGAAAGACCGGATTCGGAGATATATTTCCCGAAGATCTGGAGAGATGTCTGGGGCAACAACAAGAAATATCTCGGCTGGTCTTATTGACGGTCGGTCTGCAAGGTGCGTATGCAGCCGGAAAGCTGCGGGAAGGTAATGTGAGTTTATGAAGATCAGAAGCAACGGAATGAAAGAAATACCTGCCGTAAAGACATCGTCTCCGGCAAAGAATGCAGCCGCTGCGCTTTGTGCCGTGGTTATGGCTGCTGCCGCAGTCGCAGGTGTTTACACGGCTATAGGCGGACACGCGATAAATGCCGGCGAGCCCGAGAATACTTCTGTATCCTTCGTAAAGAGCGTTCCCTCCGAAGAAGCTGAAGGCGAAGAAAGCACCGAGAATGATATCCCCGCAAAGAAAGCGGATCTCCGCAAGGCAGGTATCGACGAGTACGGCACCAGCGTAAAGACAGCAGAGAAGACCACTACCACTACGACTGCAGCGGCCGAAGAGGAAGCTGACGAGGAAGAGGAAAAGCCTTCCGAGCCCGAGGAGCTCACATTTGACGATATCGACGAGACAATGATGTTCGCCGATCAGTATGTGTTCTTTATGGCTTCTCCCGATGAGGACGACGATATAATCTATATCCTCGAGGACGGAGACGGTATCACCGTAAACGGCATCTCCGAGGACGGAAACTGGTATTCCGCAGAGGACAGCCAGGGCATCAAGGGCTTCATCCTTGCAGAGCTGCTCACAGACGAGGCTCCTGCTCCCGTGACAACAGAAGCAGAGGCAGAGCTTGCAGCAGCAGAGCCTGTGGATGAAGACGAGGAAGAGCCTGCACCCGTGGTAACTACCACCAAGCCTGAGACTCCTGCTCCCAAGGAAGAGGAGAAAGAGCCCGAGACTACCACAACTACCACCACCGCAAAGCCTGCCGCAGAACCGGCAGAGGAAGTTTCCGGCGGAGTGATAAGCTATACCGACACCGAGTTCGAGATGATGTGCTACGTCGTTTCGGCAGAGGTGGGCAACTGCGACGAGAAGTCCAAGCTTGCAGTGGCAAACGTTATAATCAACAGAGTAAAGTCCGATATCTTCCCTGATACGCTTTACGGAGTGCTCACGGCACCCAAGCAGTTCACCGCGGTAAACTGCTATTACAACAGAACGAATACCCCTAACGAGAATACTATCGAGTGCGTTAAGAGAGCGTTGAACGGCGAAGGCGCATATATCGTCAACGGAGCAACGTTCTACTACACTCCCAAGTATTGCAGCAGCCCGGCTGTGGCAGCATGGTTCGAGAGCCTTACGCTGTGCGCCGAGTTCGAGGGGCAGAGATTTTTCAAGAACTAAGACAGAATTGCTTTTACTGCTAACGGCTGTGAAACCGTGAAACAGGAGCGCTTGTCCCGATCGGACGCATAAGACGCAAAGCAGCACCGTCCGGTTGGCAAAGTTGCCGAAAACCTTGCCTTGAAATTGTGATAATCTACGAAAAGTCAGGGCACGGTTTCCAAAGCCTTGACTTTTTGTGCTGTATTGGTAAAATAATAATTAGAGCGCTTTTTGTCTGCTTTGCAGGCAACGGGTGCGGAGGACAAAGGTGATTGTATGAACACCGCAAAAAAGAACAGGACCTACAGGCTCGCAGTTCTGGCGGCAGGCGTTTTCGCAGCCGCAGCCATAGGCGGACTGTTCCCGAATACCGATTCTTCGGTGAAAAGGGGCAGCAACGACACTATCGAGACTGCTTCCGTCAAGGCGGCATCTTCAAAGGCTGAGACCGCAGAGACAGAAAAGCTTGAGTTCATCGAATTCCGCAAGGCCGGGATAGATGAATACGGGCATACCGCCGCTGCGGAGGACACTGCAAAGATCGAAGCCGTAGAAGTGCTTCCCCCTGACGATGACGAGCCGGCTGTTACCGTGTTTGAGGACTTCTCCGTCGTTATTCCCGGGGACGGCACACAGGTCTATGACCCCAAGCCCGAAAAGCTCAACTATACCAAAACAAGATCGATCAGGGACGAGTATTTCACTGTCTATGACGTCCGTTCGGGCAAGACCCTTACCATGAACGCCTACGATATCCTCTGCCGCCAGGTCTACAGCGAGATCGGCGCCAACTGGAACGAGGAAGTCATCAAGGCGCAGGCAGTAGCCTCTTATTCAAACCTCAGATTCAACGACGCCATAGGCGTCGTGCCTACTGTGGGACTCAGAGAGGGCTATCCCGAGAAGATCGAAAAGTGCATAAAGGCCGTTGAGGGTCAGTGCGTATATTATAACAACGGCATCGCAAATACCGTTTACTGCGCATCGACCGTGGGCTATACCGCGGACTGCTCCAAGATATGGGGCGTCAGCTACGGCTACCTCAAGCCCGTTGTCAGCGAGTATGACTATAACGACCCCAACTACGGCATCGAGACCTATTTCTCCGAGGCCGAGATCAGGAACACTATCCAGACCAAGCTGGGCATCTATCTTTCAAACGACGTGAGAAACTGGTTCAGCGTGTCGGGAATGCACAGCCAGAAGTATGTGGGAACGCTTTCCATCGACGGCGGAAAGGCGACCATGTCCGGCGA
The DNA here is from genome assembly GCA_017536105.1 of Ruminococcus sp. The sequence goes on along the minus strand of JAFXRZ010000004.1, from coordinate 36,263 downwards.
GGCTGCAAGAAGGCTCTTCGGGCTCAGGTCCAGCGCCTTCGAGATAAGCTACAGCAACGGCAGCTTCTGCTTCAAGACCTACGGCTACGGACACGGAGTAGGTATGTCCCAGTGGGGAGCTAAGGCCTACGGCGATAACGGCTATTCCTACGACCAGATACTCAGGCATTATTATGTAAATACCACCGTCAGAGTTTCACCTCTCAGCGAAAAGGCCGCAAAACGCGGCGGCATGAGCGAGCTGGAGCTTGCTGCCGAGATAGGCGAATCCGTCGTTGCGGATGCCGACGGCTCGGTGCTGACGGATTTCAATAAAATATTTATCAAGGAAAGCGCAAAGACCGAGACCGATGACGACGAGGACGAGAGCGAGGCGGAGGAAAAGCCTCCTGTTGTCGTGGATCACGGCAGGGAAAAGCCGCCGGAGGAGATACCGGAGGAAGATCCTGACGAGAGCGAGCCCGAAGACAGCGAGCCCGAGCAGATCGTGACCACCGTTCCGCAGATACGTCCCGCCGAGTCGGAGCCGGAGAGTTCCGAGGACGAGACCGAGGAGTCGAGCCTGCCTGAGGAGGAGATCGGAGAAAGCGCTTCCGAGGAATAGGATTTTTAAAGGCTTTGCGCCTTTGAATAAAACTAATACACAGGGGGCATTCATATGGCAATGTACGAAAGAACAGGAAACAAGAGGACCGACATCCAAAGGGTGAATAAGCTCATCGCGGAAAGCCTTGCGGAAGTCAACAAGCGTTACACCGACATCGGCAGACTTGTAAAGCTGCGCTGTGTCGATCAGGTGACCGATCCCGAGGTCCTGTCGCTTATAGCCGATGTGGATGCAAGACTTTTCGAGCTGAGGAATCTCCAGGAGGAGCTCAATTCCCTCAACGGAGTTAAGACCTGCCCGAACTGCAACGCAACAATAGACATCAATGTGGCTTTCTGTCCTTCCTGCGGAACAAGACAGACACAGGCGAACACCCAGGCTCAGACTGCCTACGGTCAGCCTCAGCAGCAGTATGCTCAGCCGCAGCAGCAGTATACACAGCCTCAGCCTCAGCCCTATGCACAGCCGCAGAATAATTTTGCACCTCCTCCGCAGCCCTTTGCACAGCCTGTAGCTCCGGCTCCCATACCTCAGCCTGCACCCCAGCCTGTTGTACCTCAGCCGGTTGCTCCTCAGCCAGTTGCTCCTCAGCCTGCCTTTGAGCAGCCTGTTATGACTCAGCCTGTTATGGAGCCTCAGCCTGTTGTTGAGCAGCCCGTTGCAGAGCCTGCTTTTGAGCAGCCCGTTGCAGAGCCTGCTTTTGAGCAGCCTGTGATGGAACAGCCTGTTGCAGAGCCTGCCTTTGAGCAGCCTGTGGCCGAGCCTGTATTCGATCAGCCCGTTATGGAGCAGCCTGTTGTTGAAGAAGCTCCCGCAGTGGAAGAGCCTGTCTCCGGCGGTCCTGCCTGGAACGAGACCCCCGACTTCGAGAACGAAGCCGAGCCTGTTGTGCCCGAGCCCGTTATCCCCGAGCCGGTGAAGGTCGAGCCCTTCAATATGCCCGAGCCTCCTGCTGCACCGGCAGAGGAGCCGCTTCCTTCCGCAGCACCCCAGCAGAGCTTCATCTTTTGCACCCAGTGCGGCAGCAAGGAGCCTGCCGACACACGTTTCTGCTCTCAGTGCGGAACTATGATGTAATAAGAATAAATGCGGAGCCGCCGTGTTGTGCGGCTCTGTTTTTGTAAGAGAGATTTTTTTCCGAGGAGAAGTTCAATGTTTGACCTGCAAAAGAAGCTCGGCGGCAGAAGGGTGATACTTGCCTCTGCCTCGCCGAGAAGAAAAGAGCTGCTGAAGCTCGTCTTCGATGATTTTGAGATAATCCCTGCCGAGTGCGAGGAGAATATCCCCGAGGGTACGCCTGCCGGAGAAGCTTCAAAGCTCCTTGCCGAGCAGAAGTGCCGTGAAGTCGCCGAAAGATACCCCGAAGCCCTTGTCATCGGCTGCGACACCACCGTTCTTCTGGGCGAAGAGATACTGGGCAAGCCGGAGGATGAAAAAGACGCATTCCGTATGCTGCGGATGCTCTCGGGCACAAGGCACAGCGTCGTCACCGGCATAGCTCTCAGCTTGTGCGGAAAGCTGCGGAGCCTCCCCTGCGAGACCTTCGTTCGTTTCCGCCGGCTCAGTGACGAGGACATAAACGAATACATCGCAACGGGTGAGCCTGCGGACAAGGCCGGAGCTTACGGCATCCAGGAGAGGGGAGCCCTGCTGGTCAGCGGCATTGAGGGGGATTTCTTCAACGTCGTGGGACTGCCTGTGTCGGAGCTTGCTCAGCTTGCAGAGGAAATGCTTTCGGAGGTGGAGTGAGTGTTTTTCAAGAAGAAAGCCCCCAAGGGCACACCGAGAGAGCAGCTTGAAGCTCTCCACGGCAAACGCCTTTCCTACGCGGTGGAGAGGCACGGCGGAGAAGAGCTTGTCCTCGGACGGAACGGCGGCATCTCCATAGTCGGAGAGGAGCTGGTCATCGTCTGCAACGGCAGCGAGGTCTTCCGCTGTGAGCTCAGGGGCTGCATCGCAGCAGAGCTTATGAGCCGCAACGGCGTTGACATCAAGGGCGTTGATCCCTCCGGCAAGGATCGCCACATTGTTGCATATTACTCAAATTTAAGGCAGTAAAATATTGACACAATGTTAACAACAGCCCCGGACCACAGCTCCGCAAAGGGCGCATTTATGGGGCTTTGAAAAGCGGCAGGCGCGCAAATCGCGCAAAAGCGCGGATTTCGGGCGAAATATTGTGTTAATAAACACAAAAAATCCGCCGGAGCGCTCAAAGTATTTTATATATTTCAAACAAATATTGGAGAAAACACGGAAAAATCGGGTTTTTGAATTGACAAAGCCCGTAAAATAGGCTATAATACTTACAGAATATTTTATTTGGAGGTAATTCACCATGACAAAGTCAGAACTCGTTGCAGCAATCGCTGAAAAAGGCGGATACAACACCAAGAAGGACGCAGAGAAGGCTCTTTCTGCAGTAGTAGACGCTATCACAGATGCTCTCGTTAAGAAGGAAAAGGTTTCGCTCGTAGGTTTCGGTACTTTCGAGGTTAGACACAGAGCTGAGAAGGAAGCTATCAATCCTGCTACAAAGAAGCCGATCCACGTTGCAGCTAAGGACGTTCCTGCTTTCAAGGCAGGCAAGGCTCTTAAGGACGCTGTAAACAAGTAATCCCGATAGAACAGGAAAGTATTTGAAAGGAGAATATGATCATGGCAGATAAGAAGGCAGCTGTCAAGGAGACAGCAGAGAAGGTTGCAGAGACCGTTAAGGCTGATGCAACAGCAGCAAAGGAAACAGTTAAGAAGGCAGCTAAGGCTGGCACAAAGGCAGTAAAGAAGACCGGTGCCGCTGCAGCTAAGAAGACTACTACCGCTGCTAAGAAGACCGTTAAGAAGGTCGCTGACAAGGCTGAGGCAGTTAAGAAGGAAGTTGTTTTCGTTGAGTTCAACGACAAGCAGCTGGACGTTGAGGCTATCGTTGCTTCTGTAAAGGCTGATTTCAAGGCTAACAACAAGGGCGTTGTAAGAAACGTTAAGGTTTACATCAAGCCCGAGGACAACGCTGCTTACTATGTTGTAAACGGCAAGGTTGACGGTAAGGTTGACCTCTGATCCTTCTTTGAAGTAGAAGTATCATTTTCGTAACAAACGAAGCACCATCAATAGCGATGGTGCTTTTTCTTTTGCCTTTCGATGGATCTTTGATAGGGGGAGTAAAGCTATGATTGAAGGACAAAAAAGCCTGTCTCTTTCACAATTGAAACCGCCTCCCCCGGGGGAGGCTTCGCCAAGGTAGTTTATATCACAACTGAAAGCCGGAGGGGCGAAAAAATAGGGCGAACCTGAGAGGGTTAATAGACAATCCTATCGGAATTGTCATCGGAGAGGGGGAGCTCGAGGGGGAGAACCTAAAGGGAGAACAGGGTTCGCCCTATTTTTGGGATTTTTTGTGGGGCATGGTCTTCCTTTTGGTTCTCCCCCTCGAAAGCAAGCCCGGGAATAGCCTCGAATGAAAAACAGGAGGATATCTTTGCTTTACGCTTTTTCGTTTGGCAAGACAAATACCGTGTGCACTGTCGTGCACAGGGGGCTTTGATGTTTACCCGGGCAAGGGGAAGCCCTCTCTTGCAGGGCTTCCCCTCTTCAAAAACCGTCCACCGGACGCTTTTTGAATTCACCCTTTTCGGAGCGCACGTTGTGTGGGTGTTTCGCCGACTTCGGTCGGCGACCAAAGGCTCTGCCCAATTTCTTCGGCAGAAGAAATGGAATCCGCAAGCCCTTTAAAAAGGGCTTGATCCTAAACTTTAATGCGCTGCGCGTTTATGCCCTCTAATAATTCAAAAGAGTTGATTTATTAGCAAGGATATGCTATAATAATATAGCATAAGCCTGTGCGATATTCCCTGCGCGGGCTGGGCGTTATCTGAAAAAGTGAGGGATCTTATGAGCGGAATGTTTGGTACCGACGGCGTCAGAGGTGCTGTCGGCAGCGAGCTTGATTGCGAAACTGTTATGAAAATAGGCAGGGCAGCAGCCGTCGTCTGTTCGCAGAACGGCAGCCGTCCCGCTAAGATACTTATAGGCAAGGACACAAGAGCCTCCTCCGACGTCTTCGAGTCGGCGCTGTGCGCAGGCATCTGCTCCGGCGGCTGTGATGCCCATATCCTGGGTGTTGTCCCGACTCAGGCTGTCTCCATGCTGGTGCAGAGATACGGTGCAGACGCAGGCTTTATGATAACCGCTTCCCATTCCGGGGCCGAGTATAACGGCATAAAGCTCTTCGGCTCCCAGGGCTACAGGATAAGCGGCAACGAGGAGAGAAAGATCGAGGAGCTTGTGAACGCCAGGGAGCAGGAGCCCTGTCCTGCCTTCGGACGCATCAACTACGAGGAGAACGCCGAGTGGGACTACATCCGCGGCATGATAAAGCTGGCAGGCTGCGACCTGCACGGGCTGAAAGTGGCTCTCGACTGTGCCAACGGCTCGGCTTCAAGGTACGCCAAAAGGGTCTTTGAGGGGCTTGGGGCTATGTGCATCGTCATCGGCAACGAGCCCGACGGCACGAATATAAATATGGGCTGCGGCAGCATGAATCCCGAATGGCTCTGCGAGACCGTGGTGAAAAGAAGATGCGATATCGGCCTTGCCTTCGACGGCGACTGCAGCAAGTGCATCGCTGTTGACGAGCAGGGGAATGTGGTGGACGGCGACAAGATGCTTGCCATATTCTCGAAGTTTCTGAAAGTGCAGGGAAGGCTCAGGCACAACACCTGCGTGGCTACAGTAATGAGCAATCTCGGGCTATCGGACTTTGCCGAAAAGGAGGGCATCGATCTGATGAATACAGCTGTCGGCTCGGGGGCTGTGCTTGAAAAGATGATGCAGTTCGGCTATAATCTGGGCGGCGAACGCAACGGGCATATCATTTTCCTTGACGATGAAAAATGCGGCGACGGCATACTTACGGGCATCCGCCTGCTGGAGATAATCAGGAAGACCAGAAGGCCCCTCAGCGTTCTTGCAGGGATGCTCAACACCTACCCGCAGATAGAGCTGAACGTGGATATCCCCAAGGGCAGAAGAGGCGTCTGGGCAGAGAATGACGAGCTGCGAGCCCTTGTCTCCGACTGCAAGAAAAAGCTGGGCTCCGACGGCAGGATAATCGTTAGGGAAAGCGGTACCGAAGCCGTTGTTCGGGTCATGGTGGAAGGCAGGAAAACAGGCCTTATCATCGACTATGCACAGAGGATAGCAAAGAAGCTCTATGAAGTTATGAACACTAAAACACCCCTTGAACTCGAGAAAGAAAAGATGCTGCGCGAGCTTATGGACGAGGTGGAAAATCCCCTGTCCGTGCTGCCGGAACTCAAGGCAGGCGCAGATATGGATATATGAGGAAAAGCTATGAGATTTAAGTATTGCCCCGACTGCGGCTCGAAAGCTGCGGAAAGAGAGATAGGCGACGAGGGACTTATGCCCTATTGCGAAAAGTGCGGAAAGCCGCTGTTTGACGTGTTTTCGGCGTGCGTGCTCTGCGTTGTAGTCAACGAGCAGGATGAGATAGCCCTCATCAAGCAGAGCTATGTCAACTGCGGTACATACGTCGGCATCGCAGGCTATATCAAGCCCGGTGAAAGCGCCGAGGAAGCTGCCGCAAGAGAGACCGCCGAGGAAATAGGCATCGAGCCCGTATCCGTGGAGCTCATAAAAACTTACCCCTACCCGAAGAAGGATATGCTGATGCTGGGCTTCCGGGTGAACGTCATCAAAAAAGAGATGAAGCTCTCGGGAGAAGTGGATGCCGCAAAGTGGTTCAAAGCGGATGAAGCCGAAGCGGCAGTAAGAGAGGGAAGCATCATCGGGGAGCTTATCCGGGACGTTCTGGAAGAAATGTGAATTGCTGAAGGATGATAAAGATGAGGATAGCCGACAACTGGAAAGAGTACAAAATATTGGACACGTCTGACGGCGACAAGCTGGAGAGCTGGGCAGGAAAGCTGCTTGTCAGACCCGACCCCCAGATAATCTGGAAGACCGAGCATAAGACCGACCTCTGGGAAAAAGCCGACGCAGTCTATCACCGCTCGGCAAAAGGCGGCGGCGAGTGGGAGTACCGCAAGCGCCTGCCCGAAAGCTGGACTGTCAGCTATAACGAGCTGCGCTTCATCATCAGACCCACAGGCTTCAAGCATACCGGCCTCTTCCCCGAGCAGGCAGTGAACTGGGATCTTATGCAGCAGATGATACGCGGGGCAGGCAGACCGATAAAGGTGCTGAACCTCTTCGCCTATACCGGCGGAGCTACCCTCGCCTGTGCCGCAGCAGGAGCACAGGTGTCCCACGTTGATGCCTCCAAGGGCATGGTGCAGTGGGCAAGGGATAACGCCGCAGCCTCGGGGCTTTCGGATAAGCCTATCCGCTGGCTCGTGGACGACTGCGAGAAGTTCGTCAAGCGTGAGATAAGACGCGGGAACCTCTACGACGCTGTGGTAATGGACCCTCCGAGCTACGGCAGAGGGCCGGGCGGAGAGGTCTGGAAGCTGGAGGACAGCATCTACGAGCTGGTGAAGACCTGCGCCGACGTGCTGAGCGAGAAGCCGCTGTTTTTCCTGCTCAACAGCTATACAACGGGGCTTTCGCCGTCGGTGATGGCGTATATTCTGAGCGAAGTGCTGACGCCGAAGTTCGGCGGAGAAGTAAGCGCCGACGAGATAGGCCTGCCGGTAGAGAATGCAAAGATGCCCCTCCCCTGCGGCTCAACAGCTTTTTTTAGTACACCCACCAGCTTTTAATAGGAGAAGAGGCAACTTTTGCCAGGCCTCCCTCATAAGGGAGTTTTTTCTTGACGCGTGACGCAAGCTTCGCATGCTTACATAGAGAAAAAGGGAATATTTCCCACGCGAAGAGGATATATCACTCGGCTATGGCTTTTTTTGCAGCTTAAATCAGAAGGAAAAGGTTTGTATCCGAAGGGATTCGGGGGCGATCGGAAAGCCCCCGAGAAGAGCGTGCTGCGATTTTTAGTATTACACACAGTTTTAAGCGTGATCTAACTCCCACAAGGCTTTGCTCGCGTGGGATATCTTTCCTAACGCTCGATGTAAGCAAGCTCTGCTTGCGTGACGCGTCAAGCCCCGTCGGGGCACCGACCGATCGGAAAGCCCCCGAGAAGAGCGTGCATCTATGTTAAGTTACGCACACAGCTTCGTGCGTGGAATGATCGTAGGGCAGGGGCTTGCTCCTGCCGTGTGTCCTCACGCTCGATTGAGGCTGGTCGGTATATTGCGGCGGGAGCAAGCCCCCGCCCTACATTCAATTTTCAAGCTTCAATTCTCCTGATAATATCATGATAATATCAAATAATATCAAAGAATTATATTATCATTTCTTTTCTTTCTTTTCTATAATATCATGATATTATCACTTTATATTATCAATGATATTATCAATAAATATAAAATCAATGAAAATATCACTTTAATATTCTTGCTTTAAGATCAAAGCATTAATATTGAAGATCAAAAGCAAAGAAACAGACTTCAAGCATCAAAGATTTCTATTTCATATTGTTCTATGCTAAGCTGTATCTTCGCCGTTTGTAAACCCGTAGGGTGGAGGCTTGCCTCCACCGTGTTCCCTCACGCTCGATTGAGGCTGGGCAATTTGTTGCGGTGGGGGCAAGCCCCCACCCTACGGGTCGTATAAGATAAACCCCTTCTACTAATACGCGAAAAAGGCTGTTTTGTTGCACGTTTGTATGCAACAAATCGAGGTTTATGAATTTGCTAAAAGATAAATCATATTGTTGCACAAGAATAGGGCTTGGGTTTTGCGCAGAAAGGCAAAGTTTGTTGTGCCACGCTCGAAACGTTCTGCTGAACGCTACGTTGAAGCACGCTCTGTTGGGGGCTTTCCGATCGCCCCCAAACCCCTTCGGGTACAAACTTTTTACTTCTGTTTTAGCAGCGAAAAAAGGCTCCTTCCCAGAGGGAGCTGTCACAGAAGGTGACTGAGGGAGTACATAAAAAAGCCACAGCCAAATGAGATGCTGTCTTCACGTGGGAAATATACCCTCCTGCCCAAGGGTAAGCATGCGAAGCTTGCGTCTCGCGTCAAGAAAAAAACGCGTCAAAAGAAAAAAAGGAGATGGTCGTTTTGTTAGAAAAAGAGATCGAGAAATATTACGATGAGCATGAGAGCGAGATGCTGCGGAGCCTCGATGAGCTTTGCTCCATTGAGAGCTGGTTCCATGAGCCGAAGCCGGAGATAGGGCTGCCGTTCGGGGAGGGCTCTGCGCAGGCCTTGGAATGGGTACAAAAATTTGGACAGAAAATAGGCCTGCATACACGCAATATCGACAACTACGTCGTGGCTATGGACTGGGCGGAGGAGGTGCCTGTCCTGGCCGTGCTCTGCCATGCCGACGTTGTGCCTGCAAATGCCGAGGAATGGAGCTTTCCGCCCTTCCGCGCAACGGTCTCCGGCAGCAGGATCTACGGCCGCGGAACTATCGACGATAAGGGGCCCGCAGTCGCCGTGCTCTATGCCGTGAAGTGCCTCAAAGAGCTGGGCGTGACCCTGGAAAACAGCTTCCGCTTCGTGGTCGGCGGCAACGAGGAAAGAGGCTGCGAGGACATCGTTTACTATGCGGAACGCGAGCCCTTCCCCGAAATGGTCATCACCCCCGACGGCTCTTTCCCCGTCCTCAACTGCGAAAAAGGCCTTGTCCACCTCACCTTCTCCGCACCCTTCGACGAGCTGACGATAAACGGCGGCAGCGTCCTTAACGCCATACCCGATAAGTGCCTCGCGGGAGATAAGACCTTTTCCGGCAAGGCGGCACACGGCTCAAGACCCGAAAACGGCGACAACGCAATAACCAAATTCCTCTCGCAGTACGAGGGAGAAAACGCCTGCCTCAAAGCCCTGAAAAGGCTGTTCCCCCACGGCGAGTGCAGCGGAAAAAGCGCAGGGCTGGGCTTCTCGGATAAGGTCTCCGGCGAGATGACCTGCGCCCTGACCATACTGAAGACCGAAGGCGGACGGCTCTGCGGAGGGATAGACATCCGCTTCCCCATAGACCGCAGCTACGCCGAGATCAGCGGCATCATCAGAGAGCAGCTTGAGAACGCAGGGTTCGAGATCGACAGCTGCGAGGGAATGGAGCCCCATTACGTGCCGGAGGAGAGCAGGCTGGTGCAGGGGCTGCTGAAGGTGTATGAGAAAGTCCGCGGCGAGAAAGGAGAGTGCATCTCCGAGGGCGGTATCACCTACGTCCACAAGACGGAAGGCGGAGTGGCATTCGGGGCGGAATACCCGTGGGAGCAGAACAATATGCACGGAGCTGACGAGCACATCGAGCTGAGCACATTCAGGGATATATTCCTGATGTACGCCCATGGGATAATAGAACTGTGTAACGGCAAACCAACCGCGTAGCGCATTAAAAAGGTTTTCGGTCAAGCCTTTTCCTCAAAAAGGCTTGCGGGTCAAGGGCAGAGCCCTTGCAGAGCTCAATTTCTTCAGCTGAAGAAATTAGACAGAGTCTCGATCGGAACGCAGTTCCGACTAACGGCATCGCTCAACGTAATAAAACAGCACAATATAAACGGCATCGCAAAGCTCGGGTGAACCCACTATGCGATGCCGTTTTAAAGTTGTAAGTCAGATGAAGCAGGAAACAGACAATAAGTCTGCGAGCTCGTCAGCGACTTTTCCGTGCCTTAGCGCACAACTGTAGGGTGGGGGCTTGCCCCCACCGCAGAACCCCTCTGTCTCGGCTGACGCCACGCTCGAAACGTTCTGCTGAACGATACGTTGAATCACGCTCTGTTGGGGGCTTTCCGATCGCCCCCAAACCCCTTCGGACACACATCTCTATTTTGATGGCAAAGATGCCCCCAAACCCCTTCGGACACAAACCTTTTACTTCTGTTTTAGCAGCGAAAAAAGGCTCCCTCCCAGAGGGAGCTGTCACCGAAGGTGACTGAGGGAGTACATAAAAAAGCCACAGCCAAATGAGATGCTGTCTTCGCGTGGGAAACTTGCCCTCTCGCTCAAAGTAAGCATGCGCAGCTTGCGTCACGTGTCAAGACCCGTCGGGGCACCGACCGCGTCAAGCGCTGTCGCCGCTGCGACTCATCAGTTCTGCCAGAGCCTCTACACACTCATCTTCCGTTATTATCTCCGTCGAGAGCGGATAGCCTGACTTCTTTAATTCCCATACAAGCTCCGTCACCTGCGGCACGTCAAGGCCAAGATTCTTCATGGTCTCAACTTCCGAGAATACCTTCTTCGGCTCGTTGTCAAGGACGATCTCTCCGCCGTCGATGACCACGATCCTGTCTGCCTGGGCGGCTTCTTCCATGTAGTGGGTGATGAGGACGATGGTCACTCCCTGCTCCCGGTTCAGCTGCTTTATCGTGCTCATGACCTCCTGCCGTCCCTTGGGGTCCAGCATGGCCGTGGGCTCGTCAAGCAGGATGCAGTCGGGCCTCATAGCGATGATGCCTGCAATAGCCACTCTCTGCTTCTGGCCGCCGGAGAGCTTGTGGGGTGCGTGCATCCTGTATTCGTACATACCCACAGTCTTCAGGGCTTCGTCCACCCTGCGGCGGATCTCTTTCGGCTCCACACCCATGTTTTCCAGAGCAAAGGCCACGTCCTCCTCAACTATCGTTGCGACGATCTGGTTGTCGGGGTTCTGGAACACCATGCCCACGCGCTGCCTTATGGTCAGCAGATTGTCGTCGTCGGCGGTGTCCATGCCGTCAACCGTTACCTTGCCGCTTTCGGGCAGATTTATGGCGTTGAAGCACTTCGCCAGGGTGGATTTTCCCGAGCCGTTATGACCCAGCACAGCAACGAACTCGCCCTTCTGTATGTCCAGGTCGATGTTCTTCAGCACCTCGTTGCGGACGGGCGGTTCTTCGATGTCGTTTATATATGAAAAGCAGAGCTTTTCGGCGTGCAGAAATGAACTCATACTAAAACTCCAGTTCTGTGCGGAAAAAAGGAGCAGCGACAGCCGCTCCTTTTCGGACTTAGTCTTTCTTCAGCTTATCTCCAACAAAATCCTTGACCTTTTCAAGGTTCTCCTTGGTGGCAAGGTCCTTTGCCTTTTCCTTTACCTCGTCGGGGATCTTGTCATCGACCTTGTCGATTGTTTCCTTGATTCCGTTAAGATCAAATCCCATTGTTTTCTACCTCCAGTTATTATTTTACTCCGTTCGTCCGGAGCAGAAGACCTGTTTATTCATCCGGCAGCGGCAGCCAGCAGTAGGGCAGCAAGTCCCTCGCGCTGACTTTTATCAGCTCGCCTTCGTCGTTGTTCAGCAGCACCTTGATGTCGGGGCAGTACTCCACCATCATCTGCCTGCAATTCCCGCAGGGAGCAAGGACGCCGTGGGGCGTGTTCTTGTGGGAAGCAACGATGGTATCGAACTCCCTCTCTCCTGCCGAATAGGCGGTGCCGACAGTGACGAACTCAGCACAGGAGCCGTGTATGCCGTCGCAGTTCACGCCGGTATAGACGTTGCCGTTTTTGCACCGAAGGGCACAGCCGACAACGTGGTAATAAGTGCCGCGGTCGAAATTCTTCTCCATGACCTCGACAGCCATCTCGATCAGCTTCAGATCCTCCTCAGTGACCTCATAGAACTTCATTCACAGCACCTCCGTTCTTATTTAACATTATACCACAAATCCTCGAAGATGTAAAGGTTTTTTTTAAATTCACCCACTTTTTTAATTCACCCACCAATGTTTAAAGCGTGCGCTTGGCAGGGCTTATTTTGGCCTCCCTCTGAGGGAAACCTCTTCCTACGGAAGAGCTCTGTGGGTTCCCTTGTGGATGAGGTCGCGGTGCAGCCGTTGGGAGAGGCTTGCTGCGAGGTGCTCTATCAAGGCTGTGTTTAAAGATTAAGGTTTGTATCCGAAGGGGTTTGGGGGCGATCGGAAAGCCCCCAACAGAGCGTGCGGAAATTTATAATATTACACATAGCCTTAGACGTGGCTTTCCCTTTGCAAAGCTTTGCCCGCGTGGGATATTTTTCCTAACGCTCGATGTAAGCAAGCTCTGCTTGCGTGACGTGTCAAGCGCCGTCGCCGCTGCGACCCGTAGGGCAGGGGCTTGCTCCTGCTGCGGAATCCCTCCGTCACGCTTTGCGTGACACCTCCCAAAGAACCACGCAGTGTTCAAAGAACCACGCAGTGTTCTTGTTCAGGGGAGGCTTTTTGTCTATTGTAAATCGAGTTGAAACGAAAATTGCCTCCCCTGAAAAAGAACATCATGGTTCTTTGGGAGGTGGCTCGGCGTCAGCCGAGACGGAGGGGTTTCGCAGACATCGCGCAAGCCGCAAAATGGGCGAACACATAGGTTCGCCCCTACAGTTCTGCCACGCTCGAAACTATTCTTTAGACAATACATAGCTGCACGCTCTTTTTGGGGGCTTTCCGATCGCCCCCAAGCCCCTTCGGATACAAAACCTTTGTCTTTTAGCACGGTCTTTATCCCATACCAAAAACCATTGTGCATTGTGCATTATGCATTGTGCATTGAATATCGTGCATTGTCAAGCCATTTTTGTTGAAGATTTTTTGGCGTGAAAAGGGCGAAAATGCTTGACAAAGGCGAGGTTTCGTGATATAATTTAGTTTATGCTGACGCATTATGCTCGTTAGTAAATTCAGGCGAAAGGAGAGAAATTATGCCAACCTTTAACCAGTTAGTCAGAAAGGGAAGAGACGTTCTTGAGACCAAGTCCACAGCGCCTGCTCTTCAGAAGGGTTACAACTCCAAGAAGAAGACCGCTATCGACCAGAGCTGCCCTCAGAAAAGAGGCGTATGCACCGCAGTAAGAACAGCTACCCCGAAAAAGCCTAACTCCGCTATGAGAAAGATCGCAAGAGTTAAGCTGACAAACGGTACTGAGGTAACAGCCTATATCCCGGGCATCGGACATAACCTTCAGGAGCACTCTGTAGTTCTTATCAGAGGCGGAAGAGTTAAGGACCTCCCTGGTGTGCGTTACCACATTATCAGAGGTACTCTTGACGCACAGGGTGTTGCCAAGAGGATGCAGGCCCGTTCCAAGTACGGTGCAAAGAGACCGAAGGCAGGAAAGTAAGCTTTCGGGAACAAATTAAGGTAAAACTCATTGTCGCATAAACTGCGAAGACCACAGTTTTATGCAGAGCATTATATATAAATTATAATACCTCTGCATTGGAGCTGACGGGGCCATAGACTTAGGGCTATGGAGCGAGTACCTGTGAATTCATTTAATTGTGAAGGAGGGAATCAAAGTGCCAAGAAGAGGTAAAGTTGCAAAGAGAGATGTGCTGCTTGATCCTGTATATAATTCTAAGCTCGTTACCAGACTTGTCAACAACATCATGCTGGACGGCAAGAAGGGTGTAGCTCAGAAGATCGTATACGGCGCATTCGAGATCGTAGAGGAGAAGACAGGCCGTCCCGCACTTGAGGTTTTCGAGGAGGCTATGAACAACATCATGCCCGAGCTCGAGGTAAAGGCTCGCCGTGTCGGCGGTGCTACCTATCAGGTGCCTATGGAGGTAAGACCTGACAGACGTCAGACTCTCGGTCTGAGATGGATCACCAAGTATTCTCGTGACAGGAACGAGGCTACTATGAAGGAAAGACTTGCTGCTGAGATCCTTGATGCACTCAACGGTCTGGGCGGATCGTGCAAGAAGCGCGACGAAACTCATAAGATGGCTGAGGCTAACAAGGCTTTCGCACACTACAGATGGTAATATAAACAGGAGGAAAAAATGGCAAGAGAAACAAAGCTTCAGGATTACCGTAATATCGGTATCATGGCTCATATCGACGCCGGAAAGACCACCACCACAGAACGAATCCTGTTTTATACCGGAGTCAACTATAAGATCGGAGAAACACACGACGGTGCGTCCACAATGGACTGGATGGCTCAGGAGAAGGAGAGAGGAATCACTATCACCTCCGCAGCCACTACCTGTTACTGGACCCCTACCTATGATACTGAGGCCAAGAAGCATTACAGGCTCAATATCATAGACACCCCGGGACACGTTGACTTCACCGTTGAGGTTGAGCGTTCGCTCAGAGTTCTCGACGGTTCCGTAACAGTCCTCTGTGCGAAAGGCGGCGTTGAGCCCCAGACGGAGACCGTTTGGAGACAGGCCGATAATTACAAGGTCCCCAGAATGGTGTACGTTAATAAGATGGACATCATGGGTGCCGATTTCTACAACGTTATGCATATGCTCCACGAGAGACTTCAGTGCAATGCAGTCGCTATCCAGCTGCCGATAGGCGCTGAGGACGACTTCAAGGGACTGATCGACCTTCTCGAGATGAAAGCATATATCTACACCAACGACCTCGGAACCGATATCAAGGTAGAGGATATCCCTGCTGATATGGTCGAAAAGGCTGAGGAGTATCGTTCGATGCTTCTTGATGCCGCTGCCGAGCAGGACGAGGAAGTTATGATGAAGTATCTCGACGGTGAGGAGCTCACTATCGACGAGATCAAGGCCTGCATCAGAAAGGGTACTATCGCTAATACTATGGTACCTGTATGCTGCGGCACTTCTTACAGAAACAAGGGCGTACAGAAGCTGCTCGACGCTATCGTTGACTATATGCCCTCTCCTATCGACGTTCCCCATATCAAGGGTATCGACCCTGAGACAGGCGACGAGTGCGAGAGAGTTTCCGGCGACGATCAGCCCTTCGCAGCTCTTGCGTTCAAGATCGCTACCGACCCGTTCGTTGGTAAGCTCTGCTATTTCAGAGTTTATTCCGGCGTCCTCACCGCAGGCTCCACCGTGTATAATTCCACTAAGGATAAGAACGAGCGTATCGGCAGAATAGTTCAGATGCACTCCAATGCAAGAAAGGACATCGACACCATCTATGCAGGAGACATCGGCGCTGCTATCGGCGTTAAGAACACCACCACGGGCGACACTCTCTGCGACGAGAAGAACCCCGTAATACTTGAGTCTATGGAGTTCCCGGAGCCTGTTATCCAGCTGGCTATCGAACCCAAGACCAAGGCAGGTCAGGAAAAGATGGGCATTGCCCTCTCGAAGCTGGCCGAAGAGGACCCCACCTTCAGGACCTATACCGATGACGAGACAGGTCAGACGATCATCGCCGGAATGGGCGAGCTCCACCTCGAGATCATCGTTGACAGACTCCTCCGTGAGTTCAAGGTCGAGGCTAATGTAGGCGCTCCTCAGGTTTCTTATAAGGAAACGATCAGAGAAAAGGCTACTGTGGACTACAAGTATGCTAAGCAGTCCGGCGGTAAGGGACAGTACGGTCACGTTAAGATCAACGTTGAACCCAATGAGTCCGGCAAGGGCTATGAGTTCATCAACAGCGTTGTCGGCGGTGCTATCCCGAAGGAGTATATCCCCGCTGTTGACGCCGGTATCAAGGGCGCTATGGAAGCAGGCGTGCTCGCAGGCTATCAGGTAGTTGACGTTAAGGTCGAGCTCTATGACGGTTCGTATCACGAAGTTGACTCCTCCGAAATGGCATTCAAGATCGCCGGTTCTATGGCCTTCAAGGATGCTATGAAGAAGGCTAAGCCCGTTATCCTCGAGCCTATCATGAAGGTATCCGTAATAGCTCCCGACGATTATCTCGGAACTGTTATCGGCGACCTCAACTCGAGAAGAGGACAGATCCTCGGCCAGGAGCAGAGAACAGGTGCCGTTCAGGTTGATGCTCTCGTTCCGCTTTCGGAAATGTTCGGTTATTCCAACGACCTGCGTTCCAAGACACAGGGAAGAGGACAGTATGCTATGGAACCCCACAGCTATACCGAAGTGCCTAAGTCCATTTCCGAGAAGATCATCAGCAACAGAAGCAAGGACTAATTTGAAAAAATTTTTCCAAACTATTGCATTATCAGAAAAAATCTGCTATAATTGATATTGTAGTATGCTTACCTTAGAAACTAAATTTTTATTTAAGGAGGAATAATCCCATGGCAAAGCAGAAGTTTGAAAGAACAAAACCCCATGTAAACATTGGTACCATCGGTCACGTTGACCACGGCAAGACTACTCTTACCGCTGCTATCACCAAGACCCTCGCAATGAAGGGCCAGGCAAAGTATGAGGCTTACGACATGATCGATAAGGCTCCCGAGGAGAGAGAGCGTGGAATCACCATCAACACCGCTCACGTTGAGTATGAGACCGACAAGCGTCACTATGCTCACGTTGACTGCCCGGGTCACGCTGACTACGTTAAGAACATGATCACAGGTGCTGCTCAGATGGACGGCGCTATCCTCGTTGTAGCTGCTTCCGACGGCCCTATGGCTCAGACAAGAGAGCACATCCTGCTCGCTCGTCAGGTTGGCGTTCCTGCGATCGTTGTATTCATGAACAAGGCTGACCAGGTTGATGACGAAGAGCTTCTCGAGCTCGTTGAGATGGATATCCGTGAGCTGCTCGACAAGTACGAGTTCCCCGGCGATGATACTCCTATCATCAAGGGTTCGGCTCTTGCTGCTCTTAATGCTCCCGAGGACCTCAACGATCCCGCATATGCTCCTATCATCGAGCTCATGGACGCTGTTGACGACTTCATTCCTACTCCTGACCGTAAGTCCGATCTGCCTTTCCTGATGCCTGTTGAGGACGTATTCACGATCACAGGTCGTGGTACTGTTGCAACCGGCAGAGTTGAGAGAGGCCAGCTCAAGACTGGTGACGAAGTAGAGATCATCGGCCTTACCGACGAGAGAGCTAAGACCGTTGTTACCGGTATCGAGATGTTCAGAAAGATCCTCGACTATGCTGAGGCAGGCGACAACATCGGCGCACTGCTCCGTGGTGTTCAGAGAAACGAGATCGAAAGAGGACAGGTTCTCTGCAAGCCCGGCAGCATTCATCCTTACACCAAGTTCTCCGGACAGGTTTACGTTCTGAAGAAGGACGAGGGCGGCCGTCATACTCCTTTCTTCAACAACTACAGACCTCAGTTCTATTTCAGAACCACAGACGTTACCGGCGTTATCACACTTCCTGCTGACAAGGAAATGTGCATGCCCGGCGACAACGTATCGATGGATGTTGAGCTCATCACTCCTATCGCTATCGAGGAAGGTCTCCGCTTCGCTATCCGTGAGGGCGGCAGAACCGTTGGTTCCGGCGTTGTTACAGCTGTAAGAGACTAATTCTCAGCTGAACAGTTCTTTCAAAAAGATCAAGGCTCCCCTGAAAAGGGGAGCTTTTTTTAATTCCCCCACCAGCTTTCAATAGGAGGATGAGGCGACCTTCGCCAGGCCTCCCCGTAGGGGAGGCAATATCACTTTGTGAAAGAGTTCGCGTTGACACCGTTAGGAGGGGCTTGCTGCGAGGTGTTCTATTCGGGCTTGTTTTTGGAATAGTTTAAAAATATCAATACAGGTTTGTATCCGAAGGGGTTTGGGGGCGATCGGAAAGCCCCCAACAGAGCGTGCTGCTATTTATGATCCAGCACATTCCTTAGTCGTGAATTATTATTTCACAAGGCTTTGCTCGCGTGGGATTTGTTCCGTTTTGCTCTATGTAAGCAAGCTTTGCTTGCGTGACGTGTCAAGACCCGTCGGGGCACCGACCGATCGGAAAGCCCCCAACAGAGCGTGCTGCTATTTATGATCCAGCACATAGTTTCGGGCGTGGATTGCCCTTGCAAAAAACGCACTATTCAATGCCAGAGAGCAAAAAAGGCTGCCTCTTTCACAAAAAGAAACCGCCTCCCCCGGGGGAGGCTCAGCAAAGGATTCCTCTTGCTCTATTGAAAGCGGAGGGGCGAAAAAATAGGGCGAACCTGAGTGAGATAAGGAAAGGGGGAGCTCGAGGGGGAGAACCTAAAGGGAGAACGAGGTTCGCCCTATTTTTGGGATTTTTTGTGGGGCACGGTCTTCCTTTTGGTTCTCCCCCTCGAAAGCAAGCCCGGGAATTGCCTCGAATGAAAAACAGGAGCAGAACCCCTCCACCGCTGACGCTGTTCCCCTCCCGGAGAACCACGCAGGGTTCTTCGGGAGGTGGCACGACGAAGTCGTGACGGAGGGGTTCCTCGGTGGGGGCAAGCCCCCACCCTACATTTCTGCGCCTTTGGTGCTTTACTTTTTTCTAATTATGTGCTATACTGTCTATATACTCGCCGAAAGGAGGATGTTCCGTGGCCGATAATAATGGTAAGGGCTATATAATCGACGTCGCTAAACGCCATAAGTATTATAACCAGTCCAGAGAGTATCAGAAAAAATATCAGCAGTGGAGAACTGCTAAAAATAATCCCTATGGCTATAACTTCGTCCGCGATTCCCGTGAGCACGCCTACGTTGACGGCGAGGGCTTTATAGATAATACCGGTATCGACGAAGAGAAGAATGTGCTCCTGAACTGCTTCCGACTTCTCGGTGTCGCTATGCTCATAATGGCTGCGGTCTGCGTCGTCAAGATAATCGTGATGAAGATCCTTTTCGGCTATGACAACGGCGGAAGAATGTATTATTCCATGGTCGATAGTAAAAGCGCTCTCTCGATCCAGGCAGCTTATACACTAACGATACTTAACCTCCTCGAGTATTTCCTGCCCCTGTTCTTCCTCAACGCAACGACCCACCTGCCACTTAAAGTCGCTATCCCCATAAAGCGAACAAAAATGAGCGTTCTCCTGAGCGTCGTGCTCGTTATGATGCTGCTGCTCGCAGTAGGCAGGCTCGTTAATATGTTTATGTCGGTGGCGCTCTCAAAGCTGTCTATCGATTCGCTTTATTACGACTATATCGTCGTCGATGACCCTGCAACCATGCTCGTATGCGGATTGCTGCAGCACGTTGTCCTCTCTGTCCTTATCGAGATATTCTACAGAGGCTATCTGCTCCAGCTTTTCAGACAGTTCGGTGATATGTTCGCCGTTTTGCTGACTTCTGTAGTAAGCGTGTGGATGCTCCAGGACCTCACTCAGATAGGCTATCTATTCATCGTCTCCTTCTTCACGGGACTTGTTACCGTGAGAACAGGCTCGATCTTCCCGGCTTGCATAATGCGGGTCAGCGCGAGACTTATCGCCTTTGCCATAACCTTGGTCCACTTCGGCGTGAGCGATGCCTACGGCGAGGTCTTCGAACTGGTGATAATGATCGCCGTGTTCTTCGGCTCGGTGTTCTATTATAAAAGAATGGGCAGAAAGAGCTTCAGGCTCGCCATCGGCAAGGACAGCACGGACATGACGCTGCGCGCAAAGTTCAGGATGATGATACTCAGCGCACCGGTCTGGTGCGGATTCTTGGCTATGCTGGTGCTGTGCATCCTTACCGTGAGGATACTGTGATGAACGACGAGAGGTATATGAGAGAAGCCCTGGCGCTGGCGGAAAAAGCCGCTGAGGAAGGCGAAGTTCCCGTCGGAGCCGTGGTGGTGAAGCAGAGCACAGGGGAGATAGTCGGCAGGGGATATAACAGGCGTGAAAACGATAAGTCGCCCCTTGCCCACGCCGAGATAATAGCTATCGACGAGGCGAGCAAGACACTCGGAGGCTGGCGGCTGGTGGACTGCGCTTTGTATGTGACATTGGAGCCCTGCCCGATGTGCACCGGAGCTGTGATAAATTCCCGGCCGGAGAGACTGGTCTTCGGGGCGAGGGACCCTAAAGCAGGGAGCTGCGGCTCGGTAGTTGATCTGTTTGCGCTGCCGTACAATCACAAGCCGGAGATCACGGAAGGCGTGCTTGCGGAGGAATGCGCAGAGGTACTGAGCAGGTTTTTCAGGGAGCTGAGGAAGAAAAAACAGGTCGCCGCGGCGACAGCGCTTGACACGTGACGCAAGCAGAGCTTGCTTACATAGAGCAAAACAGAACATATCCCACGCGGGCACAGCTTTGCAAGGGGTAAGCTACTGCGCTTGACGCATGATGCAAGTTGAAAAAATTCACAGTAGGGCGGGGGCTTGCTCCCGCCGTAATATACCGACCAGCCTCAATAGAGCGTAAGGACACACGGCAGGAGCAAGCCCCTGCCCTACGGGTCGTATAAGATAACCCCATTCTACTAATACGCGAAAAAGGCTGTTTTGTTGCACGTTTGTATGCAACAAATCGAGGTTTATGAATTTGCTAAAAGATAAATCATATTGTTGCATAAGAATAGGGCTTGGGTTTTGTCCAAAAAGGCAAAGGGCTTTTGTTTCTGAAATTGATGCACGTCCGAGGCTTTGTGCATAGCATTACATTGAAACTCGCTCTTGTTGGGGGCTTTCCGATCGCCCCCAAACCCCTTCGGGTACAAACTTTTCCTTCTGAGATAAGCCAAAAAAGCCACAGCCAAATGAGATGCTGTCTTCGCGTGGGAAACTTGCCCTCTCGCGCAAAAGTAAGCGCACTTTCGCGTCACGCGTCAAGAAAAACCAAACCCCTTCGGATAACGGCTGCAACGCGACCTGATTCACAAATCTCCCCCCCTCTCCGGGGAGGGGGGAGAAGCTTGCCTCATTCCCCCAATGAAAGCCGGTGGGTGAATTAAAAAAAGCTTGACAAATATACTCGATTTGTGGTATATTGTAATGTAGTGAACAGCAGATAAATGCGTTGACGGGAAAGAGTAGGCTTGGTTGCCAAGTGCAGAGAGCGTCCGGTTGGTGGAAGGACGAGGCGGCATCAGGTCGAATACATCTCACGAGCAGCCTGCCGAGAAAGCGGATACCGCAAAGGCAGGACGGCAGCGGCCGTTATACCGCGCTAAAGGTCGGCAGATGCCGATAAACCGAGGTGGTACCGCGATAACTCGCCCTCTGATAATCATTATTTATCAGTTGGGCTTTTTTAATTTCTTCAACCGTTTGGAGTGGTCGAGATGAGGATGCTGATAAAATACATTCCGGTAATGATCGGCTTTGCGCTGGGTATTTTCATGATGCTGCTCGAACACGCCGAGATCTATGCTATCATCATCGTTTCAGCCATTGCCGTTGCGATCATCATATATTTCATAATCTCGGATATCATCGACTCCAAACGCAGCAAACGCCTGGACGGCGGCATATATTCCGGCACTCGCTATGCCTCGGAAAAATGGCGGCGGAAGCAGGAAAAATACGTCGCAAAACACGGCTTCAAAGAACCCCGCGGCTCCATGAAAAGCGATCTCCTGCGGAGGACACGTTCGATGATCGGGCTTTTGTATCTGGTGCTGGGCATCGGGGTGTTCTTAGCGATGCTGTATGTGATGTACGCGGAAAACGAGATACTTGCCCTTGTGGCAGGCGTTATCGGCGGCGGTGTGCTTGCAGCCTACGGCTACTACAGGTACAGTTCCCCGAAGCTGAGAAAGCTTATCGCCCAGCTTGAAACTCATCCGAAGTACGACGTCCTGAACGAAGCCTATATGCGCGGACGGACCATAACCCGAAAGGAATGCGGCCTGAACCTCGGCGCAGGGATAGTCACCCTGTTTTCCTACAAATCCATCGTACCCATAACCTTCAACGAGGTCAAGGAGGTACGCTTCTATGTTGAGCACCGCCAAGACCCCTCGGGCAATCTTTTCTACAACACCGAATATCATTATTACACCCATTTCCTCGCCGGAGACGAAAGAAGCACAAAGGATTATTACATCGAGCTTGGCGAAAGGCTGAGCGTTGAAGCCATTGAACAGCTGGCAAAGGCAGGGCTTCCTGTCAACGCCGAGATGCTGGGGCTTACGCTTCCGAAGTGATCGAAAGCAGATCTTTCGCAAAAATGCTCTCTCTCCGCAGGGGAGAAGATGCATTTTCTGCATCCTTACGAGCCGCCAAAGGCAGCAAGGAAACATAGCTGTAAACGAAGGAGTAAAAATGAAAAAACACGAAAAGAAAGCAGGCTTCAGCCTTGCGGCGGCAGTAATGCCCGTTGCAGCTCTTGCCCTGATCTGTGTCCTTTACAAGTACACGAGCTTCCCCATATTCATCTATCCCTGCATAACCGTCGTCGTATGGTTTGCGGCAAGGATAATGGGCAGCATAAACAGGCTTTCCGACAGCAGCAGGATAGCTTCCTATCACATCGCGTCGGCTCTGGCACTGGTCGTGCTGTTAGTGCTGCTTATCTTCATGAAGGACTCGGGTGCCGACAAGGTAAAAGGCGGAGTGAACATCTCGGAGAACAAGATGCTTGGGATCATCGTTTTCTCCTTCTACATCATCCCGAACTTTGTGGGGCTGATAATCGACCTGAGTTCTAAAAAGAAAGACAAAAAGTAGCCCCAAGACTTTGAAAGGTCGTGATAAAAATGAGATCGCCCGACGAGCTCATCTGCTATGGAAAGAGTGAGGCTGAATGAACTTCGGCTTCTCCTATGTGGGACTGATCTATCTGATAATGCTTATGACCCCTAATATAATATGGAGCAGGAACCTGCCAAAGGACTACGAGAAATATGCACCCAACGAGAACAAGATACTCCTCGGGTGCGAGCGTGCGGGAGAAGTGCTGGTGAGCACCCTGTGCCTGATATTCTCGGACTTCAACATACGCAGCATAAGGCCCTGGAGCATAGTGCTGCTGGTGTCGTTCCTGCTGATGATACTCTACGAGATCTACTGGATACGGTATTTCAAGAGCGAGAGGACGATGCAGGATATGTATTCCTCGATACTGGGGATACCCGTTGCAGGAGCCACTCTGCCGGTGCTGGCGTTCCTTCTGCTTAGCATCTACGGCGGCAATATCATTATGCTTTTGGCAGTGATAATACTCGGCATAGGACATATAGGCATTCATTTGAAGCATAAAAAAGAGGCTTCGGCTTCATCGGAGGTGTCTGAATGAAACGAGAACTTGGTATAGCAAGATGCGGACTTGCCTGCTGTCTGTGCAGCGAGAATGTAAAATGCAAGGGCTGCGGACAGGACGGATTTTTGGAGCTTGACTGGTGCAAGGATGCCGAATGGTGCGAGAATCGGAAATGCTGCATCTCCAAGGGCTTAAAGGCTTGCTTTGAATGTCCCGAAAGCGGCTGCAAAAAGGGGCTCTTTGCAGATAAGATCAAGCCTGCCGGCTTCACGGAATTTGCACGCAGATACGGCAAAGAGGAGCTGCTCGACTGTCTTGAGCGCAACGAAAAAGCCGGGATCGTCTATCACAGAGACGGCATTATCGGAGACTATGACGGCTTTGACGATACGGAAAAGCTGATAGAGTTTATCAAAACAGGCAAAAACAACCATCATAAAGACTAAACGGAGGAAATAAAAATGACACTTTACGAAGAACTGATAAGGCGCGGACTTATCGCACAGGTGACTGACGAAAAAGAGATCAGCGAAATGATAAACAACGGCAAGGCCACATTCTACATCGGCTTTGACCCCACAGCCGACAGCCTGCACGTAGGACACTTCATGGCTCTCTGCCTGATGAAGAGACTGCAGGCCAACGGCAACAAGCCCATTGCCCTTGTAGGCGGCGGCACCGGTATGATAGGCGACCCCTCGGGCAAGAGCGATATGAGAAAAATGCTCACCAAGGAAACTATCCAGCATAACTGCGAGTGCTTCAAGAAGCAGATGAGCCGCTTCATCGACTTCTCCGACGGCAAGGCTCTTATGGTGAACAACGCGGACTGGCTGCTTGACCTCAACTACATCGACGTTCTCCGCGAGGTAGGCGCCTGCTTCTCGGTAAACAAGATGCTGACCTTCGAGTGCTACAAGCAGAGAATGGAGAGAGGTCTTACCTTCCTCGAGTTCAACTACATGATAATGCAGAGCTACGACTTCTACAAGCTCTTTATGGATTACGGCTGCAATATGCAGTTCGGCGGTGACGACCAGTGGGCGAATATGCTGGGCGGTACGGAGCTCATAAGAAAGAAGCTGGGCAAGGACGCACACGCAATGACCATAACTCTGCTGCTCAACTCCGAGGGCAAGAAGATGGGCAAGACCGAGAAGGGCGCAGTATGGCTCGACCCCGAGAAGACCAGCCCCTACGACTTCTTCCAGTATTGGAGAAACGTGGGCGATGCTGACGTTATAAAGTGCCTGAAGATGCTGACTTTCGTTCCTATCGAAGAGATCGAGGAAATGGAAAAGACCATGGAAGGCGCACAGTTCAACAAGGCCAAGGAGCTGCTGGCATTCGAGCTGACAAAGCTTGTCCACGGCGAGGAAGAGGCACAGAAGGCTCTCGCCGCAGCGAAGGCTATCTTCGGTGCAGGCACAGACAGCGCAGATATGCCCACCACCGAGCTTTCGGCAGAGGACACGGCAGACGGAAAGATCGGTATTCTCGATCTTTTGGTACGCACAGGACTTGCCCCCTCGAACAGCGAAGCAAGGCGTCTCGTGACCCAGAACGGCATCTCGGTAAACGACGCAAAGTTCACCGACCCCAAGGGCCTCATCGATCTCTCAGAGCCCATTATCATCAAGAAGGGCAAGAAGGTATTCCACAAGGTGATTTTGAAGTAAGAATCAAGTTAAACAAGGCTCCTCTGCTTTCGGGCAGGGGAGCCTTTTTTTAATTCACCCACCAGCTTTTAATAGGAGGATGAGGCGACCTTCGCCAGGCCTCCCTCTAAGGGAGGCAGGAGCCTTTGTGGGTGAGTTCGCGTTGACACCGTTGGGAGGGGCTTGTTGCATGGTGTCCTATCAAGGCTTGTTCTTTGATTTTTTTAATAATATAATAAAGGCGTGCCGATCGCCCCCAAACCCCTTCGGATACATACCTTTTCCTTCCGAGATAAGCCAAAAAAGCTTTAGCCAAATGAGCTGCTGTCTTCGCGTGGGAAATGTACCCTCTCACTCAACGTAAGCATGCGCAGCTTGCGACTCGTGTCAAGAAAAAAACCTCCCTTATGAGGGAGGCCTGGCAAAGCCTTGCCAAGCGCACGTTTAAAAGCAGGAGGGTGAATTAAAAAAGAGGTGTATTAAAAATTTTTTAAAAGACTTGAAATATCCCGAGAAAAATGTTATTATATAAATTGGAGTTTTATTCTTGAACGGAGGGCAGTCCTATGGATCATAGTATTATCAAGCGTATGGTCTCAATGAGAAATATGCTTCTGCTCGTTTATACCTTGCTGGGACTTGCACTGTTCGGTATCGCCTGCGTCTATTTCATCAGCTCGAACAATACCGCCCTTAACCGCCAGTCCGTAAGTTTTACCGCCGGGTCTTCAAGTCAGTCCCACCGCAGCGTGGAAAGCTTTTGCGCCCAGTATGAAAATGCTTCGTCTATCATATATGCTCACCCCGATGCGGAAAAATTCTACCCCCGGGGAACAGAGCCTACAGCCGAGGAGATCGAAAAGATCAGCGAGATCACCAAGATGCTCTCTTCTTCGACTTATCTCATCGACTATGCCGATATGGGCGTGCTCTATTCCAACGATATGTCTGCCGGGCTTGTTTCTGACGGCTTGCGAGACTGCCTCGGGCAGGATGAGTTTGCAAAGGCCGAGGAGTTCCTCGGAGGACAGGAGGAAGCCTGGAAGTGCTTCCTCGACGCAGAAGTCCCCAGGGCTTGCTTCTTCAAGCGGATAAATCAGAATGCCCTTTATGTTGCTTCATTCTATATCTCGTCCCTTGACACCATATTCGGCGATCTCCACGGAACAGCCGGGCTTGCGGTATATATAACCGATACCGACAACAGGCTTATCTACAACACGGACACTGATGACAGAAGCATAGGCGACGAGCTTCCGGAGAAGGTCTCGTCCGTCGTCAGCAAACCGGGAGCAGTGGTTTCGGCAAGCGAGCTTTCCGCCTGTATGCTGGAGCTGGACACCGGCTGGAAAATTTATTCTGTTATCTACCACGAGGGTTCTGCCAACCGCAACAGGATGACTACGCTGAATTTCGTCCTTATCTTAACGGTGTCCATAATCGTTGTGTTCATCGTTATCGGTGTTATCGTATCTGCTGTTTATCTTTCGACCACGAGGACGCCTGCCATCGCTTCGGGCGGAACGGACGAGCTTACGGGGCTGATAAGCGGCTATTACTGCGAGGAACACATTTCGGACGTTATGGAGTCGGCGCTTATCGGCGGTACCTGGGCATTTGTTTTAGTAAAAATAAAGGACTACGAGCTTATCCGCAGCCGTCTCGGCGACGAATTTGCCGACTCTGCGGTGAAGTCCCTTGCAGACCTTTTGAAGGATTTCTTTGAAAACAACTCTGTTGTGGGAGTCAACGACAAATCCGAGTTCCTGATATTCGCGGACTATTCGGATTACGACATATTCAAGGCACACGATTTCCTCCACACCCAGCTCGACAAGCTCTGCACCCAGTTCGACAAGCTGACTGTCGGCGGAGAAGAGGGAACGCTGCTGGGAGTCGGAATGGGTGCCTGCATCTACCCCGACGACGGCGGTACATTTGACGAGCTTTACTTCTCTGCGTCGGAGGCTTTGGAGCTTTCGATGGAAGAGGATACGAACGTCTGTGTGTTCTACAACCAGAGCAGAACAGGAGGCAGATGATGAAAAGACTTTTGCCTGTGCTGCTTGCAGCGGCACTTGTGATGACGTCCTGCACTGCCGAATCGAGGGAGGAGGTCAAGGCACCGACGGAGATCTCCTACTCCTGGTGGGGAAAGGATATCCGCCACGCCTACACCATCGACGCACTCTCCGACTTTGAAAAGATGGAGCCGGATATAAACGTTAAAAAGAGATTCGGCGAATTCGACGGCTACAGAAGACGGATAGGCGTTGACATAGCCGCCAACAACGAGTGCGACGTCATGCTTATAAACTACGACTGGCTGTCGAGATTCTCGCCTGACGGCACGGGCTTTTACGATATGTATGAGCTTTCAAATTACATAGAGCTTTCCAACTTCTCCCAGGCCGATCTCAGCTACGGCGAGATAAACGGCAGGCTCAACGGCATATCCACAGCCCTCAACACCCAGATATTCTTCTACAACAAGGATATGTACGATTCCTACGGGCTGGAGCTGCCGAAGACCTGGGACGACCTGTTCGAAGCTGCAAAGGTGATGAACAAGGACGGTGTCTATCCGCTGTCCATAAGCCGGAAAGCTGCCTGGCTCATGGCTGTTGCCTATGAGGAGCAGAAGACGGGTGTACGCTGTCTCGACGACAAGAACGACCCGGGCTTCACAAAAGAGCAGACCACCGATATGCTGGATTTCTATTGCAGCATGATACGTGCCGGAGTTGCAAGACCTATCGCCGAGAACGACAAGAACGACTTTGAGGATAAGACAGCTGCCGGAAGGGTGATGTGGATATCCGACGCAGCTTATTACTGCGCAGGTCTTATCGGCGAGGGCGTGAACGTTGCCATAGGAGAAGACCTTGTCAGCCCGGAGGCTAAGATATTCGGCTGGTATGCAAAGCCCACGAGCCTTTACTGCATCAAGCGCAACACAGCCAGCCCCGAGGAAGCCGCAAAGCTTGTGAATTTCCTGCTAAACAGCGAGGAGATGTCGAAGAAGCAGGGCATCGAGAAGGGGATACCCCTCAGCCGTTCGGCACAGGAGGTCCTTGAAGCCAACGAGATGCTCAAGGGCATACAGTACGACGCTTACTGCAAGCTCAAGGAGATGGAAGAGATAAGATCCATCGCTCCGAGGCTTGAGAACGACGAGATAGTCACAGCCTTTGAGACTCTCTCGGAGAATGTGATCTATAACGGAGCCGATGTGAACGAGGCAGGAGCCGAGCTTTACAATATCATATCGGAGACAGCAAAACAATAACATTTCACCGGAGGACAAAAATGGACGTATTCAAGGAACAGAACGTAGTCAGACTTCTTACGAAAAACGATAATATCCGCAAGCTGCTCATAGTGTTCGTTGCAGTTATGGCGGCAATGGCATTCTTCCTGCTGGGGCTGATGATCCCCACATTCCTGATGTTTGCCATAGTCTTTGCGGGGCTTTCGCTCTACGGCGGATATTATTTCGTTACCGCGACATATATCGAGTATGAGTACATTCTCACAAACGGCGAGCTGGATTTCGACAAGATAATCGCACAGCGTTCGAGAAAGAGGCTCTGCACCGTCAAGCTCTCACAGGCAACAGCACTTGATGTGCTTAACGACAATTCCGACACCGACGGAGCAGACACCTATGTGGTCGCCACTGCCAATGACCCCGAGCAGCAGGATTATTTCCTGAGAGTTAAGCACAAGACTCTGGGAGATACGGTGGTGTACTTCACCCCCAGCGAGGAGATGCTCGGCCTTATCAAGCAGGCTTTGCCGAGGAATATGAGGACCTGAGATGAAGATAACTACAGGTGTGGATCTCACGGAGGTCGCAAAGATCAAAAGAGCCTGTGAAAGGCAGAGGTTCATCGATATAGTCTATTCCCCTGCCGAGCAGGAGCTTTTCTGCAAGGACAAGATGAGATACGAGTCCCTTGCAGGCAACTGGGCTGCCAAGGAAGCCTTTTCAAAGGCTCTCGGCACAGGGGTCAGGGATTTTTCGCTGAATGAGATCGAGGTGCTGCGTGACGAGCTGGGAGCCCCTTATTACAGGCTCTCGGGAAAAGCGGCAAAGCACGCCGAGGGTCTGACCTTCAGCCTGAGCATAACTCATACCTCCGAGCTTGCGGAGGCTGTGTGTATAGCGTATAAAGAGTAAAATACAAAAACTTGATCCCGGGATCCGGCCGGATCTCAAGGCCGGCTGAGACTTGAAAAAGAAAGAGGGAAGAAAATGGAGCTTGACAAGCTGGTGCTTACTCCTCCGCAGATGAGAACTGCGGAGCTTGCAGCTTCGGCACACGGAGTGGATGTTAAAAAGCTTATGGACAACGCCGGAGAAACTCTCGGAAGGCGTGTGCTTACTGTTGCCCAGAAGCTTATGAAGGATAATATAGTTTTCCTCTGCGGAAGCGGAAACAACGGCGGCGACGGCTATGTGGCGGTGGATTTCCTGCTTTCCTCGGCAGCTCATATAACGGTTGTCCGCTGCGGAGAGCCCAAGACCGACCTTGCCAAGGCGGCTTTTGCCCTGGTAAAGAAGCGCTGCGAGATAATCTCTCTTGACGAGGCTGTGGACAGCAAAGACGTTCTTTCCTCGGCAGGAGTCATCGTTGACTGCGTTTTCGGCATAGGCTTCACGGGAGAGCTTTCCTCCGACCTGCAAAGGCTGTTTCTGAGGGCTGCTCTCAGCGACGCTTATAAAATATCCTGCGATGTGCCTTCGGGCATCAATTCCCTCAACGGACGCATCTGCCCCAATACCTTCGAGGCCGACGAGACTATAACCTTCCACAAGCCGAAGCTGGGTATGCTGCTCTCGCCTGCAAAGGAGTGCTGCGGAAAGGTCACTGTGGCTGACATCGGCATAGGGGATTACGTTGACGAATACTGCGACAACAAGATATTCACCACCGACAAAGCCTTTGTGAGCAGCCTGCTGCCTTACCGCACAGAGAACGCACACAAGGGGATTTTCGGCAGGGTGACTCTCGTCTGCGGTTCCAGGCTCTATCCGGGTGCTGCGATGATTGCTGCCGCTTCAGCTATGCGTTCCGGGGTCGGCATGGTAAATCTTTGCTGTGCAGTGAATGCGATACCTCCTTTGGCGTCCTCTATGCCGGAGTGTACATACACCCCCGTCCCCTGCGACACAATAGGCTTCTTCTCGCCCGATGCCATAGACAGCGTAATGGAGCAGATCGACAAGAGCGAGGCTGCTGTAATAGGCTGCGGACTTGGCTTCACAGATTCCACAAAGACTCTTGTGCATGAGATAATCCGCCGGTCGAAAACTCCTCTGATCCTGGATGCCGATGGAATAAACTGCATTTCCGGGCATATAGATATACTAAAGGAAAAACAGACGGAGATCGTTCTTACGCCCCATCCCACCGAGCTTGCAAGGCTTTGCGGAACAGATACCCAGAGCGTTATGCAGGACCTTTTCGGACACGCCTGCGAGATCGCAAATCAGTACGGAGTTGTCGTCCACGCAAAGAACACCCAGACACTAACCGTTATCGGAGATCAATGCTATCTCACGGATTTCGGCTGCTCTGCGCTTTCCAAGGGAGGTTCGGGAGATATGCTGGCCGGGCTTATCGGCGGACTTGCAGCCCAGGGGATAGCCACAGACCGTGCCTGCGTCCTTGCCGATTACATCATGGGAACGTCGGCAAGAGAGCTTTGCAGGGATCAGTCTCCGCGGGGTGTGCTTGCCAGCGATATCATAGCAAGGTTCCCGAGAACGTTCTTTGAAATGGAGCATGAATAAACTAAGGCATGATTGCCTTTGTATTACTGCCTCTCCTGTTTTCCGGGAGAGGCTTTTTTGTCGGAGGTGCTATGAAGAAAAAGATCGCGTTGATCTCAGCGGCGTTATTGCTTGCCGGATGCTCGGCAAAAAGCGAAACGGCTGAGCCCATAGAGGAGGAATTTTCCTGCGAGGCTGTGATAACCTCGGGAGAGAGGGAATACACAGCCCGGATAGAACGTGTTCAGAGCGACGAGGGCGAAGGAGCCTACAGCTTTGTTTTCACCGAGCCCGAGACCGTTGCCGGGATGTCGGTGAGCCTTGCAGGGGACAGCTGCACTGTTTCTCTCGGGGAGATAACGGAGACCCTTGAACGTTCCGAGCTGCCAGTCCACGGTATGCTGCTGATGTTCTCCCGGGCTGCGGACGGAGCTGTGAATGGAGAAACGGAAGGCAAAGCAGCAGGCATCGGCTACACAGCCGAGACAGAGGACGGCGCTCTCAAAAGGCTGGAGTTTGCCGACGGCACGGTATTCGAGATGAAATGACCCACAGGCGCAAAAAAAGAGAGCGGATATCCGCTCTCTTTAAATTTGCATATATCTGAGAATTACTCTGCAGCCTCAGCAGCCTCTTCGCCGCCGTCCTCAGCAGCCTCTTCGCCGCCGTCTTCTGCAGGAGCAGCAGCTTCGCCGTCGCCCCATACGAACTCTTCGCCCTCATGAGCTTCGAGCCAGGAATTGATCTGAGAAGCTGTGAGGATGTTGCCATAGTTGATCTCTACAGACAGAACCTCAAAGTTACCGCTGCACTGGAACAGGATACCGCCGAAAACGTTCTCGGGATCAGCCTCAGCGTCTGCTGCGATAGAATCGAGAATGAAGTTTACTGCTTCCTTGCTGAGTGTGAAGGTGCAGGTCTGGGTCTGGTCGCCCCACTCCTTCCAGCAGTCGTTCCACTTGATGAAGCCGTCAGCCTTCTCATAGAGTTCAGCAGTCTGATCTTCGTTCTCTACAAGGTAAACGTCCTCTTCATACTTGATGTTGCCTTCCTTATCGGTCTTGGGCTCGCCGGTCTCCTTATCGACCTTAGCCTTCAGCATATAAGTACCGTCGGAAGCGCCTTCCATAGTCATAAGCTCTCTGCCTACAGGGAAGTCGCCGGTAACATAACCGAGCTCTTCACCGAGGTGCTTCCAGCCTGCGGTAGGAGTCATGGATGTGGGAGCAAAACCGATCTGCTCGGAACCGGTGATAAGACCTGCGGAACCGTCGGGATCAGCCTCGAGCATCGAAAGGAATGTATCGGAGAGCTTAACGGTAACAGTGAATGTAAGGTCTGTATCTCTGGGCAGAGTACGGTAGTCGATGTAGTCCTCGCCGAAGCAGTTAGCCCATGCGCCGGTATCGGGGTTCTCGAGGTTGATAACTGTCGAGGTAGCCTCGGGATCGTAAACCAGATCGTCAGCAGCGGGCTCAGGCTCGCTCTCGTCGGGAGTGCTCTCGGCAGGAGCCTCAGTTGTAGCTTCTGTAGTAGTAGTGGTTTCTTCTTTGCTCTCATCTTCGGTGGTGCTTTCAGCAGTGGAATCAGCCTTGCTGCTGTCCTTCTTGCTTGAAGTAGAAGAATCGCTGTCGCCGCAAGCTGTGAGCATAGCGCCTGCCATAAGGATAGAAAGCGCACTTGCAAGTAATTTCTTCATTTTAAAAACCTCCATAGTGTTTACCCTGTTTTTTAAGGGCTGTACAAAATTTACACTTGTATTATAGCATAATTTTTTTACATTATCAATATAAATAATAGACAAAAATAAATACCTGTTTTGGATGTTCTGTACAGAAATCGTTTTCAATTATGTTCAAAATCACGAAAATTTTGTAATAAAAAACAAATTTAGCCTTTAAATTATATTAAAATATACAAAAATATTAAAGAGCCCTCAAAAGAGAGCTCTTTAAATTTAAGTTAAGATACAGATTATCTTCTCTTGGTTGCTACGAAAGCAGCGCCTGCAACTGCAAGGCCTGCAAGAGCGATACCGGCAGCTGCGCCAGCCTCTGCATTTCCGCCGTCAGCAGGAGCAGCGGGTGTAGCAGGTGTAGCGGGAGTTGCGGGAGTCTCAGGAGCAGCGGGAGTCTCAGGAGTCTCAGGAGTCTCGGGAGTCTCAGGTGTCTCAGGAGTCTCGGGAGCTGCGCTGGGATTGATCTCTACGTTAGTGATGGTGATAGGCTCGCCCCACCACTGCTGCAGGCACATCTGAGCCCAGTAATCTTCCTCTTCGACCTCACCGAAGTCATAGTCGGAAGGAAGCTCGAATGTCAGAGTGTAGGTGCCGTCAGAGCCCTCAGCGAGGAAGTTCTTGGGATCGTCAGCGCCGGGATTGCACCAATCCCACTCGCCGTCATGCTGCTCCCAGCCGTTCTCGGAGCTGTTGATCATAATACCGCCGCCGAAGCCGTCGGAATCGTCAACTGTGAATGTCCACTTGATAACCTTAACATCGTTAGGTGTCATGTTGTTAGCAGCAGCGTAAGCAACGAGGTCGGTGTAGAAACCGCCGTTGTCGATGGATGTGTAATCCAGGTTAGTACCGTTTACGATCTCTACTGCGGAAGCGGTGATAGCCATGGAAGCTGCAACTGCGAGTGCAGACATACCGGCGAAAATCTTAGAAATTTTCATATCGTTTTCCTCCAAAATTAAAATTTTCAACTCGAATTGTAACCAATTCTTAATAGAATTATAGCATATAAACCGCAGGAAATCAAGCCTTTTTCTTCAAAAACATTTAGATAGGAAGAAAAAACCTTCACAAATCTATTGCCCATTTTTTGTTAAGAGTGCACAGAAAACGTTTTCACTGCTTGAAGAAAAAGGGGAGCCTGCGCATTATACACAGGCTCCCTCTGCATTTCGGCGTTATGTTACGGTCATCTGACGGCTACTACCGCACCGTCATCGACTTTATTGAAATTGTAGTCGTTGGCTTCGTAGTATTCATCGTCGCCGTCGTAGTAAAATTCAGAGCTGTTGAAAACTACCTTATCTCCGAAGACCTCTTCAAATTTCTCCTGCATCTTCTCGGCGTCGATGACAGCCTCGGGACTGTCGTCCGTATCATCTCCCCAGTCGTCGATCTGTTCCGAGGGGTCCTCGACGACGATAGGGATAGTCACTTCGGTCTTATCCTCGTTGTAAATGGGCTGACCTACGTTGATAAAATAGGTATCGCTCTGGATGCAGTTCTGGATGGTGTAGAAGTCGTTCTCGGTGAAGGCGGGATCGCCCTTATCGTTGAAGAGCTTGAAGGTGGGATAAACAGCGTTCTTCTTGCCGTCGATAGCTTCCTTGAGGACTTTTGGCAGATCATAGACATCCTTGCACTTCTGTGCGTTCATGATAGCGTAGTTGTATTTAGTTGAGTTGCACTCGTGGAAGTCGGCAGGATCCCAGGGATATCCGCCCTGAGATTTGGTTGCGTCCGTAACGTTGAAGAAGGAATAGGCAGGCTTGGTATTTCCTCCGTCGAAGGTGATGTCAACATGATACCAGTCGCCGTCGATCTTGACAATATCCCAGGCGTGTTCGCCCTGTTCGGTGGAGTGGATGATCTCGCAGTCGATGCCAAGCACATCCATAAAGAGCTTGAATGTGGTCGCATTGCCGACGCAGATCGTGGAGTGGTCGTGGAAGAAACCGTAGGGGTTGTGTGAGTTGTCCTCGCCGTCGTCCATGTCTATGGGAGCAAGATTGCTCTTATCAAAGCGTGTGCCGTAGAAGATATAGTCATAAACGGCCAGCTCCTTTTCGTAATCGCTCATGCCGTCCTTGATTATCTCGTCATAGGCTTTAACAAGCCCGTCGTATATGTACTTATCCTTCTTGTCGGTGAGGTTAGAGGGGTCTTTGGCTTTGAAGGCTTCCACTACAGCCGTGTCGTCATATATTTCGTGGACATCTCCGCCGAAGTCGTAGTCTGCAAATTTTTTGGTGAGGTCGTCGATCTTGTTTGAGAGCTCGTCGATCTTTAATGCCAGGGCTTCGATGTCTGCGGAATTTGAAGCAGGGGCATCGGGCTTGCTTTCGTCTGTCTTGCTGCTGTCATCGGAGGTCTGGCTCTGTGAGGTGCTGTCCGCCTTGGAGTCGGAGTCCTTTGAGGAATCGCTGTCAGAACAGCCTGCAAGTGCCGAGAGCATGACAAGGGCAGCCATAGCTGCAAGTAATCTTTTTGTGCCGGTGGTTTTTTTCATGATGTTCTCTCCTTTTTATGTATTAGCCCGGTATGTCAGCCGAGCTTTTCTTTTATGAGCTTTTCGATCTCATCTGCGTTATCGGATATGACCAGCACTGCTGCATCTCCGGCAGTGAAGGTCTTTGCGGCTTCGATCTTCGGCAGCTCCTCGGGAGCATAGCCGTTGAAGTCGTTGTATCTTATCTGCTTTCTTGCCTCGAACATCTTTATCTGCTTTTCGGTGTCGCCGTCAGCAGGGAAGACGATAGAAACTTCGTCCGCAAGTCCGCCGCCGTTATTGAAAGCTATCATGGCGTCGGTCAGTTCTTCCGCTTCGCAGGCATAGAGCTTTTTGCAGTTCTTCTCGAAGAGCTCGCTGCCGTAAACTACCGAGGCATTCAGGGCGTCGGGATATGCGGCTATAAGCTCATCGGCAAGGGACTGCAGCTTGCTCTCCTGCTTTTCGTCCGTGCTGTCTCCGGGCTGGGATGTCTCATCAGATGAGGAGGTATCTTCGGGCTTGCTTTCGTCGGCAGCGGAGGCAGCAGGGGCATCCGAGGCCTTTGTCAGGGCAGGGGATGCTGAGCTGTCGCTGTTCCCGCAGGCAGAGAGCCCGAGCATCAGTATCAGAGCCGCGGCAAGTGCTTTCTTTTTCATTCTGTGTTTCCTTTCTGTGCCCCTTTCGGGCGGTGATCATAATGCGTCATTAAGGCAATACCGCACAACTCCTGTGCGTCAGATGCGACGTCCAGCTTTCTGTCAGATCGCCTAAATTCGACGCAGGCTTGCTGGCGCAAGTCAAGGAGAATTTGGGTGATATGACGGAAAGCTGGCAAGCAGATGGCGTGCAGAGGCGTTAGCCGTGGGTTGTGCGGTGTTGCCTTAAGATTAGTATATCATTATATCTGACAAAATACAATAGTAAATTATGCTAAAATAAAAACTGAAGAAAAGCATATTTTGATATAATTTAAAAAAGTGTAAACAAAATCTGCAACTTGTTGAATTTTGTCAACGGCTTTGCTAAAATAAAAGATGTATTTTCGGGCAAGGCAGCACAGGCCAAAACCCCAAAAAGCGGCTTTGCCTTAAAACAAGGAGTGATATTTTTAAGGCAACACCGCACAACCCCTGTGCGTCAGATGCGACGTCCATTTTTTTGTCAGATTGCCTAAATTCGACGCAGGAAGGCTGGCGCCTTTCAAGGAGAATTTGGGAAATATGACGGAAAAATGGCAAGCAGATGACGT
>JAFXRZ010000003.1 GCA_017536105.1 Ruminococcus sp. | reverse complement strand
GTCAGATTTTTCGTCAGAGTGCATAAATTTGACGCAGGCGGGCTGACGCCCGGCAAGGAAAATTTGTGTGCTATGACGGAAAATATGCAAGCAGATGACGTGCAGAGGCGCAAGCCGCGGGTTGCGCGGTGTTGCCTTAAACAGCGCTTGCGCCGTAGTTTGAAAGTACACGAGCCGAAGGATCGTTGACGTTGCAGCCTTCCCAGCTTTTGTTCGGCATCCAGAAATCGGCGATCATACGTCCCTGCCCGGGATAGTATTTCTCGAATATCTCGCGGTAGAGAAGAGACTCTTTGGTAAAGGGCTGTGCGTGGCTGTATTTGCGGCGAAGAGTTTCATACTCTGCGCCGGTATAGTATTCCTCGGCGTAGGCTTTGAGGTAGTTCACAAGGGAATGTCCCACAGCGTCGGAGAACGCTGCCTTTTCACGCCAGAGGATGTTCTCGGGAAGATAGCCGCCCTCCTCGAAGGCTTTCCTCAGCAGGAACTTGCCCTTGCCGTAGGTGTTGAGCTTTTTCTCGGGGTCTATGGCCATAACGTATTTCACAAAATCCAGATCGCCGAAAGGAACGCGGGCTTCGAGAGAGTTCACGGAGATACATCTGTCGGCACGGAGGACGTCGTACATATGCAGCTCACGGACACGCTTTTCTGCTTCACGCTGGAACTCGGCTGCGGAGGGAGCGAAGTCGGTATATTTATAGCCGAAGAGCTCGTCTGAGATCTCGCCGGTGAGGATGACGCGGATATCTGTCTGCTCGTGTATGGCCTTGCAGACGAGGTACATCCCGACGCTTGCGCGGATAGTTGTGATATCGAAAGTACCCAGCAGGCGGATTACTTCCTCGAGGGAAGAGATCACGTCTTCCTTGGTGATGATTACTTCCGTATGCTCGGAGCCGATGAACTCGGCTGTTTCCTTTGCATATTTGAGGTCGATAGCGTCCTCGCTCATACCAATAGCGAATGTGCGTATGGGCTTATCGGAAAGCCTCTGGGCGATAGCGCAGACGAGAGAGGAATCCAGTCCTCCCGAAAGGAGGAAGCCCACCTTAGCGTCTGCCACAAGGCGTTTTTTAACGCCTTCTACCAGCTTATCGTGGATGTTCTTATATATGGTTTCGTGGTCGTCGAAGCAGACTTTCTCTGGCTGGGAGATATCGCAGTAGCAGCAGAACTTGCCGTCCTTCCAATAATGTCCGGGAGGGAAGGGCATGATATCCAGTGCGATGCCCACGAGGTTCTGCGGTTCGCTTGCAAAAGCGATAGTGCCTTTTTCGTCGTAGCCGTAATAGAGGGGACGGATGCCTATGGGGTCACGGGCTGCGATGAAGCTGTTTTCTTTGCCGTCGTAGATCACGCAGGCAAACTCAGCATCAAGCATCCTGAACATATCCGTTCCGTACTGCTCATAGAGGGGCAGAAGGATCTCGCAGTCGGAGTTGCTTTTAAAGCTATAGCCTTTTTCGCTAAGCTCTGCTCTCAGCTTTTCAAAGCCGTAGAGCTCGCCGTTACAGACCACATAGCTTCCGTTTCTCTCGAAGGGCTGCATACCCTCGGGGGTAAGTCCCATGATCGACAGTCTGTGGAAGCCGAGGGTTCCTCCGGGGACTGTAACGTACCGGGTATCGTCCGGGCCTCTTGATTTCGTTTTCTCAAAGCACTCGTGCAGAAGCTTTTGATCTGCGTCTGCACCGCAGTAGCCTAATATGCAACACATTTTTATTCCTCCGTTTGGTTTTGTTTTTTTGATTGAGCGTGTGTGCCTTGCGGCACACAGGGGAGTTTGATCTGGGCTTCCCCGAGTCGAACAGTGTGCTGTCCGGCATATTCTCTCGCTTTCGGATCCCGGCAAACGTTTTAGGGTCAGGATCTCATAATAACAGAACTCGGCTGCCGCATTTCTGTGACAGCCTTGTTCCTTATAAATTGGATGTAGGATGATATGGTTATGCTTTTATTTATCTAACTCCGAACAGCAGCTCGTCGTAGGTCGGGAACGGCCAGAACTTGGAAGCTGTGATGGTCTCTGCTTCGTCGCAGGAAGCACGGAGCTTATCCATAACTCCCAGCAGCTCGTCCCGGATGATATAGCCTTCGGTGATGATATCCTCAGCGCCCTTGACTTTCTCAAGTGCACGGTCCAGCTCGTCCAGGCTTACATAAGCGTCGGATGCAAGCTGCGAAAGTCTCTTGACTG
Organism: Ruminococcus sp.; assembly: GCA_017536105.1. Next base: position 169,197 of record JAFXRZ010000003.1, on the reverse strand, counting down.
TTTCTGTCTCATAGGTGCAGGCGAGGTCTGTTGCGAGAGACTTCTTTGTATTTGCGGTCTTTGCAACGAAGGCTGCATACTCCTCGATAGCCGGCAGGATCTCGCGGCGTGCGATCAGCTCCATTGTATTTGCTTCGATAACGACGGTCTTGCAATAGTTCTCGAGGGTGATCTCGGTACGGCTGCGGAGCTCTGCCTCGGTGAACACCTTATGTGCGGTGAGCATCTTGACGTTCTTCTCGTCCATAAGGTGGGGGATAGCGTCGGGAGTTGTACGGTAGTTGAGAAGTCCGCGCTCCTCGGTGGCTTCCTTGATCCATGTATCGTCGTAGCCGTTGCCGTTGAAGATGATGCGCTTATGGTCGGTGATAGTTTTCTTTATCATCTCGTGGAGCTTCTCTTCAAAGTTATCTGCTTCCTCAAGGCGGTCTGCGTAGATCTTCAGGCTCTCTGCAACTGCTGCGTTGAGCATGATGTTAGCGCAGGCGATAGAGTTTGACGAACCGAGCATACGGAACTCGAACTTATTGCCGGTGAAGGCAAAGGGCGATGTACGGTTGCGGTCGGTGGTGTCTATCGTAAATCTCGGCAGAACGCTTACGCCGAGCTTCATAGTTTTCTTTTCGATGCCCTCGTAGGGGGTGTCGGTCTCGATAGCCTTCAGGATGCCTTCCAGCTCTTCGCCGACGAAGATAGAGATAACAGCCGGAGGTGCTTCGTTAGCGCCGAGGCGGTGGTCGTTGCCTGCTGTTGCAACGGAGATACGCAGCAGATCCTGATAGTCATCGACAGCCTTGATGACAGCGCAGAGGAACAGCAGGAACTGGGCGTTGTCGTAGGGAGTCTCGCCGGGTGTCAGGAGGTTCACGCCTGTATCTGTAGCGATGGACCAGTTGTTATGCTTGCCCGAGCCGTTTACTCCTGCGAAGGGCTTTTCGTGCAGCAGGCAAACAAGTCCGTGCTTTCTTGCCACCTTCTGCATGATCTCCATAGTCAGCTGGTTGTGGTCGGTGGCGATATTTGTTGTAGCATAGATAGGAGCGAGCTCGTGCTGCGAGGGAGCAACTTCGTTATGCTGGGTCTTGGCGAGGATGCCGAGCTTCCAGAGCTCCTCGTTGAGGTCTGTCATATAGGCCTCGACTCTCGGCTTGATAACGCCGAAATAGTGGTCGTCCATTTCCTGACCCTTGGGAGGCTTTGAACCGAAGAGGGTACGTCCGGTATAGATGAGGTCCTTTCTCCGGTCGTAGAGCTCCTTGGGGATGAGGAAGTATTCCTGCTCGGGACCTACGGATGTGGAAACGTGCTTTACGGTGTCGTTGCCGAAGAGCTTGAGTATTCTCAGAGCCTGCTTGTTGAGTGCCTGCATGGAACGGAGCAGGGGAGTTTTCTTATCGAGAGCCTCTCCGCCGTAGGAGCAGAAGGCTGTGGGGATGCAGAGGGTCTTTCCTTTAATAAAGGCGTAGGAGGTGGGGTCCCAGGCTGTATAGCCTCTTGCCTCGAAGGTGGCTCTCAGGCCGCCGGAGGGGAAGCTGGAAGCGTCGGGCTCGCCTTTGATGAGCTCCTTACCCGAGAAGTCCATGATGACTCTGCCGTCGGGAGAAGGAGAGATGAAGCTGTCGTGCTTCTCGGCGGTGATGCCTGTAAGGGGCTGGAACCAGTGAGTGTAATGTGTTGCACCGTTCTCAACTGCCCATTCCTTCATTGCTTCGGCAACTGCATTTGCCACCGACGGATCAAGCTTTGTTCCGAGATCGATTGTATTTTTAAGTGAATTATAGACCTTTGAAGATAATTTCGATTTCATTACTCTGTCATCAAAGACTTTGCTTGCAAAAAATTCGGGTACTGTGCTCATTATTTTTTCCTCCGTTTCGTGTAACAGCACCGCCGCGGTAAAGCAGCCTCTTCACCGCGGACGCCGCTGCCCCATCTAAAAAGTATCAAAAAAAGACAGGGACGCCAAGAAGAAACCAGTGTTCTTCAAGACGTCCTTGCCTCTATGTAAGCATTATACACCCTATTATTGCATTTGTCAAGCACGTTTTTTACAAATCTCTGAATTTTACCATACAAAATCTTGCAAGATTTCACCAAAAATGCAATTTGGTATTGACAAATATGAATAATTGCTGTATAATACTTGCAAATGAGCAATGGCGTTCATTCTTTTTTGTGTCTTCGGTGCATTTCTTGCATGATCTGTGCCGGAGGGCTGCAAAACTGAATGGACGCTGTTTTAATTATTTAAAATGTATTATATTACATCCCATCTAAAAGGAGTTGCTTCAAATGAAAAGAGAAGGCGAAGTCCGTATCCCGTCAGGCTGTGCGATAGCGGCTGTTATCTCACGAGAGGGCAAAGGGATAACGGGAGATGTTATCTACGAGGCAATGAAGCCCATGCACGACCGCTCCAACGGTCTGGGCGGCGGTTTTGCAGCCTACGGTATCTATCCGGAGCACAAGGATCTTTTTGCGTTCCATATGTTCTTCGACCACCGCTCCACCCGAAAGGAGTGCGAGGCTTATTTAAAGGAACGCTTTGAGATCGTCAAGAGCGAGCAGATACCCACAAGGAAGATACCTCAGATAACCGACGAGCCTATTATCTGGAGATATTTCTGTGCACCCCTTGCTTCTCAGGTGGCTTCCGAGCAGATCGACGAGAACGAGTTCACGGCACGCACGGTAATGAAGATAAACACAAGCATGAAAGGCGCTTATGTGTTCTCAAGCGGAAAGAACATGGGCTGCTTCAAGGCTGTGGGATTCCCGGAAGATGTGGGAGTTTTCTACAAGCTGGATGAATACGAGGGCTATTCCTGGACGGCGCACGGACGCTACCCGACAAACACTCCCGGCTGGTGGGGAGGAGCTCACCCCTTCTCGCTGCTGGATTATTCTATAGTACACAACGGAGAGATCTCCTCCTACGATGCCAACAGGCGGTTCATTGAGATGTTCGGATACAAATGCACCTTGCAGACCGACACCGAGGTCATCACCTACATCCTTGACTATCTTGTAAGACGTCAGGGACTGACCCTTGATGAAGCGGCTTCCGTCATCGCAGCTCCTTTCTGGTCAACTATCAGCCAGAAGCCCGAGAAGGAAAAAGAAAAGCTCACATATCTGAGAACAGTTTTCCCCAGCCTGCTGATAACCGGACCCTTCTCTATCGTGTTCGGCTGGGACGGCGGACTTATGGCTCTGAACGACAGACTCAAGCTTCGCTCGATGATAACCGCCGAAAAGGGCGACAAGGTCTTCATCGCAAGTGAAGAAGCGGCGATAAGAGTCATGGAGCCGGATGCCGAGAATTTCTATTCTCCGAGCGGCGGCGAGCCTGTTATCGTCAGAGTTAAAGAGGGGAGATACTGATAATGAGAAGTGAATTTATATATCCCGAATTTGAGGTCGTCAGGAACGAAAACAGGTGCATACAGTGCCGCGTGTGCGAAAGGCAGTGCGCAAACGAGGTACACCGTTTCGACCCCGATCTCGGCCTCATGCTTTCGGACGAGACTAAATGTGTCAACTGCCAGCGCTGCGTTTCTCTTTGCCCGACACACGCGCTCAAAATAGTTAAAAGCGACTGTCGCCTGCGCGAGAATGCCAACTGGTCGGACGAGACCATCAAGGAGATATACAAGCAGGCAAACAGCGGCGGTGTGCTCCTTTCGTCAATGGGAAACCCCAAGCCCCTGCCGGTATACTGGGACAGGATACTCATCAATGCTTCCCAGGTGACGAATCCGCCTATCGATCCCCTGAGAGAGCCTATGGAGACGAGAGTCTTCCTCGGCAAGAAGCCGGACAAGGTAAGGCGCAACGAAAGGGGAGAGCTCATTACAGAGACAGCACCCCAGCTGGAGCTTTCCATGCCTGTGATGTTCTCGGCCATGAGCTACGGCTCTATAAGCTACAATGCCCACGCATCCCTTGCAAGGGCTGCAACAGAGCTGGGCATCTGCTACAACACAGGTGAAGGCGGTCTCCACGAAGACTTCTACGTTTACGGACCGAACACCGTTGTTCAGGTGGCTTCGGGACGTTTCGGCGTTCACAAGAATTACCTTGAAGCTGCTGCCGCAGTGGAGATCAAAATGGGTCAGGGTGCAAAGCCCGGTATCGGCGGACATCTTCCCGGAACGAAGATCGTCGGCGACATCTCGAGGACGAGAATGATCCCCGAGGGTTCGGACGCTATCTCTCCTGCACCTCACCACGATATTTATTCCATAGAAGACCTGAGACAGCTGGTATTCTCCCTGAAGGAAGCAACGGAATACAAGAAGCCCGTTATCGTAAAAGTCGCGGCTGTCCACAACATCGCTGCTATCGCCAGCGGTATCGCACGAAGCGGAGCCGACATAATCGCTATCGACGGCTTCCGCGGAGGCACGGGTGCTGCACCGACCAGGATAAGAGACAATGTGGGCATCCCCATAGAGCTTGCTCTTGCGGCTGTTGACCAGCGCCTCAGAGACGAGGGTATAAGAAACAACATCTCTCTTGTTGTGGGCGGAAGCGTTCGCTCGGCAGCAGACGTTGTCAAGGCCGTTGCTCTGGGTGCGGATGCAGTATATGTTGCAACAGCGGCTCTCCTTGCTCTGGGCTGTCATCTTTGCAGGACCTGCCACAGCGGCAAGTGCAACTGGGGCATCGCAACTCAGCGTCCCGATCTTGTGAAGAGGCTCAATCCCGACATCGGTTCCCAGAGGCTCGTAAATCTCATGAACGCTTGGAGACACGAGATCAAGGAGCTCATGGGAGGCATGGGCATCAACTCCATAGAGAGCCTGCGCGGAAACAGGCTGATGCTCCGCGGCGTGGGACTTACCGACAAGGAGCTGGAGATACTGGGTATCTCCCACGCAGGGGAATAGGAGGGACGACTAATGAAAAGAGTATATGTTAATGAAGAGTGGTGCCTCGGCTGCCACCTGTGCGAATACAACTGTGCCTATGCGAACTCCGGCATCGACGATATGGTGAAGGCTCTCAAGGGCAAGCCTATCTTCCCGAGGGTGCATATCGAAGAGGCTGACGGCATCACCTATGCCGTATCCTGCCGCCACTGCAAGGATCCTCTTTGCGTGAAGAGCTGCATCGCAGGAGCTATAAGCATCCGGGACGGAGTTATAAAGATAGACAAAGAGAAATGTGTGGGCTGCCTGACCTGTGTGCTGGTCTGTCCTTACGGAGCTGTTGCTCCCGGACCTTCGGGTGCTGCGCAGAAGTGCGAGCTGTGTCTTGAAAACAGCTGCGGTGCACCTGCCTGCGTAAAGGGCTGTCCCAACAATGCCATAGTTTATGAGGAGAGGTGAGAGTGATGAGCGAATATGTTGTTATCGGAAACGGCGTTGCTGCGGCAGGCTGTATCGAGGGTATAAGAAGCGTTGACACTCGCAGCGGCATCACTGTTATCTCGGCGGAGGAAAGACCTGTTTATTCCCGTCCTCTCATCTCATACTATCTCGAGGGAAAGACGACCCTTGAAAAGATGAACTACCGCTCTGAGGATTTCTACGAGAAAAACGGCGTCCGCCTTATCTACGGAAAAGCCGAGAGCATCAACAGGGAAGCAAACAAAGTGGTGCTTGCCGACGGCAAGAAAGTGGTTTACGACAAGCTGTGCCTCTGCACCGGGTCCTCGCCTTTCGTGCCGCCTTTCAAGGGGCTCGACACCGTAAAGAAGAAGTTCACATTCATGACGATAGACGATACCCTCGCCCTTGAAAAGGCACTTACTCCCAAGAGCCGTGTGCTTATCGCAGGAGCAGGACTTATCGGCCTTAAATGCGCTGAGGGTATTGCCGGACGTGTTGCGGAGATAACGGTCTTCGACCTTGCTGACAGAGTGCTTTCGTCCATATATGACAGCGAGTGTGCAGCAGTCATGCAGGAGCATCTTGAAAAGAACGGCATAAAGTTCCTGCTGGGTGATACGGCTGTGAGCTTCGAGAAGAACAAGGCCGTGATGAAGAGCGGAGCGGAGGTCGGCTTCGATGTTCTGGTGCTTGCAGTCGGCGTAAGGGCTGAGACCTCTATCGCTGCGCAGGCAGGCTGTGAAGTCAACAGGGGAATGATAGTTGACGAGAAGATGCAGACCACAGTTGCAGATATTTACGCTGCCGGAGACTGCACCGAGGGCTACGACAGCTCCATCGGAGCCAAGAGAGTGCTGGCTATCCTGCCCAATGCCTATATGCAGGGACGCTGCGCCGGCATCAACATGGCAGGCGGCAAGGCGGAGATCAACGATGCTATCCCCATGAACTCCATAGGCTTCTTCGAGCTCCATTCCGTGACGGCAGGCTGCTATCCCGAGGACGCCGAGCTTTTTGAGGAAAAGAAGCCCGGAGCTATCAAGAGGCTTTACGTGAAGGACGGAAAGCTCTGCGGATATATCATCATCGGCGATGTGAACAGAGCGGGAATTTATACATCACTTGTCCGAGAAAAGACTCCTCTTGATGAAACAGATATAAACAAATTGAAAACATTTCCTTCTCTGGCCATATTTTTGCCCGAGACCCGTAGAAAAAAGCTTGGAGGTGTGGTATAATGAATATCAATGCGGAAGGGCTCGATTATAAAGAGCTCAACGAAACGCTGCGGCAGGCTCGCGGCAGCTGCACAATAACCGACTGCCTCGGGCAGAGGTTTTTGGCAGCAGGCATCTCCGACAAGACAGTTACCGTCAGCGGCATACCCGGCAACGCCCTGGGAGCTTACCTCAACGGAGCTAAGATCGAGGTCATGGGCAATGCTCAGGACGCTGTGGGCGATACCATGAACGACGGCACTATCGTTATCCACGGGAATGTGGGCGATGCTGTGGGCTACGCCATGAGAGGCGGCAGGATATACGTTCAGGGCAACGCAGGCTACAGAGCAGGCATCCACATGAAGGCTTACAAGGAAAAGCAGCCGGCTCTTGTTATAGGAGGACGTGCCGGAAGCTTCCTCGGGGAGTATCAGGCAGGCGGAGTTATAATCGTGCTTGGCCTCAACGATGACGGGAATCCCATTGTCGGCAACTTCCCCTCAACGGGAATGCACGGCGGCAAGATGTTCCTGCGCTCGGACGGCAAGGGCATCAAGTTCCCCAGCCAGGTACACACCCACGAAGCCGGCAAGGAAGAGCTTGGGGAGATAGCCCATTATCTGAGACGGTTCTGCTATTATTTCGGCCACGAGCTGGATAAGCTCCTGGATCATACGTTCATAGTAGTCGAGCCGGACAGCGGAAATCCTTACAGACAGATGTATGTAGCAAACTGAGATTTAAAATAATAGTATTTTTCAAGGCAACAACGCACAGCCATTGTGCGTCAGATGCGCTGTCAGATTTTTCGTCAGAGCGCATAAATTCGACCGCAGGAAGGCTTTGTGCCTTTCAAGGGAGAATTTGTGTGCTATGACGGAAAATATGCAAGCAGATGGCGTACAAAGGCGTTAGCCGGTGGTTGTGCGGTGTTGACTTAATAATAGGAAGCGGGGTCTGATGACGATGAATTACACAGCTGAAGAGATAATCCAGTACTGCACCGAGGAGGACGTCAAGTTCGTGCGTCTTGCATTTTGTGATGCCTACGGAGTGCAGAAGAATATTTCCATCATGCCCGGAGAGCTCAGGAGAGCCTTCGAGCAGGGTATAGGATTTGATGCTTCGGCGGTGAGAGGCTTTGCAAACGAAGCTCAGTCAGACCTTCTGCTTTTCCCCGACCCGGACACCCTTTCCGTTCTGCCCTGGAGGCCGGAGCACGGAAGAGTCGTCAGGATGTTCTGCTCGATAAAAAAGCCCAACGGCAAGGCCTTTGAGTGCGACACAAGGAGCCTGCTGGCGGCAGCTGTTGAAGAGGCAAAGGCGGAGGGGCTGGAATTCATGTTCGGCTCGGAGCTGGAGTTCTATCTTTTCAAGCTGGACGAGCACGACAACCCAACGGCTATCCCTTACGACCGGGCAGGGTATATGGATATAGCTCCCGACGACAAGGGAGAGAATATCAGGCGTCAGATATGCCTGACCCTGGAGCAGATGGGGATAGTTCCCGAGAGCTCCCACCACGAGGAAGGCCCCGGTCAGAACGAGATAGATTTCCATTATTCCGGTGCACTTCAGGCAGCCGACGATGCGATGGCTTTCAAGACTGTCGTTAAAACAGTTGCCCACGCCAACGGGCTCTATGCGGATTTTTCGCCGAAGCCCCTTGCAGACAAGCCGGGCAACGGCTATCATATAAATCTTTCAGTGAAGGACGACAAAAACCACATCAAGCTGCCGTCAGTCATCGCAGGCATCCTCGAGCAGATAGCTCCCATGACGGTGTTCCTGAACCCGTCAGAGCTGAGCTACAAGCGCTTCGGAAGAAACAAGGCTCCGAAGTTCATCTCCTGGTCCAGCGAGAACCGTTCACAGCTGGTGCGAATACCTGCGGCTTCGGGAGAATACCGCAGAGCAGAGCTCCGTTCGCCGGATCCTCTTGCAAATCCCTATCTTGCCTTTACGCTGCTCATCCATGCCGGACTTTACGGATACAAAAACGGACTCTATCTGCCGCCGATGTCGGACGTCAATCTTTTCTCGGCTGACGAGGAGACTACATCGAAGTTTGAAAAGCTTCCGTCGACCTTTGAAGAAGCTAAGGCCAGAGCAAAGACCAGCAGCTTTATAAAAGAGCATCTTCCCGAAAGGATAATAGATATTTACTGCGAGTAAAGGGGGCTATGCCGTGGAGCTGAAGCAGCGGAGATACAGTGTGCTGATCGTGTCGGCACAGCCCAAGTTCAACGCTTCCATAGAGGAGCTCATCGCCCACAGACAGACCTATGACTACGAGCTTGAAACGAGTGTCAGCAGCGCAAAACGCCAGCGGCTCGACCACAGCTTTGATATAGTTATCATAAACGCGCCTTTGCCGGACGACGACGGGGTGCGCTTTGCCATAGATTGCTGCACCGACAGCAGCTGTGCCTGTCTGCTTCTTGTGAGGAGCGAATACTATGCGGATATTTTCGACAGAGTGCGTCCCTACGGAGTCTGTACTTTGGCGAAGCCTTCTCCCAGGCAGCTTGTGGAGCAGGCCTTCGACTGGCTCGAAAGCACGAGAGAGCGCCTGAGAAAGCTCGAGAAAAGATCGGTCTCCCTTGAGGACAAAATGGCTGAGATACGCCTCGTGAACCGTGCAAAGTGGCTGCTCATCTCCGAGCAGGGTATGACCGAAGAAGATGCACACCGTATGATTGAAAAGCTTGCTATGGATAGATGCGTGACAAAAAAAGCCATAGCAGAAGACATCATCGCAAAAAGCGGAAAGTGATATTTTACCCCTGAACTGTGAGTTCGGGGGTTTTTCTTTTCCGCCTATTGCAAAATAAGAAGGAGCGTGGTATAATTATTAGAGATATTATCCGAAAAAGATCGGAGGGACAAATATGAACATAAGAAAGAAGATATATCCTGCTGTGGCTGCGCTGCTTGCGGCGGCTGTGCTTGCAGGCTGCGGAAGCTCGGGCAGCTCTCTGGAGATAGTCGGAGCTCCCGAAGACGGCACCTACGCCCAGGTCTCAACGACTGAGCCTCCTGCGGCCGAAAGCGAAATTGACAGCTCGGAGGAAAGCACGGACACCAGCGCTGACGAAAGCAAGGCGGATGTTCCCGTAGAGGTCAAGCCCGGATATTCCGGGCCGATAGTCGCTTCTCTCGACGACGAGCCGGAGGCCATAAGGAATGCTCCTGCCTACGACACCGAAAGCGCAAAGACGTATTTTGACCTTATGCCGAAGATAAGAGAGCTTGCAAACAGCGTGGATGACAACTTCAAGCTTGCATCTTTCGGCAGCAGCACACCTTCTTCCGAGTCGCTGAAAAAGCTGGAAAACGAGATATATAAGCTCTCTGCCAACGGACACAAGGTCTCGCTGATAATGGCCGACTTAAAGACCTGCTCCGGCGTTGCCTACAGCTCAACCCGAAAGATGTGCACACAGAGCACGATCAAGTCGGTGTATGTGGGCTCGGTGCTCGAGGGCTTTGTGAATTGCGTTGCCGAGAACGGAGCCTTTATGAGAAACACTATTGAGTTCTCGGACAACGACTCCTACGGCAAGCTCAGAGATATTTACGGAGACGAGAATTTCAAGAAGTGGTGTACGGAAACAGGCGTGGATACTTCCTTTGCCGACGACTACTATCCGAGGAACGGCAGCGCAAAGGACCTTTTCAAGCTCTGGACAAAGCTCTACTGCGTGCTGAACGATGAAGGATTGAGCACCGGCTTTGCAAGGTATTATGCCGACTCCGCAAACTCCGCGGCAAAGGAGCAGCTGGGCGACAGATACCCCGTGCAGACCAAGGCGGGCTGGGAGAACGGCCGCGATCCCGACAAGCCTTACGATCCCAATGAGGCGGTCGATGCAGATTACACCGACGGCGATCCCTCCAACGACGAGTGCGCTATGAATGATTCGGGCATCGTCTATACCGAAAAGGGACCCTACATATTTGTTATCTTTACGGATATCTCCTTTGTGGATATGAAGGATCACAAGGACGATAATCCGCTGCTGGATATAACAGAGGCTCTGCATGATGTGCAGGCGAGCCTGTAAAGACCGACGGAGGCTGATCTTATGAGCCGCGAGCGCAGAAGGATGCTGCTTGAAAACGGCTTTGTGCTTGAATATATCCTTGACCGCGGCAGAAGGCAGAATATCTACATCGCCGTAAAGAACGGAGAAGTAATTCTGAGGATGCCCTACCGTGTCCCTTTGGAGCTGGGTGAGGATTTTATTGCGAAGAAGCTTGGCTGGGTGCTGGATTCCCTGGAAAAAAGCAGGGAACGGATGAAGGAGCAGAGGTTCACGGCAGGAATGAAGCTTTCCATCGCCGGCGAGGAATACACGATAGTTCCCGTGGCTTCGGAGAAGTATTTCCAGCCGAGGTTTGAAAAGGGCAGGCTGGAGATATCCGTCAAGGAAGACAGCGACGAGGAATACATCCACAAGCAGGCGCAGAAAGCTGTAATCAAGATCACAAAAGAGCTTGTGAAGGAATCCTTCGACAGGCTGTCTCCGCAGCTGGGGCTTTATCCGAAGAAGATAACCGTCAAGAAAATGAAAGCAAGCTGGGGCAGATGCTCGAGCACCGGAAACATCTCCATCAACAGCAGCATAGTTTTTTACGACCGCGAGTGCATCGACTATGTTGTCGCCCACGAGCTCTGCCATTTGAAATACATGGATCACAGCGCTGCATTCTGGGGACTTGTCTCCACAGTCTGCCCGGAGTGGAAAAGGATCAGAGCAAAGCTGAGATACTGAAAAGACAGGGGGAAGAGCCGTGGAAAAAAAGAGGATCTACGCCGACAACGCTGCCACGACCCCGGTGTCGAAACGGGCTTTTGAAGCGGCTGAGCCTTTTTTGTTCGAGGGGTTCGGAAATCCCTCCAGCGTCCATGCCGAGGGCAGGAGAGCGGCTGCGGCTGTGCTTTACGCAAGGCAGGAAATTGCCCAAGCTGTGGGTGCAGAGCGGGCAAACGAGATATATTTCACTTCCTGCGGCTCGGAGTCCGACACCTGGGCTCTGCTTGCAGGAGCCGGGCTTGGGAAAAGCTCGGGGAAGAAGCATATAGTCACCACGGCTGTCGAGCATCACGCTGTGCTGGGAGCCTGCGCTTATCTTGAGGCACAGGGCTTTGAGGTGAGCTGTGTGAAGCCAGACAGCAGCGGTGTCGTTCCGGCGGAGAGCATCGAAAAAGCTCTGCGCGGCGACACCTGCATGGTGAGCCTTATGGCTGCAAACAACGAGACGGGAGCTATTATGCCCATAGAGCAGGTCGGAAAGCTCTGCCGGGAAAGAGGGCTGCTGTTCCACGTTGATGCTGTCCAAGGATTTGGACACTTAGATATTGATGTGCGGAAGCTCGGAATAGATATGCTGTCGCTTTCAGGGCACAAGATCGGTGCTCCGAAGGGGATAGGCGCTTTGTACTGCCGCAGCGGCATCACTCTGCCGAAGCTCATCTTCGGAGGAGAGCAGGAAAGAGGCCGCAGAGCCGGGACGGAAAATGTCCCCGGTATCGTTGCTTTCGGGGCTGCTGTCAAGGAGCTTTTCGAGGACAATGCGGAGAAAAATCTCAGGCTGTCAAAGCTCAGGGACAAGCTCACAGAGGGGCTGCTCTCTATCCCGAAGACCCACCTGAACGGTTGTCCGGGAAAGTCGCTTCCGGGGATAGTGAACGTCAGGTTCGACGGCGCAGAGGGAGAGAGTCTGCTTCTGATGCTGGATATGCAGGGGATAGCTGCTTCTTCCGGCTCTGCCTGTGCAAGCGGAGCTCAGGAGCCTTCCCATGTTCTGAGGGCTATGGGGCTGAATAACGAACAGGCGTCCTCGTCGGTGAGGTTCTCTCTTGGCTTCGGAAACACCGAGGAAGACGTTGAAACGATAATCGAAGCCTGCGGAGAAGCAGCTGCAAGGCTTCGCAGGATGCGCGGTATTTAACGGGAGGGAGTTTCAATGGCTGAAAAGATACTTGCCGCCATGAGCGGAGGCGTTGACAGCTCTGCTGCCGTAAAGCTTTTGCTGGAGCAGGGCTATGAAGTTGCGGGAGCTACGATGCACCTGTTCTCCTACGGCGAAACGAACCCCGGAGACCGTACCTGCTGTGCTCTGCCGGATGTTGAGGATGCAAGGCTTGCCGCTCTGCGCCTTGGGATAGATTTTCATGTGTTTAATTTCGAGAAGGAATTCGGCTGCCGGGTCATCGACAATTTCATCGACACTTACCTTTCAGGCGGAACTCCGAACCCCTGCATCGAATGCAACAAGCATCTGAAATTCGGCAGCTTCCTTGAAAGAGCAAGGCTGCTTGGCTTTGACAAGATAGCCACGGGACACTACGCTGTTATCGAGCAGAGGGATGACGGCAGATACCTGCTGAAACGCTCTCCCGACCGCGAAAAGGATCAGAGCTACGTGCTTTACTCCATGACCCAGGATCAGCTTGCCCACACGGCCTTCCCGGTAGGGCAGCTGACGAAGTCCGAGATAAGGCGCATCGCCGGAGAGAGCGGTTTGCAGAACGCGCAGAAGCCGGAGTCACAGGACATCTGCTTCATCCCCGACGGGCACTACGCCGGGCTGATAGAGGAACGCGCAGGCGCACAGCCTCACGGGGACATCGTTCTGCTTGACGGGACTGTCATCGGCAGGCACTCGGGGTTGATAAACTACACTGTGGGACAGCGGAAGGGTGTTCGCGTTTCTTACTCCGAGCCCTTGTTCGTTTACGCGAAAGATGTCCCAAAAAACACCCTCGTTATGGCAACGGCAGCGCAGATGCGCTTTTTTGAGCTGCGTGCAGGCGATGTGAACCTCATCGACAGGGACGAGCTTACCGAGCCTGTCCGCTGCACGGCACAGACCCGCTACCACCAGAAGGATATGCCCTGCGTGGTCTATCCCGACGGCGACGGCATAAGAGTCGTTTTCGACGAGCCCCAGAGAGCTGTCTCGAAGGGACAGGCAGTCGTCCTCTACGACGGCGATTACGTCCTCGGCGGCGGCACGATCCTCTGATCCTGCTTTTGTGCTTTTGGCTAAGCTTTCTGCTTGATTTACTGGGGCAACCCTTTTTCAAAAGGGTTTCCCTCAACAGATCACGCACACAGCCTTAGCCAAAAGCACAAAAGCAGGGGGAGAGATTGTTAATAAATTTTGCTTGAAATCTTTGTGAGCTTATGATATAATATTTTTTATGATTTTTGTTTAGGGGAGGGATAGCCTCATGGGTGAGCTGACGGGACTGCTTATCAAGCTGGCGATAGGCAGCGCATTTATTATGGCTGTGATCGCTGCAGCCTGTATACTTACGCCGAGGCTTGCGAGGCTGTTTGCTAAAAATCACCCCGAATGGCTTGAGAGTCCCGAAAGGGTGGACGGTGAAAACAATGCCGGGACAGCCCCTGAGGTCAAGGGAGCTTACGACGCCCAGCGAGAGGACTACGACCTGAATTACAAGATATACAATACTGATATATATGGAGTTGATTTTAAACATGGCAAAGAAAAACGAAAAAAAGGTTGACGCGATAACCTCTATGGATGAGGATTTTGCAAAGTGGTACACCGACATCTGCAAGAAGGCTGAGCTGGTCGAATACACGAGCGTAAAGGGCTGCATGGTCATCAGACCTTACGGCTACGCTATCTGGGAGAACATCCAGCGCATCCTCGACACACGCTTCAAGGAGCTGGGACACGAGAATGTATGTATGCCCATGTTCATTCCCGAGAGCCTGCTCAACAAGGAGAAGGACCACGTCGAGGGCTTTGCTCCCGAGGTCGCCTGGGTGACTCACGGCGGCTCGGAGAAGCTTGAGGAAAGGCTCTGCGTTCGTCCGACTTCGGAGACTCTGTTTTGCGAGCATTATGCTAACGTTGTCCATTCCTATCGCGATCTGCCGAAGCTCTACAACCAGTGGGTTTCTGTTGTCCGCTGGGAGAAGACCACAAGACCTTTCCTGCGTTCGAGAGAGTTCCTCTGGCAGGAGGGACACACCATCCACGCAACAGCTGAGGAAGCAGTCGAAGAGACAGAACGTATGCTCAATTGCTATGCCGACTTCTGCGAGAAGGAGCTGGCTATGCCTGTAGTAAAGGGCAAGAAGACGGAGTCCGACAAGTTTGCAGGAGCTGTTTCCACCTATGCTATCGAAGCGCTTATGCACGACGGCAAGGCTCTGCAGGCAGGAACTTCCCACTATTTCGGAGACGGCTTTGCCAGAGCTTTTGACATCCAGTACACAAACAAGGAGAACACTCTTACATATCCTCACCAGACCTCTTGGGGCATGACCACACGTCTTATCGGTGCGATCATCATGACCCACGGCGACAACAACGGGCTTGTCCTGCCTCCGGCAGTTGCTCCCGTGCAGGCTGTTATCGTGCCTATCGCGCAGTTCAAGGAAGGCGTCCTCGAGAAGGCAGGAGAGATCTTTGACAAGCTCAAGGCTCTCGGCATAAGAGTGAAGCTGGACGACAGCGACAATTCACCCGGCTGGAAGTTTGCCGAGCACGAGATGAGAGGCGTGCCTGTCCGCATCGAGATCGGCCCCAAGGACATCGAGGCCGGCCAGTGCATTGTTGCTACACGCTACAACGGCGAGAAGCAGACCGTTTCCATCGAGAACGACTTCGAGACCCTTGCCGCAAAGGTAAAGGAACTGCTGGAGACAGAGATACCTCAGGGAATGTTCAACAACGCCCTCGAGAACAGAAAGAACCGCACATATCAGTGCACATCCCTCGACGAGATAAAGCAGGTTCTTGCAGATAAGGGCGATGGCTTTGTTGAGGCTATGTGGTGCGGAGAAGAAGAGTGCGAGGACAAGGTCAAGGAGCTCACAGGCGTGGGTTCGCGCTGCATACCCTTCGAGCAGCACCAGCTCTCGGACAAGTGCGTGTGCTGCGGCAAGCCTGCAAAGCATATGGTGCTCTGGGCAGTGGCATACTGATGGACCTGCAATAAATTAACAAAATGAATAATTTTAAAGGCGATGCTGCGCTTGTATCTGTGCGGCACCGCCTTTGTTTTGTGATTTTGTCTATTTATCGGGAAATGGGAAGGGTTAAACTGTGTAATGTAATGATTTTTTGCAGGATTGATAAAAACAACTTGCAAAATCAAAATGCAGGGTATATAATATAAAAGGTCTGCTGCGGTGGGGAATACCCTATTATTCCGCAGCCGACAGCAATAATAATGGTTTCGGAGGAAATGATATGCTTTTGAGTGAAATGAATAAGCAGCAGCTTGAAAATTTCAGAGATGAGGTAAAAGCCGAGTACGACGGCTATAAGGCTCTGGGACTTTCGCTGAATATGGCAAGAGGCAAGCCCTCGTCCGAGCAGCTGGACCTTGCAATGAAAATGCTCGCAGCAGTAAACAGCTACGACGCGGATTATAAAGCCTCCGACGGCACCGACTGCCGCAACTACGGCGGACTCGACGGCATCATCGACGCCAAGAACCTCTTTGCTCCCATGCTGGGAGTTTCCAATGACGAGCTCATCATCTGCGGAAATTCAAGCCTCAATATAATGTACGATATGGTCGCACGCTGCTATATCTTCGGCGTTGACGGCACACAGAAGCCCTGGAAGGACTGCGGCAAGATCAAGTGGCTCTGCCCCGTTCCCGGCTATGACAGACACTTTGCAATAACCGAGCAGTTCGGCTTCGAGATGATAAATATCCCGATGAACGCAGATGGCCCGGATATGGATATGATCGAGAAGCTCGTGGCAGAGGACGAGAGCATCAAGGGTATCTGGTGTGTTCCGATGTATGCGAACCCCACCGGCATCACCTATTCCGACGAGGTCGTAAGACGTTTTGCAGCTCTCAAGCCCGCAGCTAAGGACTTCCGCATCTTCTGGGATAACGCATACTGCATCCACCACCTCACCGATACGCCGGATAAGCTCCTCAACCTTATGGCGGAGTGCAAGAAGAACGGCACCGAGGATATGGTCTATGAGTTCGCATCCACCTCGAAGATCACCTTTGCAGGCGGCGGCGTTGCTGTAATGGCTGCAAGCGTGAAGAATGTCGAGTATGTGAAGTCGCTGATGACCATCCAGACCATCGGCTACGATAAGATCAACCAGCTGAGACACGCTAAGTTCTTCGGCGATTACGAGGGACTTATGGCTCAGATGGAGAAGCACAGAGCTATCATCGCACCGAAGTTCAAAGTAGTGCTTGACGCTCTGGACAGCGAGATCAAGCCCCTTGGCATCGGTAAATACACTAAGCCCAACGGCGGCTACTTCATCAGCTTTGACACGATAGACGGCTGCGCAAAGAGAGTAGTTTCCCTTTGCAAGGAAGCCGGAGTTGTTTTGACTGGTGCAGGTGCAACGTATCCTTATAAGAAAGACCCGAAGGACACGAACATCAGGATCGCGCCGACGCTTCCTCCTGTTGAGGAGCTGCAGCAGGCAGTGAAGGTATTTGTCTGTGCAGTGAAGCTGGCAAGCGCAGAGAAGCTGCTTGAAGTCGCTGCGGCGACTGCGCTTGACACGTGACGCAAGCTTACGCATGCTTACATCGAGTGAAAAATAATATATCCCACGCGAGCTTAGCTTCATCGCCCGCGCAGCGCATTCGCCGGTTCCGATTTTAATTCTCGCATAAGCTTCAATTAAATCGGGCGGCGTCAGCCCTTGGCGGGTTCCATTTCTTCTGCCGAACAAATTGGGCAGAACCAAATAATATAACAGCACGATTGAAACGGCATCGCAAAGCTGGGGCGGACCCACTGTGCGATGCCGTTTTAGGTTTTGAGTCAGATGAAGCAGGAAAGAGGGAGCCGATTTTTTCCTTCTTCTCCAAAAAGCAAAAATCCCCCTTAGATTGTTTCACATATTTAGATAAGAAAAAATGCCCGAGGGTTCAAATTAAATTGTAAATAAAATGTTAACAATAATTCTGTGCTTTGAAGGCTGCTGAAACCGCTGCCGACAAATAATGCTTGCAAATTGCGGAGATCTGTGCTAAGATGTTTGTAAAGCAGCATCGCTGCAAAAATGTGAAAGGGGTAATATTTATGAGAAAAATAGAAGATGCAGGATTCAGAAGCATCAAAGCAGGCGAGCTTCCTGCCGAGGGGCTCGATCCCGTTAAGCTCATTGGGCAGGATTGGATGCTCGTCACAGCCGGCAGGGAGGAGAGCTTCAATACCATGACCGCTTCCTGGGGCTTTTTGGGGGAGATGTGGAACAAGCCCTGCGCTGTCACTGTCCTCAGACCGCAGCGCTATACCAAGGAGTTCGCCGACCGTGAGGAGCTTTTCACCCTCTCGTTCTTCGGCGAGGAGCATAAAAAAGCGCTGGCTTTCTGCGGAAGACACAGCGGACGTGATACCGATAAAGTGGCGGAAACAGGACTTACACCCGTGCTTGCGGGGGAGTCGGTGGCATTTGAGGAGGCAAACCTCGTGCTTCTCTGCCGCAAGCTCTATGTGCAGGAGATGTCTGCCGAGAGCTTCATCGACCGCGGCATCCTCGAAGCCAATTATTCGGCAGGGGATCTCCACACGGCTTATATCGGGGAGATAGTCCGGGCATACAGGAAATAATAAAAGCCGTCTGCGAAGAGGTGATCTTTGCAGACGGTTTTTGCCTCTTAATAAACTTAACACTTTATTTATATTTCGTTTACGACTTTTCGGCAGGCGGAAACGAATATAAGAGTGAAATGCATTTGTGAGCGTCGTTCTGATGCTCAGAGGTACCTCGGGGTGGTGATGAAAATGACCGATGAAAGGATCGTTGCTCTTCTGCACGACGGAAGCGAAAAAGGGCTTGCTGCGATCATGAGCAAGTATTCCAAGCTCGTTCGCTCTGTTGCGGCAGGGATGCTTGGTTCGCAGGAGGATATAGAAGAGGTTGAGGGCGATGTTTTTTATAAAGTCTGGAAAAACCGCGATCGTATCGACCTCGGAAAGTCAAGCCTTAAAAGCTATGTCTGCATGGTGGCAAGATCGTGTACGATCGACAAGCTGCGGACACTTGATGCAGTCAGCCGGCTTACGGATGACGAGCTTGAGCTTGGTGTAGAGGCGGATTTTTCGACGCCGGATGCTGCCAGACATAACCGGTCGGTCATTGCGGCCTGTGTGAGGGCTATGCCCTCTCCTGACCGCGAGGTCTTCATCTGCCGTTTTTATTACAGCCTGAGCTGCGCAGAGACAGCAAGATGCTGCGGCATTACAGAACAGAGAGTGAAGTACATTCTTCACCGTTCAAAGCGAAGTCTGCGCGATGCTCTGATGAAAGGAGGAATACTTTTATGAATAATATAGAAAAAATGATAGAAGGTATCCCTCTTGAGGAACTGACAGGAGGTGCCGGATTGAATATCAACAAAGAAAAAAGCTCCTTTGCGGTGATCCCCGATATACCGGCAGCAGAGGAGATATTGCAGAACGAAGGAAAGACGGAATATATATCCGAAGAAGAAGTAAATGTCAAAGAAGCAGAGAAGCCTGTGAAGATCAAAAGCAAGGCGCTCGGCGTGCTGGCGGCGGTGCTTGCTCTCGTTATCGGGGCAGGAGGAATCCTCGTCTATATGGGAGCTGCGAAAAAGACAGGTCCTATGGCAAGTATGTTTAACAGCTCAAAGACGGAAACCGTGGAGGAGAACAGGAACGCCAAGCTCGTTTTTACGGCGGTCAGCGCCTGCATCGCCAATCTTATCGCGGACGGAGAGTTTCCCGAGATACCGACAGGGAAGTATATCATTGATCTTTCCGACATCAGCGGACTTGATCCCAAGCTTAGAAAAATTGCAGAGATCATAAAACTGGATCTTGAAAAAAACTCGGTCAGCGGCGGAGAGGCAGCGTTTTATATTGATCCCTTCGACTATATGCCAACGGTGGCGCAGTGGCGTGAGAGCGAGGGCAGTACCGTCGAGCAGTATCCTGCTCAGCAGGAAGGCATAGTTTTCGGAGAGCTGGATAAATATATCTATGAACCCGGAGTAGACGAAAACGGAGATATAAATGTTGTTTTCGGCTGTAAGTTCATCTATTTTTCCAGCGAGTATTATGATCATTCGACTGAGAAAACTATAATCAGCCGGGATGAGGCAGATAAGCTTTACAATGCCCTTGCGGAAAGAGAGATATGCAAGATCGATGAGAATGCTCCGAAGGTCTACGGTCCGATGTATTATATCGTATTCAAGCATCCCGACCACCCGGAGACCTACAGGATAGAGATAAGCGATGATCCCGGAGCTCCTTTGAAGATCAATAATGAATACTGCACCTGCGAGACAGCAGAGAGGATCCTCAAAGAACACAGTATCACTTATTCTTCGGGAACTGTCATATCGGACGATCTGACCGAAAGTGAGATCGACGGTCAGTTAAGAAGCGATCTCGAAGAAAAGGCAAAGAAATGGTATGAGGATTTTCTCAAAGCAGAGTATGAGCCCGTGACCGATGTGGGGGAAAGCACTCTCGAAACAACGATGAGATACGCAGAGCTGAAAGGCGGAGATACAACGGCAACGATAGTGAATACACATTTCACCAAGGCGAACGTTCAGGTCAACGGTAAGTATTATATGGTCGAGGATACTTCGATCTTTGACATAATAGACGAGAACTATGCCGATCATACCGCACAGGAGAAAAACGAAACAGAGGACGTTTCGGAGTAAACTAAAAACGGCACCGCAGCAGGGAAAGCCCTTGCACGGTGCCGTATTTATTTTTACCCCTTGCCGTTTATAGCTGCGTTAACGGCTTTGTGCCAGCCGGTCAGGTGTTCCTTTCGCTGCTCTTTGGTCATTCTCGGGGAGAATTTCTCGAAGCTGCCGCCCAGGGTGAGGAGCTCGTCGGTGTCCTTCCAGAAGCCGCAGGCAAGCCCTGCGAGGAAAGCTGCTCCTATGGCTGTGGACTCCACGTTCTCCGGACGGGTGATCTCCCTGCCCAGTATGTCCGACTGGAACTGCATCAGAAAATCGTTGGCGCTGGCTCCGCCGTCAACACGCACCGAACCCAGCCTGCCTGCGTCTTCCTCCATTGCCTCGAGGACGTCGGCTGTCTGGTAGGCTATCGCTTCGAGGACTGCTCTGACGATCTGAGCTCTGCCCGAACCTCGGGTAAGGCCTGTGATGATGCCTCTTGCATCGGGCTCCCAGTAAGGTGCCCCGAGGCCTGTGAAAGCAGGCACGATATACACGCCGTCGGTGCTGTCTATGGACTTTGCGAGCTCTCCGCTCTCGGCCGCAGAGGAGATCAGCCCCATTTCTTCGCGGAGCCATTTCACAGCTGCTCCTGCGATGAAGACCGAACCCTCGAGGGCATAGGTCACCTTGCCGCTGAGTCCCCAGGCGATGGTCGTCAGCAGACCGTTTGCAGATGAAGCGGCTTCGCTTCCCGTGTTCATCAGCAGGAAGCCCCCTGTGCCGTAGGTGTTTTTCACATCGCCTTTGGCAAAGCACTTCTGCCCGAAAAGAGCAGCCTGCTGGTCTCCTGCACAGCCGCAGATAGGAATTTCCGTACCGAAAACAGAAGCATCCGTTATGCCGATATCTCCGCTTGAATCCACCACCTTCGGCAGTATGCTCTCGGGTATGCCCAGCAGACCAAGTATCTCCTTGTCCCATTCAAGGGTGTGGATGTTGAAGAGCATTGTCCGGGATGCGTTGGAGAGATCGGTGGCGTGGACTTTGCCGCCGGTGAGCTTCCATATCAGCCAGCAATCCACGGTGCCGAAAAGTATCTCGCCCCGTTCTGCACGTTCGCGCACGCCGGGAACGTTTTGCAGGATCCATTTGATCTTCGTCGCCGAGAAATAGGGGTCGATGAGCAGGCCGGTCTTGTCGCGGAAGAATTTTTCAAGCTCCTGCTCCTTGTAAGCTTCGCAGATGCCGGCTGTCCTCCTGCACTGCCACACTATGGCGTTGCAGACAGGCTCGCCTGTGTTCTTGTCCCACATTATCGTCGTTTCGCGCTGGTTGGTTATGCCGATGGCAGCTATCTCCGAGGCGTCGGCCTTGCATTTTTCAAGGACGTTCCTTGCGGCTTCCAGCTGCGAGGAATAGATCTCGTTTGCATCGTGCTCCACCCAGCCGCTGCCGGGGAATATCTGCGTGTATTCAAGCTGGCTCACCCCTGCTGCCTTTCCGCTTTTCTCAAAAAGCACAGCCCGGGATGAGGTCGTGCCCTGATCCAGTGCCAAGATGTATTTTTTCATAAGTTCTCGCCTCCTGTATTATTCACTGATGTATTTTTCAAGCTTGTGCTGCTTGTTTTTCAAGTCGAAAGTCTCGATGTAAGGCACACCCTCAATATAGATCCACCGCTCGATGAAGACCGGCTCGACGCAGAAGAGCCTTTCGTTTTTCAGGGACGTGTAGGCATCGAATGACACCTTGAAGCATTTTTTGAATGCTTCGCAGAACTGCCCGTTTTCAAGCGGGTGTCCGAACTCTTCGCAGATGCCTTCGATCTGGATGTTGTCGATGCACAGCGAAACAAATTTGTTTGCCGTGAGCTGGCGGTATTTCCGCAGGTTTTTATCCGTCTGAAACCATAGCTTTCCGCCGAAGCATACCACGCTCATCATCCGGGAAGAGACTTTGCCGTTCTCTGCCGTGGAGAGAACCATTTTTCTTCCTTCGCCGAGGTCGGCAAGGAAGCTGCCTAATTTTTCGTTAAAGTCGGACATATTATACCTCTCATTCACCTGTCACGTTTGAAAACATAAATATCGGGCTTCATACCTCCGTAGATATAATTACCCATTTTCCATTCCATAAATAAATATTCCGTTTTGTTGATCTCCTCGATATGATATGCCGCAGCAGTCGTTCGATGAAGATTCAGGACATAGCCCTTTGTCCATTTGTCCTGCCATGTCGTATCCATATATGATTGAACAAGACTGCCGCTAGGAAAGAACTCCAGAGACTTAAGATAAAGGTCTTGGCTGCTCTCGTTTTCGTTGAAATCTTCCGCTTCGCCGAGAAAAGCGACGGACTTCCATTTTCCATGCACCTGTTCATCTTCAACAAACGGTTTGTTTATATCATCGTGCCGCCCGAGGGTCTCTCTGTTATAACGGCAGTTGTCCTGCTGAACAAAGACTTCGGTCTTGTTTTCCAAATGCAGAAACAAATAATGCTTGTCGTCAATAAAATGTGTTTCGTAGTTATAATAGAGGATCGGTTCTTCACCGCCGTAATGAATAAGCAGCACGCCCTTTGTCCAGCCCTCAAATATCCAATAGGGCTCACCGTCTGGAAGAAAATACAGAGTATGGAATTCGTCGCTGATGCTGTTAAGATCGGTTATCGAAACAGCATTTGCGTTTTCCGTCCAGCCTATGTTTTCCCATTTGCCGATAACGGCTTCATCATAAATAAAGTCCATCCCGTTTGCGATCTTCAAACTTTTCACCTGCCTGTATTTTTCGTGCCGGAGATCACATATCTCTTTTCTTCAAAAAAGCTTTGAATATCCCAACGACTCTGTCGGGTATCCTGGCGTACATCATGTGGTCTTCATTTATCAGATGTATCTCTGCATCACAATGCTCTGCGTAATCCTTTGCAGCCTGCTGCCACGAAAGCTCTTTTGTGACCGATCTCATGTTGCTGACTATAAAGCAAGCCGGGCAGGACAGATATCCCGTGCTGTGGGCTTTTTCGGCATTTGCTTCTGCCAGCAAAGCTTCTTCAAAAAATGCTTCGCTGGTTATGTTTTTATAGTAGACTTCTTCGTAGGTCTTCTTTTCTTCTTCCGTAAGCTCGCTGCCGGTCAGCAGTCCCGATGCGTTTACGGTCTTGTTCCTGAGCAGCTTGTCGAGAAGACCCCGCTTGGCGATCTTCTGCATCAACGCTCTTGACTTATTGACCATTGCCTTTTTCTTTTCGTGGGGAATGGCTTTTGCCTGAGCCTTCATCATGTTCGGGAATCCCATATCCAGTCCGAGAACGGCTTTCACTTCACCCGGATAGGTATTTGCCCACCATATCGCTTCAAAGCCCGAATAGGAGTGGGGAGCAAGGATGTAGGGAGGATCGATATGCAGGCCTCTTAATGCGGCTCTGCTTTCTTCGACGAGGTTTTCGACCGTTCTTTCTGTTGCGGCTTTTCCGCTGAGACCGTATCCGGCTTTTTCTATTACCGCAATACGGTATTTGTCGGACATCCTTTTGTAAACAGGCTTGTATTCAAGAGCCGGACAGCCTACGCCGGAACCTGCCATAAAAATGATCGTATTATCTCCGCTGCCCTCGGTATAAACATTTATTTCCGTCTCTCCGACCTTAACGGCCGTTCCGTATTTTTGCATATCGTCACCTCTGAGTACAGATCTGTCTTGGGATCATCTATTTCTCTTCCAATGCACCGAAGGCCTGTTTAAGGCTCCGCACGCCGATGAGCTTTATGCCGAAGCTCTTGGGGTCGATGCTTTTGAGGGATTGCGCAGGTAGCAAGCAGCGCTCGAAGCCCATGCGTTCGGCTTCTGAGATACGCTGCTCGATGTAGCTGACCGCACGCAGCTCTCCGCCGAGACCTATCTCTCCGAAAGCTATGGTCTTTTCATCCACAGCCTTGTCGCGGATGCTTGAATAAAGGGCAAGGGCGATAGATAAATCTGCCGCAGGCTCGTCCAGCTTTATCCCTCCGACAACGTTTAGATAAACATCCAGCCCTCCGAAGAAGAAGCCGAGACGCTTTTCAAGCACGGCGATTATCAGATAGAGCCTGTTGTAATCGAAGCCGTCGGCTGTTCTTCGCGGAGTGGCAAAGCCGCTTTTTGTGACGAGAGCCTGCACCTCAGCAAGTATGGGGCGGCTGCCTTCCATAACGCAGGCAACGCAGCAGCCGGAAACATCCGTGGGTCTGCCGGAAAGCAGAAGCATGGAGGGGTTCGGGACTTCAGCAAGACCGTCCGAGCGCATATCGAAAACGCCTATCTCGTTGGTGGAGCCGAAGCGGTTCTTGACAGCCCTGAGTATGCGGTAGCTGAGGTTCCGCTGACCCTCAAAGTAAAGCACTGCATCGACGATATGCTCCATGACCTTCGGCCCTGCGATAGCTCCGTCCTTGTTGACGTGTCCCACGATGAAGAAGGGGACTTCCTCGCTTTTTGCCGTCCTCATGAAAAGGTTCGTACATTCTCTCACCTGTGTGACTGAGCCTGTGGTGGAGCTCAGGCCCTGTATGCTCATGGTCTGGATGGAGTCGATGATGACAACGTCCGGTTTTTCCTTTACCACAGCATCGCAGATAGCCTCGCAGTCGTTTTCCGCAAGGAGATAGAGGTCGTCGGTGTCAACGTGCAGACGGGAAGCCCGGAGCTTTATCTGCCGCAGGGATTCCTCTCCCGAAACGTAGAGTATGGTGTGGTCCTTGCCGAGGAAGCTGCATATCTGCAAGAGCAATGTGGATTTGCCGATGCCCGGTTCTCCGCCCAGAAGCACAAGGCTGCCCTTTACAAGACCTCCGCCCAGGACTCTGTCCAGCTCTCCGAGGCCTGTGCTGTAGCGGACTTCGTCGCTTTCCGAGCCCACGTTTGAGATGCTGATTATCCTGTCCGAGATGTCTCTCTGGGAACGCTGCTTTGCTCTGCCTGCCGGCTGAACTGCCGGAACAGTTTCCTCGAAGGTGTTCCACTCTCCGCAGCCGGGACACCTGCCGTTCCATTTAGAAGATTCGTAGCCGCACTGGGTGCAGACGTAAACGCTTTTAGCCTTTGCCATTTTCATGCTCCTTCCGCCGAGAGGCATCCTTTCGTTTTCTATTTGATTATAGCATATCCTTAGGCGTTTGTAAAGGATAATTCTACAGAAAAACTCAGCTCCCGTGCTTCTTAAACAAGACGGCGAAACCGCGGCAGTACGTGATCTCAAACGTTTTCTGGCTCGAAGAGAAAAGCAGCTGTACAAATTTTTACCCTTTTGTAACTTGACTTTAGCCCGGGTCTGTGGTATAATGATATCATAGGGATTATGTTTTGAGACCGCCCGAGGGGGGAGCTATTATGAGGAAGATATTCTACATCACGAGGAATCACGCTGCATCAGACGGCTCTGCCGCCTTGCCGCCGGACATGGATCGGTTCAGCCGGATAGCCAAGCTTAACGCTCTGCTTGAATGCGGCTGGTCGATCAAGGAATACAAAAACGAGGATAACGGAGAATTCTTCATCCTCGAAAGATCCTGATATCTTAAAATCCATTGGTTTTTAAAATTGCTGCGCTCCCGTTCTTCGGGGGCGTTTTTTCTCTGTATGTATGATTTTAAAAGAATTTTTCGTCTAAAAAAATCTATAATGACCGGATAGGCGGTAATGCACAGCTTTTGTGCGTCAGGTGCAAAAAGCAAATGGCGTGCAAAAGCTGTGCATTATCGCCTACTAAAGCAAAAAGACAGCCTATTGGCTGCCTTCCTGCTTGTGTAAAAATTTTGGAGAGGATGAAACGAGCTAAGCAATTGGCTTAGCAGTAACATTCTTTTGCCCTTTTCTGTTGTTCTACAACTATAATTATAGCCATGGCAAAGGCAAATTCAAGAACAAGCCAGTTACATTTAGCTACAAATCAATTACAACCCAAGGGGCAGAGACAATAATACACAAATAATTTAAAATAAACTGTATATAGTGCCTAAAGAAAGATGCGCCTCAATATTTTGCGCCGTAGTCTGCAAGATACTGCTTCATGGCAGGCAGGTATTCCTTGCCCTCAACGATGCCGTCCTCGATGGCTTTTATGATGTCCTCGATGTTGACGATAGAGTAAACTTTAACGCCGAATTCCTTGTATGCAGCCTGTACTGCCGAGAGCTCGGAGTCGAGAGACTTCTCCATCCTGTCAACGGTTATGACCATGGCCGTAACGTCAACATCCGCAGCGCTTTTCAGCTTGGGCAGGGATTCTCTCATAGCCTTGCCGGAGGTCATAACGTCATCGATGATTATGACTTTCTCTTTGTCCGAGAGCTTCTTGCCCACGAACATACCGCCTTCGCCGTGATCCTTTGCTTCCTTTCTGTCGAAGCAGTAGGAAACGTTCATGCCGTATTTCTCGGAAAGTGCGATGACAGCCGAGACAGCAAGGGGTATGCCCTTGTATGCAGGGCCGAAGAGGGTTTCGGCTTCGATGCCGTTGTCGTGTATGCAGTCGGCGTAAAATCCGCCGAGACGGGAGAGCTGCTCGCCGGTCTTGTAGTTTCCGCAGTTGATGAAGTAAGGAGCCTTTCTGCCGCTTTTCAGCGTGAACTCGCCGAAGGTGAGAACGCCGCTGTCAACCATAAATCTTATGAATTCTTCCTTGTAGGTCATAGTATTCAGCCTTTCGTAAGCATTATTTGCCGGACAGCACCCTGCCGGCTGTTTCCATTATAACACAGATATATCATATTGTAAAGAGCAAATGAGAAGTGAGTGACCTGTTTGTCTTTTGGGGAGTCTCGACAAAAATATTAAAAAACAGTCAAAAAAGTGTTGCATTCTGCTAAAAGCTGTGTTATAATATAGATGCTAAAATTTTTATTTGTGAGGTGTTCTCAATATGAAAAAGTTTTTGGAAGAGTTCAAGGCGTTTGCGCTTAAGGGCAACGTTATGGACATGGCTATCGGTGTTATCATCGGTGCAGCTTTCGGCAATATCGTAACTGCACTGACCGACAGCTTCATCAATCCTCTGCTCAGCCTCATCCCCGGCAACGGCGAAGTAGGCGGTGCGTTCACGATCAACGGAGTTGCATTTACATACGGCAAGTTCATCACAGCCGTTATCAACTTCATCATCATGGCGCTTGTCCTGTTTATGCTGCTCAAGGCTATAAACAAGGCTATGTCTATCGGCAAGAAGGAAGAAGAGGATGCTGCTCCCACCACCAAGACCTGCCCCTTCTGCAAGACCGACATCAACATCGAGGCTACAAGATGCCCGAACTGCACATCTCAGCTTGAGGCCGAGGAGAAAAAGCAGTAGTCTTTCCAAACACAAAAAAGGCGCTTCGATCCGGGAGCGCCTTTTATATTGCATTGATCGGCTGCTCTTGACTTGCCGGGAAAAACATAGTATAATTGTAGAGTATCAGTTCCGGGCAGATGCCCGAAGGAGTTGTTGTTTAAATGCCAAGAGAACTCACCCCTTGTCAGCTTATCGAGAGAAGCCTTATAAAACGCTTCCGCAAGGATATCTGGAACAAGTTCGTTATGGGACTCAAGGAATATAAGATGATAAACGACGGCGACAAGATAGCCGTCTGCATCTCGGGAGGCAAGGATTCCATGCTGCTTGCAAAATGTATGCAGCATTTGCAGAAGTATTCCGAGACGGATTTTGAGCTGGAATTCATCTGCATGGACCCCGGGTATAACGAGCGCAACCGCCGGCGCATCGAGGATAACGCAAAGCTTATGAATATCCCCATAAAGTTCTTCGAGACGCGGATATTCGGCATCGTTGCGAACCAGCAGCAGAACCCCTGCTATCTCTGCGCAAGGATGAGGAGGGGACATCTCTACGCTTTTGCGAAGGAGCTGGGCTGCAACAAGATAGCTCTCGGCCACCACTTCGACGACGTTATCGAGACCATACTTATGGGGATGATCTACGGCGGACAGGTGCAGACCATGATGCCGAAGCTCCACTCCCAGAACTTCAAGGGCATGGAGCTTATCAGACCCCTATATATGGTCAGGGAAGAGCACATCAAGCAGTGGGTGAATTATAATGACCTTGAGTTCATCGCCTGCGCCTGCCGGCTGACGGAAAAGCTGGGACAGGCAGAGAAAAGCGGCGAGGTCTCGAAGCGCCAGGAGATAAAGGAGCTTATCGCAAATCTCGCAAAGGGCAACGATTTCGTGGAGACCAATATCTTCAAGAGCGTGTATAACGTTAATCTCAGGACGGTCATCGAGTACGAATACAAGGGCAAAAGGTACAATTTTTTGGACACTTATGACGACTTTGACTGGGAGCGCGACAGGGTGATCCGGGACAAGGCAGATACCGGTAACGAGGAGGAGTGAAATGGATCTTTCAAGACTTGAGCTCGTTTACGGAAACAAGGCAAAGACTCTTGCGGATAAAAGGGTAGCCGTCTTCGGAGCAGGCGGCGTCGGAGGGTATGTCATCGAGGCTCTTGCACGCTGCGGAGTCGGTGCCATAGATGTTTTCGACAACGACAGCGTATCCACCTCGAACATAAACAGGCAGATAATAGCCCTTGCGGACAACGTGGGAGAACCCAAGACAGATGCAGCCGTAAAAAGGATACTGTCCATAAATCCGGACTGTAAAGCCGAGGGGCATTTTATGTTCTATGCTCCTGATACAGCCGATGAAGTCGAGCTTTCCCGGTTCGATTTCGTTGCCGACGCCATAGATTTCATCCCCGGAAAAGTCGAGCTTGCAGCAAGGTGTCAGGAGGCAGGGGTGCCTCTTGTATCTTCCATGGGTGCGGGCAACAAGATACATCCCGAGCTGCTGGAGCTTGCGGACATATATTCCACAAGCGTGTGCCCTCTTGCAAGGGCCATGAGAAGCAGGCTGAGAAAGCGGGGAGTGGAAAAGCTGACCGTAGTCTATTCAAGAGAGGAAGCACGCAGGCCCGGTCCTTCCGAGGACGGGAAGATACTCCCCGGCAGCACGGCATTCGTCCCGAGCTGTGCAGGGCTCATAATGGCTTCGTACATCGTCAACACCCTTCTGGGCGAAAAATGATCGGAGAAAACGGCAGTTGTAATAATACTGTAATTGACATTCTTGTTCGGCGGCGTTATAATTGATATATGATAACATAAATCAGTCTCTGAACTTTGGGAGAACAACAAAACGGGGGGTAAGGATAATGGAAAAGATCAGCGTCGTAGCTATTGAAAGACAGTATTGCAGCGGAGGAAGCGAGATCGGCAGGCTCGTTGCGGAAAAGCTGGGCATACCCTGTTATGACCGTGAGATAATCGAGATGGCTGCAAAGAAAATGGGCATTTCCTATGACGAAGTCAAGAAGCTGGAGGAAAGCGTTATCAATCCGCTGAAGACTCCTATATCCTTCCGCATCAAGCGTGAAAAGGAGCTGGACGCCTTTGAGAAAGTCTTTGCCGCAGAGGCGGAGATAATAACCAAGATCGCCAAAAAAGGCCCCTGCGTTATCGTCGGACGCTGTGCAGGATATATCCTTAAAAATGCAGTTCCGACCTTAAAGGTGTACATCTACGCGACAAATGAGAGCCGCACGGAAAGAGCAGTCGATGAGCATAATATCCCCTACAAGGACGTTGAGAACACCCTGAAACGCTACGACAAAAAGCGTGCGGATTTCTTCAACGTGAATACCAGAAAGAACTGGTCGTCCATGCTGACTTACGATGTTTGCTTCAACAGCACGACCCTCGGCACAGAGGGCTGTGCAAATGCGATAGCTGCAATGGCGCGGAAGAATAAATAACAATAACAGAAAAGGAAACAGCGTCTCGCTGTGAACGGGACGCTGTTTTTGTTATGCTCAGACTTTCCAGATATTTTCTGCGTAGTCCTTTATTGTTCTGTCGGAGGAGAATTTTCCGGCGTTGCACATATTCAGCCAGCATTTCTTTGCGAATTTCAGTTCGTCGCGGTAGTCGGCGTTTGCGCGGAGCTTCGTCTCGACGTAATCCTCAAGATCGCCAAGCACATAGTAGTGATCGGGAACGTGCCAGGATGCACCGTCGGTCAGAGCCTTGTAAAGCTCCTCAAAGCTGCCCTCTTCAAAGCTGGGAACTCCGCCGTCGTCAAGAGAACCGTCGATGAGCTTGCCGAGGACACGCCTGATCTTCTCGTCTTTGAAAAGCAGTTTTCTCGGGTCGTAGTCGGGCATGATCTTTTCAAGCTCTTCGACTTTTGCGCCGAAGATATACTCGTTCTCTTCACCGGCTTCCTCTGCGATCTCGATGTTTGCTCCGTCAAGAGTTCCGAGAGTCACAGCTCCGTTGAGCATGAGCTTCATGTTGCCGGTGCCGGAGGCTTCTGTTCCGGCTGTGGAGATCTGCTCGGAGATGTCAGCAGCGGCAACGAGCTTCTCGGCGTAGCTCACGTTGTAGTTCTGCACGAACAGTACCTTAATGAGCTTCGAGACCTCGGGGTCTGCTTCTATCAGCTTGCCGATCTCGCCGATGAGTTTAATGATAGCCTTTGCACGCCTGTAGCCCGGGGCTGATTTTGCTCCGAAGATGAAAGCCGTGGGGGTGAAGTCCTTTATCGAGCCGTCCTTGATGCCGTAGTAGATGTAGAGGATAGACAAAGCGTTGAGCAGCTGCCTCTTGTACTCATGCAGGCGCTTGATCTGTATATCGAAGATGAAATCTGCATCAAGCTCAACGCCGTCGTGCTGCTTCACGAAATCAACGAGCTGCTGCTTCTTGGTTTTCTTGATCGAGATGAATTCCCGGAGAACAGCCTCGTCCTCGGCGTATGGTATGAGCTTTTTCAGCTCGTCGAGGTCGCGTACCCAGGCATCGCTGCCGAGAAGCCTTGTGATGAGTGCCGAAAGCTCTTCGTTGCAGAGAGCCAGCCAGCGCCTTTGGGTTATGCCGTTGGTCTTGTTCTGGAAACGTTCGGGATAAAGCTCGTACCATTCCTTGAGGGTGTAGGCTTTGAGTATCTCGGTGTGTATCTGAGCAACACCGTTCACATAGCTCGAAGCATAGCAGGCAAGATTTGCCATCCTCACCTGACCCTCTGCTATAGGAGCCAGCTTAGTGATGAACTCTCTGTCCTTGCCGAGGGCGTACATATCCTTGATGAACCTCTCGTTTATCATCAGCACAAAGGCATAGACACGGGGCAGCAGCTTTTCCACAAGACGGGAATCCCATTTCTCCAGAGCCTCCTGCATAACGGTGTGGTTTGTGTAGTTGAACACTTTGCGTGTGATGTCGAAGGCCTGTTCAAATCCGCAGCCGTACTTGTCAACGAGCAGGCGCATAAGCTCGGGGATAGAGATGACGGGGTGTGTGTCGTTGAGCTGTACCGTCACAAAGTCGGCGAGGTTGTCGAGGTTGCCGAAGCGCTTGAAGTGCTTGGCTGTGATGTCGGCAAGGGAAGCTGCCGAGAAGAAATACTCCTGCCTGAGCCTGAGCTTCTTGCCTTCGTCGAAGTTGTCGTTGGGGTAGAGGACTTTGCATATATTCTCGGCATCTGTTGCGGCTTTTACAGCGCCGTCGTAGTCGCCGGAGTTGAAGCTGTCGAAATCAAAGCTGTCGTAAGCCTCGGACTGCCAGAGACGCAGAGTTCCGATGTTCTCCGTTCCGCAGCCGATAACGGGCATATCGTAGGGCACAGCCTTTACTGTCATGTCCGAATACTCAACAGCCACAGCCTCAGCATCGCAGCGCTTGCTCCAGGGATCGCCCTGTCTCTGCCAGTCGTCGGGATATTCCCGCTGGAAGCCGTTCTCTATGGCCTGCCTGAACAGACCGTATTTGTATCTTATGCCGTAGCCGTCCAGGGGGATGTCGTGTGTGGCAGCGGAATCGAGGAAGCAGGCAGCAAGTCTGCCGAGGCCTCCGTTTCCGAGAGCTGCGTCTTCTATCTCCTCAAGCTCGGCAAGAGAACGTCCCGAGGCTTTGAGGGCTTCGTCAACGTCATTCTTTATCCCCAGCACCAGCAGGTTGTTATATACAGCCCTGCCCATGAGGAATTCCATTGATAGATAGCAGGCACGGCGGTTCGCAAGATGTTTCTCTCGGCTCTTTTCCCATCTCTCGGCTATCTCGCGCATGATGACTGCCGAAATGCTCTCGTGCAGCTGGACAGGCGTTGCCTTCTCGGCCTTTACGCCGAACTTTCCTGCAAGGTCCTTGTTTATCTCATCAAGCAAATAATTCTTATCCATTATTTTCCTCCGAATGTTTATTTGTCTTTTCTTTCGCCAGCCTGCCGTATGTCTTGGTCAGGTCAAAAATCTTTTCCGCCAGCTCGTCGGTGAAGTCATCGCTTGATGCTCTCCACTGCCAGTTGCCGCCCAGGGTCGAGGGCGTGTTCATCCGAGCCTTGTTATCGAGACCCAGGAAATCCTGCATCTGAGCTATGGCCGTCTCTGAAACGCTTGCCCATGCAGCCCTTATCACAGCCTCGGGAATCTCCTTGTTCCGCTTGACGTTGAGATATTTCCTGGCAAAAGCCGCATCCTTCCTGCTCATACCCCTTGCCCAGCCCGTAAGGGTCTCGTTGTCGTGGGTGCCGGTGTAGCAGATGCTGTTGGTGTTCTGGAAATTGTGGGGCAGGTAGGTGCTCTCGCCGGAAGCGTCGAATGCAAATTCAAGCACCTTCATCCCCGGGAAACCGCTGGCTTTAAGCAGCTTTGCGACTTTCGGCGTGATGAAGCCCAGATCTTCGGCGATTATCCGGCACTTGCCCAGCTGCTTCTTCACTTCCTTGAATAAAGCCATGTCCGGGCCCTTGCGCCATTCTCCGATTATCGCATCTTCGTTGCCGTAGGGGATGGTGTAGTAGCTCTCGAATCCGCGGAAATGGTCGATGCGCACAACGTCATACATCTCGCAGGCAGCACGGATGCGGTCGATCCACCACTTGTAATCCTCGGCCGCCATAACGTCCCAGCGGTAAAGAGGATTGCCCCAGAGCTGTCCCTTGGCCGTGAAAACATCCGGCGGACAGCCTGCAACATCAATGGGCTTTTTGTCTTCGTCAAGGAGGAAGTAACCCGGCGTAGCCCACACCTCTGCGCTGTCGTATGCCACGTATATCGGGATGTCGCCGATCATGTCGATGCCGAGGGAGTTCACATAACCCTTCAAAGCCTTCCATTGCTTGAAATACTCAAACTGAACGAACTTCCAGAAGCCTATCTCCGCGCTGTATTTCTTCTCAGCCGCAGCAACAGCCTTAGCTTCGTGCATCCTCAGGGGCTTCTCCCATTCAGCCCAGGCTTTGCCGCCGTGTGCGTCCTTTAGGGACATGAACAAAGCGTAGGTCCCGAGCCAAGAAGCGTTCTCCTCTTCAAATGCCTTGTAAGCATCATCGGGCCTGAACCGGGCGTATGCCTTTTTCAGCACGGGGAAGACCTTCTTGTAAAGCAGCTCATAGTCAACACAGGAAGGGTCGCTGCCCCAGTTTGCGCGGCAGTATTCAGCCTTTTTCAGCAGGCCTTCGGCTTCGAGCTGGTCGAAGTCGATGAAATAAGGGTTGCCGGCATAGACCGAGAAGCTCTGGTAGGGGGAATCGCCGTAGCTTGTGGGAGATACGGGGAGTATCTGCCAGTAGCTCTGGCCGCTTTTTTTGAGGAAATCGGCGAATGCGCGGGCTTCCTTGCCCATTTTGCCGATGCCGTATCTGCCGGGCAGGGAAGAGATATGCATCAAGATACCGCTTGCTCTCATAGAGATCACCTCACGATAGAATTTTAATATATCGTAACAATTATACAATATTAAAGCGAAAATGTCAACGCGAAAAGCAGAAAGCAACAACCGCGTAGCGCATTCGCCGATTCCAAGGGCGGCGTTAGCCCTTGGCGGATTCCAAAGGCAGAGCCTCAGCAGGATGGGCGTACACGCAGGTACGCCCCTACAGTTGTGCCATGCTTAAATCTTTTCTTTGAACAAAACATAGCAGCACGCTTTTGTTGGGGGCTTTCCGATCGGTCGCAAACCCCTTCGGATACGCTCTTTCATTTCCTGGCGGTCAAGATCACCTACAAACCCCTTCGGGAACACATCAACCTATGTTAACTAATTGTAAACTTTATAAATTTTTATCGGGCAAATATGGGGGTAAACCATATATTTGTGCAGGATATACAAAAAGAACCACTAAATCTTGTATAAAAATCTGAGTGAAAAAATTGATAAAAACTATAGTAATTTTGAGGAAAATCTGCTATAATGTTATTGTTACCGTAGGACAGTCTGTCCGCTTGTGCGGAGGACGTCTTTTGGGATCACTAAATTAAATTGGAGGTAGAAAACCAATGGCAAAGTATTGTTATCTTTTCTCTGAGGGTAATGCCAACATGAGAGAACTTCTCGGCGGTAAGGGTGCTAACCTCGCTGAGATGACAAACATCGGCCTCCCTGTTCCCCAGGGCTTCACTATCACAACAGAGGCCTGCACTCAGTATTATGAGGACGGCGGAATCAGTGAGGAGATCCAGGCTGAGATCAAAGAGTACATCGCTAAGATGGAAGAGATCACCGGAAAGAAATTCGGCGACAAGGAAAATCCGCTTCTCGTTTCCGTTCGTTCGGGAGCAAGAGCTTCAATGCCCGGTATGATGGATACCATCCTCAACCTCGGCCTCAACGAGGACGTTGTTGAGACTATCGCAACAAAGTCCAATAACCCCAGATGGGCTTGGGACTGCTACAGAAGATTCATCCAGATGTATTCCGACGTTGTTATGGAGGTCGGCAAGAAGTATTTCGAGCAGCTGATCGACAAGATGAAGGAAGAAAGAGGAGTTCAGCAGGACGTTGAGCTTACAGCTGACGACCTCAAGGAGCTCGCAGGACAGTTCAAGGCTGAGTATAAGGCTAAGATCGGTTCCGACTTCCCCGCAGATCCTAAGGAGCAGCTGATGGGCGCTATCAAGGCTGTATTCCGTTCTTGGGATAACCCCAGAGCTAACGTTTACAGACGTGACAACGACATCCCCTTCAGCTGGGGCACCGCTGTTAACGTTCAGTCGATGGCATTCGGCAACATGGGCGACAACTGCGGTACAGGCGTTGCATTTACCCGTGACCCCGCAACAGGCGAGAACAAGCTCATGGGCGAGTTCCTCACCAATGCACAGGGCGAAGACGTTGTTGCAGGCGTTCGTACTCCTATGCCCATCGAAGAGATGGCTCAGAAGTTCCCGCAGGCTTATGCTGATTTCGTAAAGGTTTGCGAGACTCTCGAAAACAGATATCATGATATGCAGGACATGGAGTTCACCGTTGAGGACGGCAAGCTCTATATGCTGCAGTGCAGAAACGGTAAGAGAACCGCTCAGGCTGCTCTGAAGATCGCTTGCGACCTCGTTGACGAGGGCCACAAGACCGAGCAGGAAGCTGTTGCGATGATCGATCCGAGAAACCTTGACACCCTTCTCCATCCGCAGTTCGATGCAAAGGCTATCAAGGCTGCTACTCCTCTGGGCAAGGGCCTCGGCGCTTCTCCCGGAGCTGCTTGCGGTAAGGTAGTATTCACTGCTGACGACGCTGTTGCTTGGGCTGAAAAGGGCGAAAAGGTAATCCTCGTAAGACTTGAGACTTCTCCCGAGGACATCACCGGTATGAAGGCTGCTCAGGGTATCCTGACAGTTAGAGGCGGTATGACCTCTCACGCTGCTGTTGTTGCAAGAGGAATGGGCGAGTGCTGCGTTTCCGGCTGCGGCGACATCAAGATGGACGAAGTTAACAAGAAGTTCGAGCTGGCCGGCAAGACCTTCGTTGAGGGCGACTACATCTCCATCGACGGTACAACCGGTAACATCTACGAGGGCGTTATCCCCACTGTTGACGCTACTATCGCAGGTGAGTTCGGCAGGATCATGGCTTGGGCTGACAAGTACAGGAAGCTCAAGGTAAGGACCAACGCTGATACTCCCGCAGACGCTAAGAAGGCAAGAGAGCTCGGTGCAGAGGGTATAGGTCTCTGCCGTACAGAGCATATGTTCTTCGAGGCTGACAGGATCGCTGCTTTCAGAGAGATGATCTGCGCTGATACTGTTGAGGAGAGAGAAGCTGCTCTTGCTAAGATCGAGCCGATGCAGCAGGCTGACTTTGAGGCTCTCTATGAGGCTCTCGAGGGTAACCCTGTTACCATCAGATTCCTCGATCCTCCTCTCCATGAGTTCGTTCCCACAGAGGAAGCTGACATCAAGGCTCTTGCAGACGCTCAGGGCAAGTCCGTTGAGGACATCAAGGCTCTCATCGCTTCTCTGCATGAGTTCAACCCCATGATGGGTCACAGAGGCTGCCGTCTGGCTGTTACTTATCCCGAGATCGCTGCTATGCAGACCAAGGCTGTTATCAAGGCTGCTATCAACGTTCAGAAGGCTCACGCTGACTGGAACGTTAAGCCCGAGATAATGATCCCGCTGGTCGGCGATGTTAAGGAGCTCAAGTTCGTTAAGAAGGTAGTTGTTGAGACTGCTGACGCTGTTATCGCTGAGGCAGGCGCTGACCTCAAGTATGAAGTTGGTACAATGATCGAGATCCCGAGAGCTGCTCTTACCGCTGACGAGATCGCTGCTAATGCAGACTTCTTCTGCTTCGGCACAAACGACCTCACTCAGATGACATTCGGCTTCTCGAGAGACGACGCAGGCAAGTTCCTGAACGCTTACTATGACAAGAAGATCTTTGAGAGTGATCCCTTCGCTAAGCTGGACCAGGATGGCGTAGGCAAGCTCATGAAGATGGCTATCGAGCTTGGTAAGCCCGTAAATCCGAAGCTCCACTGCGGTATCTGCGGCGAGCATGGCGGCGATCCTTCGTCCGTTGAGTTCTGCCATAAGATCGGTCTTGACTATGTATCGTGCTCGCCTTTCCGCGTTCCGATCGCAAGACTGGCTGCTGCTCAGGCTGCTATCGCAGAGGCAAAGTAATTTCCGAAGCTTTGGAAAACGTTTAGATATTATATCTGAATAACAACGAGCCCTCACGGTTTGATCCGTGGGGGCTTTTTGCTGTAATATGAGGGCTGTTCTTGGGCATATTGCATAAAAATCTGTATTTGCTGAAAAACTTATTGATTTATACGAACAAATGTAGTATAATAATTATATATATCATTCATTCGGGGAGGTGTTTTCGTGATAAACAATGACCCTATATTTAACAAGATCGCTGAGGCGCTGCTCGTTGAGTACACCAGCGTATATTATGTCAATGCAAAGACAAATGAATATCAGTGGTATTCTGCCGATCCGGAGTTCCGTTCGCTGCATATCGAGCAGGGAGGAAAAGACTTCTTCAAGAACCTTATCAGGGATGCCGACAAGGTCATCTTTGAAGATGACAAGCATATCTTCATGCAGGATATACAGAAGGAAAACCTGCTCTCCCTTGTTGACAAGGGTTCAGCCAAAAGGATAGAGTACCGCCTTATGATAGACGGCAAGCCTGTTTATCATGCACTCAGTCTGATACGCGGCGTCGGAAAGGACGACGATTATTTCATCCTCGGCGTCATGAACGTTGACAAGCAGGTCAGGGAGAGGATGCAGGCAGAAAAGCTCGAAAAGGAAAACGAGATCTACAATCAGATCGCGGAGAGCCTTGCCGAGCATTTCGACACCCTTTATTATGTCGATATGGAGACGAATGTCTATTTTGAATATTCCTCCACTGATACATACAAGAGCCTGAACGTGCCTGTCACCGGCAGCGATTTCTTCAGCGAGAGCAAAAAGAACCTGAAAAAGTTCATTCACCCAGACGACCGTGAGCGCGTGATGCCGTTGTTCGAGAAGCAGAATATGCTGGACAACCTGAAAAACATCAAGATGTTCACTGCCGCATACAGGCTGCTGGTGAACGGGATCATCATGCACTGCCGCTGCTCGCAGATATGGGCAAGCGATAAGAAGCATATCCTTGTCTGCCTCGAAAACATCGACAACGAGGTCAAGGCACTGGAAGCCTTTGAGGAGTCGAAGAGAAAGAACGACGCCTATGTTCAGATGGTAAACAGCCTTGCCCAGCGCTACGACCTAATCTATTACATAAACAGCGAGACCGGCGAATACTTCGAGTATTCCTCCGGTGCTATAATAACCGACCCGTCGCTGATATTTGAAGGAAAAAGCTTTTATGTTGAATCTGTAAATGTAGTAAATAATGTTGTCCACGAGGAGGACAGAGACCGTATCCTTGCCATCACAGACAAGGACTATATCATCTCGACACTTGAAGATTCCAGACAGTACTGCGCTGATTACAGACGTATCGTCGATGGAATAATGTCTTATACAAGGCTCACGATAATGCGATCAAACGATAACGTACACTTTATCGTAGGTCTCGAAAATATCGACGAAGAGGTAAAGAAGGAGCAGGAGCAGATAGAGGCTCTCAACCGTGCCAACGAGCTTGCAAGACGTGACGGACTTACGGGCACAAGGAACATGACCGCATACCACGAGTTCGAGGAGGCGATACAGAAAAGCATCGACAGCGGCTTGGGTCATTCTCCCTTTGCTATCGTTATCTGCGATATAAACGACCTCAAGCACGTAAACGACACCCAGGGCCACAAGGCAGGAGACGAGTATATCAAGGCTTCCTGCAGGATGATATGCGGAATTTTCGCTCACAGCCCTGTTTTTCGCATCGGCGGTGACGAGTTTGCTGCCGTGCTTGCAGGAAACGACTACGAAAAGAGAACGGAGCTTGTGGATATGCTCCGCAAGCGTGTGCTCAATAACTTAAAACGCGGCAATGGTCCTGTCGTTGCTGTGGGCATCGGAGTTTACGACATACGATCCGACCTCAAAGTATCGGACGTTTTCAAGCGTGCCGACGAAAATATGTATAACGATAAGGTCGCTCTTAAAAAAGGCGATCATGCCGTAGAGATCGAACAGCCAAAGACCGAAAGAGTCGAGATACCGGCAAACCGCAAGAGGATGCTCGACGGCCTGTTCGAGATGAACTCTCTCTCCGCAGAGGGACTGTACGTCTATATCTGTGACATAAGATACGATTTTTCAAGATGGTCGAAAGCGGCTGTCTCCGCCTACGGACTGCCTTCGGAGTATATGTACGGCGCAGGAAAGCTCTGGGAAGAGCGTATCCACGAGGAAGACAAGGAAGCATACCGCACCGGTATCGATATGATCTTCCGCGGCGAAGCAGCAGACCATGATATGCAGTACAGAGCCAGAAGGATAAACGGCGAGTATAATCTCTGCACCTGCAAGGGCAAAGTGCTTCATGACGGCAACGGAGTGCCGGATTTCTTTGCCGGCATCATAAGAGACCACGGCGTTCAGAGCAATACCGACAGCCTTACGGGCCTTATGAACCAGTACGGCTTCTTTGAGGAGATACAGTATAATATCGTCAAGAACATAAAAATGCGCATCTCCATTGTCGGCATCGCAAAGTTCTCCGAGATAAACGAGGTCTATGGCTATCATTTCGGAAATCTCGTGCTGCAGAAGTTCGGGCGTTATCTCTTTGAGTACGTCGGAAACGGCGGAGACGTTTTCAGGCTGGACGGCACGAAGTTTGCGATACTCAGCACGACCCTTTCCTTGGAAGAATCCAGAGCCCGTTACGATAATCTCCGTTCGTATTACAGAGAGGGCATCTATATCGACGGTAAGCATATAATGCTGGAGCTCAATTCCGGCCTTATTGATATAGACAATTTCAATATCGACAGCCAGACCATTATGGCCTGTCTCACATTCGCTTATAACGAATCGAAGACCCTGAAACACGGCGACCTCGTTGAGTTCAACGACGACCTGAACAGCGGCAACCGGCGGAAGGTCGAGAAGTTCCACTCCATCAGAGCTTCCATACCCCAGGGTTTCAAGGGCTTCTATCTTATGTATCAGCCCGTTGTGGATGCTCAGAGCGAAAAGCTTATCGGCGCCGAAGCACTTTTAAGGTGGAGGAATGACGAATACGGCGTAGTACCGCCTGATCTCTTTATCCCTATGCTCGAAAAAGACCCGCTTTTCCCGTCGCTCGGAGAATGGATACTTTCCACAGCCGTGAGAGAAGCCAAGAAGGTGCTTGAGGCTGACCAGGATTTTGTCATCGACGTCAATCTGTCCTATTCCCAGCTGGAAAAGCCGGATTTCGTCGATATGGTAATGGGCATTCTCGAGGAGGAAGACTACCCGCCGGATCATCTCTGCCTGGAAGTAACAGAGAGGTGCAGGCTCCTTGACATCAATATGCTGAATAATATAATCACCAGTCTCCGAAGCAGGGGAGTGAAGGTGGCTCTCGACGACTTCGGAACAGGCTTCTCATCTATCGGCATCGTCAAGAACTTGCAGTTCGACACGATAAAGATAGACCGCAGCCTTGTCCGTATGATCGAAAAGGACAGCAAGGAACGGGAACTTGTAAAATCTTTCGTTATGATAGCAAATACCTGCAGAGCGATTGTCTGCGTAGAGGGTATCGAGACTCCGGGAATGAGCGAGATACTCAGGCAGTGCAATGTCCACAGCTTCCAGGGCTATTACTATGCAAAGCCCCTTGAATATGATGATTTCCTTAACTGGAGGAAGAAATGAGTTTTTTTGCACATTCAGATAATTACACTAAACAGACCGGCAATTCTTTGAAATGGAGGCGGATAGCTTGAAAGAAATCAATAAGACCGAAGATCGGTTCCCGATGCTTTTTGAACAGCTGATCTCCGAGATCGCTGTCAACAAAGACCAGTTCGTTATTCCTAATATAGAACGGCTGCTGAACGAGATCTCTGCGCTGCTCAGGCTCTCCAAGGGCGTTACGAGTGTTTATATGAGCCCTGTGGACGAACAGCTCGGACGCGGAGAAACTCTTATAAGCTATGACACGGGCAAGGGAGGCAGACCTGTCCATACTGTCCGTATAGAATCGCGCCTTATGTCGATCGCAACTATGACGATCTATATGGCTGATGACGAGCCCGACCTTACCGAGAAGGAGTTTGAGAGAGCAGACCTTACCATGCGTACCGTGCTGAGATTTATCAGCCGCAACAGGCTCCAGGATATCGCGGTCCAGCTTGCTTTCTATGACGACCAGGATTTCAGGAACTCAAGAAGCTTTTTCAGATTCCTCGCCTGGCACGGAAAGCCCGGCGGCTTTGACGGCATGGTTGCCATGAATTACAATCTCAGACATTTTTCCCTTGTGAACGAGAGCTACGGCCGTGACGCAGGGGACAAGGTGCTGATGAACCACTATAAGCACATTGAAGAGCTTTCAGGCGGCAAGGGCATAGTCTCGCGTCTCGGCGGAGACAGCTTTGTCTGCATATTCCCCCAGGACAAGCTGGACGAGCTGATAAGTTATCTTAGCCACGCAGATGTGCCATATGACGACGAGGGACACACCACGCCCATAACCTGCTGCGCCGGTATATTCATCATACCCGACGGCTATATGGTGGCAGAGCCCAATATGATAATGGGCAAGATAATGTATGCCTGCCGCATAGCCCAGACCGGAGGACAGGACAGCATCTTGTTCTATAACGAGTCTCTTATCGAAGGCAGAGAACACGCCATGCGTATCCGCCAGCAGTTCCCGGAGGCTTTGGAAAATAAGGAGTTTAAGGCTTTCTTCCAGCCTAAAGTCGATACCGAAACCGGCGAGATAAGGGGAGCTGAGGCTCTTTGCCGGTGGTTCAAGGACGGCAGGATAGTTCCGCCGCTGGAGTTCATCCCCATACTCGAGCAGACCAACGATATCTGCAAGCTGGATTTCTATGTCCTTGATCTGGTGTGCGGATATGTCCGCAAGTGGCTCGATGAAGGCAGGGATGTTGTGCGTACATCCGTGAATTTCTCCCGCAAGCACATCACGAACGAGCGTCTTCTCGACGATATACTGAAGATAGTGGATAGCCATAACGTTCCCCACGAGCTTATCGAGATAGAGCTTACGGAAACGACGACGGACGTTGAGTTCAAAGCTTTGCAGCGGATAGTCGTCGGTTTGCAGGAAAACCGGATCTGCACCTCGGTGGATGATTTCGGCATGGGATATTCTTCGCTTAACCTTATCCGAGTTATACCCTGGAACGTGCTGAAAGTTGACCGAAGCTTCCTGCCGGAGGACAAGGAAGACGCCGACATCACAAGGAACATAATGTTCCGAAATGTTGTCACCATGGCAAAGGAAATGGGGCTGACGACCCTTGCGGAAGGCGTAGAGACCACCTTGCAGCTCAGTATCCTCAAAAAGAACAAATGCGACCTCGCACAGGGCTTCCTCTTCGACAAGCCGCTGCCTGTGGATGAATTTGAAAAGCGTCTGGAAATGAAGAGATACGAGTTATAAATATTTTGCTTACGCAAAAGCCCTCACAGTCGATGACCGTGAGGGCTTTGAGCTTTTTGCATTTACGGCGATACGCACGCATCGGCCTTGCAGAATCGCTTAAAATCAGGGACGCAATTCTTGGGGGCTTTCCGATCGCCCCCAAACCCCTTCGGCCGAAAAGCTCTGCATCCATATCGACATAACAAAAGCCCTCACAGCCGATGACCGTGAGGGCTTGTTTGTATTCTCTTATTTCATTATGTGGTTGATTGCCGAGAGGAGAGCGTTGATGGAGGAAACGATGATGTCCGTGTTCCTGCCTGCGCCCCAGACCGTTTTGCCGTTGGCTGAAATGCCCACGTAGGTAACGGCTTCGCTGGTGGAGTGACGCTCGAGAGCGTGCTCCTCGTAGGATTCAACGGTGTAGTTGAGCCCCGTTGCCTCCTTGAGAGCGTTTGCAACAGCGTTCAGACGTCCGTTGCCCTCAGCCTCATATACCTTGGCTTCTCCGCCGTTGATAGAAACAGTGACCTTTGCCGAGATGCGCTCGTTAGGCTCCTGCTTGAAGTGGGACTCTATCACCTTTACCGGAGAAGTGATGTTGAGATAGTTTTCCTTGAATATCTTGTATATCTCGTCGGGCATGAGCTCCTTGTGGAGATGATCGGAGATGTCCTTTACGGCGTAGCCGAAGTTCTCTCTCATCTTCTTGGGCATATTGTAGCCGAACTTCTTCTCCATGAGGAAGCCGATACCGCCCTTGCCGGACTGGGAGTTTATGCGGATAACGTCGCCGTCGTACTGTCTGCCCACATCCTTCGGGTCGAGAGGAAGATAGGGACAGGTCCAGTGCTCGGGGTCTTTCTCTTCACGCCACTTCATGCCCTTGGCGATAGCATCCTGATGCGAGCCGGAGAAGGCTGCAAAAACAAGTGCTCCCGAATAAGGCTGTCTTTCATATACTCTCATCCTCGTAACTCTTTCGTAGAGCTCGACAAGAGAAGGCATATCCGAGAAATCAAGCTGCGGGTCAACTCCGTGGGTGTACATATTGAGAGCTATCGTCACGATGTCAACGTTGCCCGTTCTTTCGCCGTTTCCGAAGCAGGTGCCTTCGATACGGTCAGCGCCGGCAAGCATACCCAGCTCTGAGCAGGCGATGCCTGTTCCTCTGTCGTTGTGGGGATGAAGTGAAACGATGACGTTCTCTCTGTATTTCATATTCTCGCACATATACTCTATCTGAGAAGCGTAAACGTGGGGAAGGCTCATCTCAACAGTAACAGGGAGATTGATGATGACCTTTCTCTCGGGGGTGGGCTGCCAAACGTCGAGGACGGCGTTGCAGACCTCGAGTGCATACTCGGGCTCTGTGCCTGTGAAGCTCTCGGGAGAATACTCGAAGGTGATATTGCCGTTAGCCTTCTTGCGGTATTCCTCGCATATCTTTGCTCCCGAAACAGCGATCTCCTTTACCTCCTCGCGGCTCATGCGGAAAACCTGCTCGCGCTGAGCAACGGAGGTGGAGTTGTAGAGGTGGACGACTGCGTGCTTTGCACCGTCGATAGCCTCGAAGGTCTTCTTGATTATATGCTCTCTCGACTGAGTGAGTACCTGGATGGTCACGTCGTCGGGGATGAGATTTTTCTCGATAAGCGTGCGGCAGAATTCATATTCCGTCTCGCTTGCGGCAGGGAAGCCTATCTCTATCTCCTTGAAGCCGATCTCAACGAGCTTCGCAAAGAACTCCAGCTTTTCCTCTAAGCTCATGGGGATGATGAGGGCCTGATTTCCGTCTCTCAGGTCAACAGAGCACCATATCGGAGCCTTGTCGATGTATTCCTTCTCCGCCCATTTGAGGCAGGGATAAGGCGGCATATAATATCCTCTCATATACTTGCTTGCGTTTTTCATATCAAAACCTCCATACAAATTATTTATCTACAACTTTAGTTTTCTTGTTCTGCTT
The DNA here is from genome assembly GCA_017536105.1 of Ruminococcus sp. Next base: position 124,672 of record JAFXRZ010000003.1, on the reverse strand, counting down.
CAAAAGCAAAATGCACATCACCGGGAAGCCGAAGCCGTATCCTATAGGTGCCGGATACCACAGATTTTCATTGAAGAAACTGCCGACAAACCCCGCAAAGCACAGGACAGCGCTCACAGCGGAGATGTTCCTCAGCCCCTTGTTTTTCGTCCCGAGAGCCAGCACCAGTAAAGCAGCTCCCATGAAAAATCCCCAGGCGGTGTAATCAACGGTCATTTCAAGGCTCGGGAAATTGCCGATCTTCAGCCAGTCGGGGATACATTTTCCGTCGGCTGCAAGAGGCCTTATAACTCCGATGCTTGTGAAATGTGCGGCGGAAGTCAGTATCAGCGTCCCGGACAGGAAGATCTTCAGCAGCGTCAGGTATGATCCTTCAAGGCCGTTCCTGTCAGCGATGTGCAGCAGGACAACCAGCTCCAGAACAGCTCCGAAAACCGTCATCAGCTCCCAAAGGGTGAGCAGGATGTCATTCTGAGTTGCGATGAACAGCGATACGGAAACGAAGTACAAAGCAGCTCCGGCAATGCCGATAACTGCGGCTTTTTTGTTTATCATTTCCATAGGCTCTCACCTCCCCGAGAAATAAAAAAGACCCGTCTCCCATAAGAGACGAGCATAGACCCGTGTTACCACTCTTGTTCGCATATGCGTTGCCGCATATACCTCACTCACATCAGTCAATGTGACGCCCTGTAACGGGAGCTCCCGTATAAAACTACTGTTTTTCGCCTTATCTGCTCGGGGACGAGCTATAACACATTTCCCTTACCGCCTTTCACCGGCCGGCGGCTCTCTGTGACCGAAGAAATATGCTTTTCTTCCCTTCAAAGCATTTGCAATATTTCATTGCAATCATTATACTATATTGCAGGATTTCTGTCAATAGCGTTCACGATTTATTTACAATTATCAATATTCCTGCCGCGCTTGACTTTATGCGCATTACAAGATATAATTTCTGTAAAGCAAAGCTTCAAAAAGGAGCGATAAGAATGGAGATACGCAGATTCAGACCCTTGAACGGAGTAGCTATGGAGTATAAGATCAGACCACTTGATAAAAGCGAATACGGCTTGCTGAAAGACTTTTTGTACGAGGCGATATTCATCCCCGAGGGTGTTCAGCCGCCGCCGAAAGACATCGTTGAAAAGCCGGAGCTTCGGGTCTATACCGACGGCTTCGGAGACAGACGGGGAGACTATGCCCTTGCGGCAGAAACAGCCGGCAGGGCAGTGGGTGCCGTGTGGGTCAGGATAATGAAGGACTACGGCCACATCGACGATGAAACGCCCTCCTTTGCGATCTCGCTCTACAAAGAATACCGTGGTCAGGGCATCGGGACAGAGCTTATGCGAAGGATGCTGGAACTGTTGAGAAACGAAGGCTTCAAGCAGGCGTCCCTTGCGGTACAGAAAGCAAACTACGCCGCAGGGATGTACGCAAAGCTGGGCTTCGAGACCGTCTCCGAAAACGACGAGGAATATATAATGATTTGCAGGCTCGGATGAAAACCGGGCCGTTTTCTTTTTCGGGGCAGGGATGATAAATTATTACTAAATTGTAAAAAATGCTTTCGCTTTGTCGTTTGCTCTTGTAAAACAGGATAAAAAATAGTATAATTATGATGTATGTTTATGTAATGCAGATTTAAAAATCATCTGCAATTTAGATCGAATGGAGGATACATTTATGTCACAGCAGTATTCTTCTCTTTCGGAGCTCACAGCCCTCGCAGGACGTGCAAGTGCCGCAAGAGACCGTCTGACATATCTGTTTGATGAAGGTAACTTTACCGAGCTCGATGCTTATGCCGCAAACGGCTCCGAGCTTTCGGGCGTTATCACAGCCTTCGGCTATGCCGACGGCAACCCCGTCTATGCTTTTTCGCAGGACGTTTCCGTCAGAGGAGGAGCTGTCACAAAGCTCCAGGCGGATAAGATAGCAAAGGTCTATGATCTTGCCGCTAAAACGGGAGTCCCCGTTGTCGGTATCTACGATTCCAACGGCGCTGATCTCGAGGACGGCTTTGCAGCTATGCAGGCTTACGGCGAGCTGCTGCTTGCCGCTTCAAATCTTTCGGGAGTGGTTCCCCAGATCGCCGTTGCAGCAGGAGTTTGCTCCGGTGCGGCTGCGATGCTTGCGGAAAGCGCCGATATCACCATACTCACAAAGGACGCAGAGCTTTATACAGCTCCCAACAGCTCTGTCACCAACTCTGCCGAAAACGCCGCAAAGAACGGTACGGCTGCTCTTGTCTGCGAGTCGGACGTTGCTGCTGTCGTTGCCGCAAAGGACATCCTCGGCAGACTTCCCCAGAACAATCTTTCTCCTGTTCCCATGTATGAGTTTGATGCTCCGGCAACTGCTTTTATAAAAACTGCCGACGAAGCCGCGAAGTCTATATGCGACAAGGATACGGTCCTCGAGCTCTATCCCGAGTATGGCACAGCAGCTTATACTGCCCTTGCTTCTCTTTCGGGCTCAACAGTAGGCGTTGCCGCAACAAATAAGACCGACGAAAAGCTCACCGCCGACGATGCTTCAAAGATTGCTAGATTCGTTCGTTTCTGCGATGCCTTTGCCATCCCTGTTATAACACTTGTTGACACCGAGGGCTTTGCCGCAGACAGCGAGACAGAAGCTGCCGGTGCAGTGAAGAGCATGGCTAAGCTTGCTCACGCCTATGCCGAGGCTACGACCGTCAAGATCGCAGTCATCACAGGAAAGGCTTACGGCTCGGCTTATATCGCCCTTGCAGGAAAGAGCGCCAATGCTGATGTCACCATCGCTTTGACCGACGCTGTTATTACTCCTCTTGCTCCCGAGACCGCAGTTGAGTTCCTCAACCACGACGCTCTCAAGGGTGCTGCCGATCTTGCAGCCGAGAGAAAGAGGCTTGCCGCAGAATATGCTGCCGGCTGCGCGTCAGCTGCCGCAGCTGCTCAGAAGGGCGCTGTGGATATCGTTGCCGATGCAGAAGGCCTGCGTGCAGCGATAGCAGCTTCCGCCGATATGCTTTCGGGCAAGCGTGTTTCAAGGCTTCCCAAGAAGCACTCGAATATCCAGCTGTGATAAAGCTTTTTTACATCAAAATAAATCTTAAAGAATGGTGGTCAATACTATGAAAAGATATAACATTACCGTAAACGGCAAGGCCTACGACGTATCAGTTGAGGAGCTTGCAGCCGACGCTGCTGCACCTGCTCCTGCCGCTCCTGCTGCTCCTGCAGCAGCACCCAAGCCTGCTGCCGCACCTGCTCCTGCACCCGCTGCTGCCGACGGCACAAAGGTGACTGCTCCGATGCCCGGAACTATCCTCGATGTCAAGGTGGCTGTTGGCGATACCGTAAAGGCAGGACAGGCACTCTTTGTTCTCGAAGCCATGAAAATGGAGAACGATGTCAACTCTCCCGTTGAGGGCAAGGTCCTCAGCGTGAACACCTCCAAGGGTTCCGGAGTAGAGACAGGCACCGTTCTGGCAGTTATCGGCTGAGGAAAGGGTGGTTTGAATGGGAAAGCTTAAGATCACCGAGACCGCTCTGCGTGATGCACATCAGTCGCTCATCGCAACAAGAATGCCTATCGAGGATATGAAGCCCATACTCTCCAAAATGGACGAGATCGGCTACTATTCCGCAGAGGTATGGGGCGGAGCTACATTCGATGCCTGCATCAGATTCCTGAATGAAGACCCCTGGGAGCGTCTCCGCACAATAAGAAAAGAAATGCCCAACACCAAGCTCCAGATGCTTTTCAGAGGCCAGAATATGCTTGGCTACCGCCATTATGCAGACGACCTCGTTGAGTATTTCGTGCAGAAATCGATCGCAAACGGCATCGACATCATCCGTATCTTCGATGCCCTCAACGATATAAGGAACCTTGAAACAGCTATCAAAGCCGCAAACAAGGAAAAAGGCCATGCTCAGGTGGCTATCTCCTATACCCTGGGCGAAGTTTTCACCCACGATTATTATGTGGATTACGCCAAGAGGATAGAAGCCGCAGGCGCTGACTCAATCTGCATCAAGGATATGGCAGCTCTGCTGACTCCCTATGAGGCTGCATCTCTTGTAAAGGATCTCAAGGCAGCCGTTAAGATACCGATAGCTCTGCACACCCACTATACCTCGGGTCTTGCTTCCATGTGCATAATCAAGGCCGTTGAAGCAGGGGTGGATTCCGTTGATACAGCTATCTCGCCTCTTGCTCTCGGAACCTCTCATGCTCCCACAGAGTCCATAGTTGCGACCTTCCGGGGAACAGAGTACGATTCCGGCCTCGACCTCGTCAAGCTCAATGAGATCAGAGATTATTTCATGACCCTCAGAAAGAAATATATCGACAGCGGTCTTCTTGACCCCTCTATGCTTGCCACCAACACCAATGCGCTGCTCTATCAGGTCCCCGGCGGAATGCTCTCGAACCTCCTCTCGCAGCTCAAGCAGGCAGGAAAGGCAGATCAGCTGGACGAAGTTCTCCGCGAGGTGCCGAGAGTCCGCAAGGATTCGGGCTATCCTCCGCTTGTTACGCCTACCTCCCAGATCGTGGGAACACAGGCTGTTTTCAACATCATCATGGGCGAACGCTACAAGACCGTCACCAAGGAATTCAAGGGCATGGTCAAGGGCGAATACGGCAGAACTCCCGTTGCTATCAGCGACGAGTTCAAGAAGCAGATACTCGGAGAGGAAGAGGCTATCGAGTGCCGTCCTGCCGACCTGCTGGAGCCCGAGCTTGAAAAAATGCGCCTGGAGTGCGCCGACTGGACAGAGCAGGAAGAGGATGTCCTCACCTATGCTATGTTCCCGAAGGTAGCTCCCAAGTTCTTCGAGCACAGAAGAAATGTAAAGTTCGGGATAGATCAGCATTCCGATGCAGAAAATAAGATACACACAATATGATCCCAACCTGCGGACGGCTGCTGTCGTCCGCATTTGGTATGCAGAAATAAGGTGGAGAATATGAAGATAGGTATTGTCGGACTGGGTCTTATAGGAGGCTCACTTGCCAAGGCGATAAAGAAAAACACCGATCATCTCGTGCTGGCTCTGGATATAAACAAAGCCACCATAAAGACAGCTCTCTCCCAGGAGGCTATCGACGGCGAGATAGATGCTTCGGGACTCAGCCGCTGCGATCTTGTGATCGTCAGCCTCTATCCGCAGCAGACGGTGGATTTCATCCTCGAAAACAAAGAGAATTTCAAAAAGGGCGGTATCGTCATCGACACCTGCGGAATAAAGCAGAGCATAGTGTCCGGCGTTGAGCTGCCTTTAAAGGAAGCAGGCGTCAGATTCGTGGGCTGTCACCCCATGGCAGGCAGAGAGTTCTCCGGCTTCGATTATTCGGTGGACAACCTCTTCGAGAAGGCCAGCTTCATCATGACCCCGACGGACGACACAGCTATCTCGGCAGTCCGGGAGGTCAGCGCTTTTGCTTATGATATAGGCTTTGCGAAGTGCGTCGTTTCCTCACCGGAAGAGCACGACAGAGTTATCGCCTTCACATCCCAGCTTGCACATATCGTTTCCAGCGCCTATGTAAAGAGCCCAAGCCTTATGAAGCAGCCCGGATTTTCGGCAGGCAGCTTCAAGGACCTTACGAGAGTCGCAAAGCTCAACGAGGATATGTGGACATCCCTCTTCATGATGAACAGGGAAGCCCTGGGCAGCGAGATAACCCATATCATAAAATGTCTTGAGGACTACCGCGATGCCCTTGCAGAGGGAGACAGCGAAAAGCTGCACGAGCTTCTGCGTGAGGGCAGAGAGCTGAAAGAAAAATCCAACGAGAACGCCTGAACAGGAGAAATGAAATGAACGAACTGAATTACCCCTTTGACAGCGAATGGATACTGAAAAAGAAAAAGTCCATAAAGCGTACCCTGCTTGCCGACGGGTCTTCCCGCATTCACAAAAAGGTTGCAGTCCTCGGCGGCTCGACCACCAGCGACGTCATCGCAGCTCTGGAGCTTTTCCTGCTGAACAACGGCATCGAGCCGGAGTTCTACGAGTCGGAGTACAAGCAGTACTGGCAGGATGCAGTGTTCGGAAATCCGGAGCTTGACGAGTTCAAGCCGGATATAATCTATATCCACACTACTGTAAGGAACATCGACTTTACACCGACTGTGAGGATGTCTCCGGCGGAGATAGACGCAGCTCTTGACGAAAGATACGCAAGGCTGGAGCAGATGTGGACGGCGCTTTCCGAGAAGTTCAGCTGCCCGATAATCCAGAACAACTTCGAGATGCCCTATTTCAGGCTGCTTGGCAACCGGGATGTTTACGACATCCACGGACTTACCGGCTTCGTGAACAGGCTAAACGACCGCATCTATACCTACGCCCGTGAGCACGAGAGCTTTTTCGTAAACGACATCAACTGGCTCTCTGCAAACATCGGTCTCGAGAAATGGGCGGATACAAAGTTCTGGTTCATGTTCAAATATGCCATGTCCCTGAGCTCTATACCTCCCCTTGCATTCCAGATCGCATCTATCATAAAAGCCGTTTTCGGCAAGAACAAGAAGTGTATAGCTGTTGACCTTGACAATACGATGTGGGGCGGCATCGTCGGCGACGACGGCGTCGATAATCTGGAGATCGGCCAGGAAACAGGCACCTCTCAGGCCTTCTATGAGTTCCAGCAGTATGTCAAGGCGCACAAGGACCTTGGTGTGCTTCTGACCGTCTGCTCGAAGAACGAAGAGGAGAACGCTCTTGCCGGACTTTCACACCCGGAAGGCGCTGTAAAGCCTGATGACTTTATAATCATAAAAGCCAACTGGGATCCCAAGAGCATCAATCTTGAGAATACAGCCGGAGAGCTTAACATCATGCCCGATGCAATAGTTTTTGCCGACGATAACCCTGCCGAGCGTGAGATAGTCCGCCAGCAGACACCCTGTGCTGTTCCCGAGATCGGCGAGGTGACGGATTATATCCGTGTCCTCGACCGCAACGCTTATTTCGAGACCACCACTATCTCCGAGGACGACCTCAAAAGAGGGGATATGTACAAGGCGAATGTCCAGCGTGCTCAGGCTCAGGCCAAGTTCGCCGATTATTCCGAATACCTCCGCAGCCTGGAGATGCACGCGGAGATCGGCCCCTTCAAGGACGTTTACCTCGCCCGAATAGCACAGCTGACAAACAAGAGCAACCAGTTCAACCTTACGACCCTGCGCTGCACACAGGCTCAGATGGAGCAGTTCGCAGCTTCCGACAACTATATCACAGTCTATGGCAAGCTGACAGACAAGTTCGGCGACAACGGCGTTGTTTCCGTTGTATTCGGCGAAAAGCAGGGGACTGTGCTGGACATCAAGCTCTGGCTCATGAGCTGCCGCGTCCTCAAGCGGGACATGGAGCTTGCGATGCTCGACGGCCTTGCTGCCCAGGCTAAGGCGGCAGGGATCACAAAGCTGGTGGGAACATATATCCCCACGGCAAAGAACAAAATGGTAAAGGACTTCTACCCCGACACGCTGGGCTTCTCGGCGGTTTCCGCCACAGAGGACGGCACAACGGTGTGGGAGCTCGATATAACAGGCTATGAAAACAAAAACCACGTTATAAACGTAAACTGAAAGGACGGATAATTATGAGCAAAATGAGCAGAGACGAGATCTTCGACAGACTTGAGGAAGTATTCCGCGACGTTTTCGACGACGACAGCATCACCCTTTATGAGGATACTACTGCCGACGACATCGACGACTGGGATTCCATCGAGCATATAACACTCATCAGCGCCGTTGAGAACGAGTTCGGCATGACCTTCACCATGGGTGAGGTCAGCGGAATGAAGAACGTCGGCGAAATGGTGGATATAATCAAAGAGAGGGCGTAAAATGGCTTTCAGGCTTATCCAGGGCGTCGAGGTGGCTGATCTTGGCGGTATAGAAACAGCCTTTTCGCAGCACGACGGCTGCCTTGATTCCACGGTCTCGGCGGAGCTTATTGCACCGCTTTTGAAAGAATGTCTCGAATTGCTGGAGGAGCCTCACTTCTTCTATCTCGAGCTTCCCTGCACCGAGGAGAAGGAGAAGGAGCTTCGCCGCAGCAAGAGCGACCCCTTGCATTTCGACGTCTATTACCTCGACAACTGTACAAGGGAAGTGTCGCTGGCTATCCTCGACCGCTACGGTGAGCTGCTTGTAAACGACGGCGTCTGCTGCTTCGGCTTCGGCTCCCACAAGACCGGGGAGGAGATAGGCGTCCTGCTTTATCAGCGTGTCTTGATCCACGGCGGAGACCGCTTCAAGGCTGCATTCGAGCGCGTGGGCATCAAGGAGACGGAGGATCTGCGCCTGATGTGGGACAATTTCACTCCCGAGACACCCGGAGCCTGCATGAGCGTCGAGATCGAAGGAGAGAAAGTATATGACCTGCCGGAGCTTTTAAAGGACGCTGGTATGTACTTTGCCGAAACAAGAGAGGAATAACGGCTTTGCCGGAAAGGAATTGATAATATGAATATTTGGCACGACATAAATCCGAAGGAGATCCACTGCGACGATTTTATCTCGGTCATCGAGATACCCAAGGGCTCAAAGGTCAAATATGAGCTTGACAAGGAGACCGGCCTGCTGAAAATGGACCGTATCCTTTATACATCGACCCACTATCCGGCAAACTACGGCTTTATCCCCCGTACATACGCCGAGGACGGAGACCCCCTCGATGTGCTGGTGCTCTGCTCGGAGACCCTTGCACCCCTTTCTCTCGTTGAGTGCAGGGCTATCGGCGTTATCCTCATGCTGGATAACGGCGCAAACGACGAGAAGATCATCTGCATACCCGTCAACGACCCGACCTACAATCAGTACACCGACATCGGCAGCCTGCCCCAGCATGTTTTCGATGAGATGACCCATTTCTTCAAGGTCTATAAGCAGCTGGAGGGCAAGGACACAGTTATCGACGACGTCCGGGATGCTGCGGCAGCGAAGGAGATCATTTCCTCCTGCATCGACCGCTATGTGGATACCTTCTGCAAGTAAAGCAGGGGAGATAATGCTATAATATCGCGTAAATGCGCTGTGCAGAGATGTGCAGCGCTTTTTTTGCAGGGGTGCGGGGAGCTTTTCCCACATCCCTTTTCACATCCCTGAAAATGAATAATATAAGTTTTGAGGTTTTGTTCACAAAAAATTTACGTTATCGTATTCGGTGAACGTTTTGTAATAATTAAATGATTTAAAAAATAATAACGTCGCTGCATAGGGCTTATTATCGCAGGGGGCTTGATTTATATGTACAAAAAAAATCCCAGAACAAATGTGCGGCAAGAAAATTGTGTTAAAATCAAAAAAAGGTGTTGACCGCCACAAGATGTTGTGGTATAATACTATATATAAAAAGCAGCTGCTCTTTGCCGGAAAAGGCTCCCGAAATTTCTGCCAATGATAGGAAATAGCACGATCTTAGTTCATATCATGTTCATAGATTACAGTTTGGTTAAGAAAATTCGGGTGAAAATTACAAAAATCTCTGGCAAATTACAGCGGCTTTTGACAAAAAGCGTTGCTTTTAATAAAAAAACGACGAGCTGAAGTGTTGCAATTTCCAAAAATGTGGTGTATAATAGGTACATCGGTGGCAAAAAGTGCAAAAAAGTGGTGATTTTGCCCTCGATAGTGTCAAATCGGTGCGAAAAATGCACCAAAAACCGCATTGAACGGAGGTGAACACTTTGGCTGAAGCTGTTTCTGAAGCTGCTGCAACTGTAAAAGATGCACTCAAGGGTACCTATTATCAATCAATGGACGCAAAGGGACGTATGACATTCCCTGCCAAGCTCAGAGAGCAGATCGGCGAAAGGTTCATTGTTACGAGAGGCACCGACGGGTGCTTGTTTGTGTACTCGCTTGAAGAATTCAACGCCCGTGCAGAGAAGATCAAGAGACTTCCCATGTCGCAGGCAAGGGATTTCCAGAGAGTTTTCATGGCGAATGCCGGCGAGGTCGAGGCAGACAAGCAGGGAAGGATACTCATTCCTCCGGCTCTTCGTGCTCTTGCGGGACTTGAGAAAGAGATCGTCGTTACAGGCGTTTCGGACAGGTGCGAGATCTGGGATAAACAGACCTGGGAGAACTTCAACAACAGCGTTGATGTCGGCGCACTTCTTGACGCCCTGGAGGGACTTGATTTTTAGTGGAATTCAAACATTACCCGGTGATGCTGGCCGAAGCTGTTGAAGGGCTTGCAGTTGATCCCGATGGGATATACTGCGACGGAACAGTGGGCGGTGCAGGACATTCGGGCGTCATCGCAAAGAAGCTGGCGGCAGGCAAGGGGAGACTCATCTGCCTGGACCGCGATCCCGAAGCTGTGAAGACTGCCTCGGAAAGACTTGAAGGTCTGCCGGCGCAGGTGGTAAGAGCTAATTACTCGGAGATACGCCGGGTGATGACCGAGCTTGGGATAGACGGCTTCAACGGCATCCTGCTGGACCTGGGAGTTTCCAGCTACCAGCTGGACAACGCCGAACGCGGTTTTTCCTACCGCGCAGACGCACCTCTCGATATGAGGATGAGCGGTGAGGGTCTCTCGGCTGAGGACGTCGTGAACACCTATACTTATGAGGAGCTTTCAAGGATAATTTTTGAATACGGCGAGGAGAAGTTCGCAAGGAGCATCGCCGCCGGTATCGTGAAAGCAAGAGAAAGAGAGCCGATAAAGACAACTTTTCAGCTCTCGGAGATAATCAGCAATTCCATGCCGCAGAAGGCAAAGAGGACAAAAAACCCCAGCAAGAAAACCTTTCAGGCCATAAGAATGGCTGTGAATGACGAGCTGGGACATCTGGACAAAGCACTGGACGAAGCCTTTGATTGTCTGGCTGTGGGAGGAAGGCTCGCGGTGATAACCTTCCACTCCCTTGAAGACAGGCTCGTAAAACAGAGGTTCGCAAGCTTCTGCACAGGCTGTATATGTCCGCCGGACTTTCCGGTGTGCGTCTGCGGAAAAACGCCGAGGGGCAGGCTCGTCACAAGAAAGCCGATCACCCCTTCGGAAAAAGAGCTTGCGGAAAACCGCCGTAGCCACAGCGCAAAGCTGAGAGTTATCGAAAAAATAAAAATGATAAAGATATAGCCGGCAGAGGGCTGTCGGCAGGAAGAACAACGGTGAGGATATGGAGAATGAGAATAATCTCGCTTATGATCTGAGCGAGTACGAACCCGTCAGCGAAGAGACCGCTGAACGGGATATAGGCGACGAAAAGCCGAAAAAACTCAGGAAAGCAAGAAAGACAATTAGCATATTCAAGGCATTTGCCATTGCGGCAGCAGCCTTTCTGATCTTCGGGTCGATCATATACGGCAGAGTCCAGCTGACCAGCCTTTATTCCGAGCAGAGCGAGCTTGAGACCGAGCTTGCAGAGCTCCAGAACGAGAATATGGGTCTTGAGTCGGAGCTCGCAAAGAAAACAGGACTCACAAAAGTCGAGGATTACGCCGAGAACCGCCTGGGTCTGCACAAGCTCGACCGCACGCAGATCAAATATGTCGAGGTGCCAAAGCCCAGCGTCGCCGAGAATGAAGTCCCCGAGGACGACAACATCTTTGTGATGCTGAAACGCCGCTTCAACGATTTCCTGGAATATATCGGCGCTTAGAAACAATATAATAGTAAAAAAGCGCTTTAAAATGCAGATTTAATGGAAGGTACAGCAAATGACGGATCTGCCTACTAAAAAAATGAAACGAAGGCTCACAAGGAACGTTGTTGTCGTCTTTGTAGCCGTAATAGTATATATCGTCTATGTGATATTCAAGGTCAGCGTCATCGAATCGAAGAAATGGCAGGACCTCGCAAATTCCCAGCAGGTGAAGAGCACCGTCACCAAAGCCTCGAGAGGAGCTATCTACGACACCAACGGTCAGATACTTGCTCAGAGCGCAACGGTCTATACGGTCTATTGCGATCCCGTAATGCTCTGGGACGACTACCTGAATAAAAGAGATGAGCGCATCAAGGAACTCAATGAGCTTATCGCCGACGAAAAGGACAGCGACAAGCGCGAGGAATATGTAAAAAAGCTGGAATCCGCGAAGAGCACAGCGGATACCTATAACGACCTTGTTGCCTTCCTTTCGGAGAAGCTCCAGGTGGATACGGAGACTATCAAGGAACGCTGCGGCAAAAAGGATTCCCAGTACGAGACCATAAAGCAGAACGTGGATAAAACCATAGCTGCGGAGATAGAGGAATATCTCAGCGGCGAAGGCATAGACGGCGTCCGCTGCGAACCCTCAACAAAGAGGTTCTACCCCCAGGGCGCTCTGGCTTCCACAGTTCTCGGGCATCTCGACTACGACGGCAACGGCATCTACGGCCTTGAAGCCTACTACGACGATTACCTCAGCGGTATAAACGGCAGAGTCATCACCGCCACAGACCGCGACGGCAAGAGCATCCCTTACAGATACAAACAGTCCTATGATGCTCAGGACGGCTCTTCGCTGGTGCTGAACGTTGATGTGAATATCCAGTATTATCTGGAAAAAGCCCTTGAAAAGGCTTACGAAAAGAGTACGCCTGTTGACAGAGTCTGCGGCATAGTGATGAACCCCAACACCGGCGCTGTGCTCGCAATGGCTACGAGCTACAGCTACGACTCCAACAACCCAGCCTACATAACCAACAAGGAAGTTGCGGCACAGCTTGCAGGGCTTGAACCCGGCACAGACGAATACCACGAGATAGAGCTCAACGAGTGGTCGAGGCAGTGGAGGAACAAGGCAGTTTCCGACCTCTACAACCCCGGCTCGGTATTCAAGATAATCACGGGAGCTTCGGCACTTGAAGCCGACGCCATAACCCTTGACGATACCTTCCGTTGCAACACGATGATAAAAGTAGCGGATACTCCAATAAGCTGCTGGTCCTTCTCGGATCACGGCTCGCAGAACCTGGCTCTTGCCATGACCAACTCCTGCAACCCTGTGTTCGTGCAGATAGGGCAGAGGCTTGGCGTGGATAACTTCACCAAGTATTTCAGAGCCTTCGGCTTCACCGAAAGAACAGGCATCGACCTGCCCAGCGAGGCAGACCCCATCTTCTTCGCTCCCGAAAGTATGTCGGTGGTCGATCTTGCGGTGTCGTCCTTCGGACAGGGCAATAAGCTCACACCTATCCAGATGATCTCGGCCTGCTCGGCTGCAATAAACGGCGGCTACCTCTATACTCCGCAGGTCGTTGATAAAATAGTCGATTCAAACGGAAACGTTATCAAGGATATCGAGCCTGTGGCAAAGAGACAGGTCATCTCCGAGGAGGTCTCCGGCGAGATAAGAAAGATACTTGAAAACGTCGTTGATTCGTCACACCACGGAAATTCCTTCATCGAAGGCTACCGTATCGGCGGAAAGTCCGGCACGTCCCAGAAAATGGATGAGGATCCGTCGGGTAACACCTACGTTGCATCATACTGCGCCTTCGCTCCGGCAGACGACCCTCAGGTGATAATGCTCATCGTCATCGACCACCCCATCGGTGCAGAGTATTACGGCTCACAGCTCGCGGCACCTATTGCCACAGAGCTGCTGGAGGAGATACTTCCTTACATGGGCTATTATCCGCAGTACAGCGATGAACAGCTGGCGCAGATGCAGGTGAATGTTCCGAATATCGAATTTGTTTCGGTCTCCGACGCGAAGAAGACCCTTGAAGACCTCGGCCTTAAGACCGAAGTCAAGGGCGAGGGAGAAACCGTTTATAAGCAGATGCCTCAGTCGGTAACAGTTGAAAGAGGAAGCACTGTGATCCTCTACACCGATGAAAACTATACCGAAGAGCTCGTCACAGTCCCGGATATCAAGGGACTCAGCCGCCAGGCGGCTAAGGAAGCTCTCGAGGCTGTCGGACTGAACCTTTCCTCCCAGGGCAACGGTATCTACGACGAGGGTGCTGTCGCGTCGGACGACCAGAGCTGTCCGGCATTAAGCTCAGTCCCTGTGGGAACTGCCGTGTCGGTAACGTTTGAAGAGACGGAAATGCGTTCGTGGTAACACGCGCACAAGACAGAAGAATATGAAATCCTGCGGAGCGAGGCTCCGTGAAACGAGAGAAGGAATAGAGTATGAAACTTTATGATTTGATCGACGGCGTAACTACGACCACACTCGAAAACATCGAGATCACCGACGTCACCTCCGATACCAGAAAGGTGCTGGAGCCCGGCTTTATGTTCGTGTGCATAAAGGGCAACAGCTTCGACGGTCATGACGCTGCACGCGAAATGCTTGAAAAAGGCGCTGCTGTCATCGTTGCGGAACGTGACCTCGGCATCGAGAATCAGATCATCGTCGAGGATACGAGAGCTGCCTATCCTGCCTTTTGTTCAGCATATTTCGGACACCCCGAAAGACAGATGAAGCTCATCGGCGTCACCGGCACCAACGGCAAGACCACTATCACGACGGTGATAAAGAAAATACTCGACAGCTTCGGCGAAAAAGTCGGACTCATCGGCACCTGCCAGTATGAGGTGTGCGACAAGATACTTCCAGCCGCATGGACCACTCCCGAGCCCTACGAGCTCTTCCAGCTTTTCAGACAGATGGCTGATGCCGGCTGCAAGTACGTGGCTATGGAGGCTTCCTCTCAGGGACTGGAGCAGAAGCGTCTCGGCCCCTGCAATTTCGCCGTAGGCATATTCACCAATCTCACCCAGGATCACCTTGATGTTCACGGCACCATGGAAAACTACTATCAGGCCAAGAAGCTGCTGTTCGATGTTTCGGCAGAGGCTATCATAAATATCGACGACTTCTACGGCAGAAGATTCCTTGAAGAGATCACCTGCCCCAGCAACACCTATTCCGCCGAGAAAAAGGCCGACTTCTTCGCCGAGGATATCCTCCTTTCGGCAAGCGGTGTAAAATATGTTTACTGCGACGGCAAGACCAAGCATAACGTTGACTTCAAAATGCCCGGCGTGTTCAATGTTTCAAATTCACTGGCAGTCATCGCCTGCTGCGAGACTCTGGGCTTCGAGCCCGGCCGTGTCATCAGGCAGCTAAACCAGCTCCAGGGCGTTCGCGGCAGAGCGGAAGTCGTTCCCACAGGCAGAGATTTCACAGTCATCTGCGACTACGCACATACCCCCGATGCGCTGGCAAATGTCCTTTCCGCTATCAAGGACGGAGCAAAGGGCAGAGTAAAGTGCCTCTTCGGCTGCGGCGGAAACCGTGACGCCACAAAGCGTCCTCTTATGGCAAAGGCAGCAGCTGAGAATGCAGATTTCCTTATCGTTACCTCCGACAACCCCAGAAATGAGGATCCCGAGGAGATCATCTCCGATATCCTTAAAGGGCTCGAAGGCTGCGACACACCCTATATCAAGATCACCGACAGACGCGAGGCTATAAACTGGGCCGTTAAGAATGCCGAAAAGGACGACATCATCGTTCTCGCAGGCAAGGGCCACGAGGATTATCAGATACTTGCAGGCGGTGTGAAAATACACTTTGACGAACGCGAGGTCGTTGCAGAGGCTCTGAAACAGCTCTGATAAAGACCGAATATCAAAGGGGCTATAGCCCTGCGAACGGAGACAGTTATGGAGAGAATGAGTTTGGCGGAGATCGTTGCCGCTGTTGACGGAAGCTTCGGCTATCCGGCAGATCAGATGGTGGACAGCGTTTCCACGGATACCAGAAAAATAACCGAAAACTCAGTGTTTATCGCGCTTAAAGGCGAGAATTTCGACGGGCACGACTATGCCGCAAAGGCAATGGAGCTCGGCGCTCTTGCCGTTATAACCGAACGCCCTGTTGAAGGCGCAAGGTGTATCGTTGTGGATTCCACAGCCAAGGCGCTTCTCGATCTTGCTCACCATTACAGGATGAAATTCGATATCCCCATGGTAAGCGTCACCGGCTCTGTCGGCAAGACCACCACCAAGGATATGGTAGCCTGCGTGCTTTCAAAGGGCTTCAAGACCCTTAAGTCCGAGGGCAACCACAATAACGAGATCGGCCTTCCCCTGACTATCTTCGGCCTTGACTCAAGCTACGGCGCAGCTATCACCGAAATGGGAATGAACCACCCCGGCGAGATCTCACGCCTTTCCATGTGTGCAGTCCCCACAGTCTGCATGATAACAAATATCGGCGTTTCCCATATCGAGAATCTCGGTTCTCAGGAGAATATCCTCAAGGCTAAGCTCGAGATGCTGGACGGTGCTTTGCCCGATGCTCCCATGATACTCAACAAGGACGACAAGCTCCTTGCAGCCTGCGAGCTCCACGGCAGAAGGGCTGTGTATTATTCCACTAAGAAAAAGGACTGCGACGTTTTCGCAAGCGGTGTGACCGCTGAAAACGGCGGCATTTCCTTTGTTATAAACTATCAGGGCGAGAAGTATCCCGCAAGGCTCAATGTCCTCGGCGAGCATAATGTACGCAACGCTCTTGCAGCGTTCTGTGCAGGCGTTTGCCTGGGTATGGAGCCTGAGGTCTGTGCCGCTGCGGTCTCAGACTACAAGCCCCAGGGCATGAGACAGAACATAGTCGAAAAGAACGGCATGACCTTTGTGGTGGATTGCTATAACGCGGCTCCCGATTCAATGAAGGCTGCGCTTTCCGTGCTTTCACAGGTGAATGTGGGCGAGGGCTGCAAGCGTTACTGCGTCCTCGGCGATATGCTGGAGCTTGGCAAGAACGCTAAGGCTTACCACAGAACAGTGGGCGAGTATGTGGCGGCTTCAAAGGCCGATGTATTGCTTTGCTTCGGCGAGAATTCCAAGTGCTATATCGAGGGTGCTGTCCGCAAGGGCTTCGACGAGAGCAGCTGCAAGCATTTCGAGAGCAGGGAAGACCTTGCCGCTTACCTCAAAGGCGTGCTGAAGACCGGCGATGCCGTGCTGTTCAAAGGCAGCCGCGGAATGAAGCTCGAAGAAGCTTACTATGCGCTGGACTGACCTGAGTATAATAATACTGACGGAGCTTGGCGCTTCGTTCCTTCTGGGAAGGCTGTTCATACCCTACCTCAGAAGGCTCAAAACCGGAAAATTTGATTGGTATCTCGGCGATAGATTCAGGACCGACGGCTCCGAGCCGAAAATGGGCGGCGCTGTAATGGCAGCCGCTTTTCTGATAGGTCTTGCACCGTCGCTGGCATCCCTTGCTTCCAAGGAAGGACTTTCGATACAAGTCAAAGCCGCTGCCGGCGCTGCGGTGTTCGTGCTTTCAATGATGATACTCGGCGCTGTGGAGGATCACTATAAGGACCACAGGGGAGAGCGGGTAGTCCTCGGCTTCGGGAAAAAGCTTTTCATCGAGCTTGCGCTGTCTGCGCTGCTGCTGGTTTACCTTAGATTCATAGGCTTCGCCGAAACAACGGTGCTGCTGCCGTTCCGGCTGGGATATATGGAGTTTTCATATGCCTATTATCCGCTTACGGCTTTGTATATGGCCTTTGTGCTGGGCTCCTTCAAGCTCCACGACTGCTTCAACGGCAACACCTCCGAAAGCGTGGGAGGATTATGCGCCTGTTCGGGAGCTTTGGCTATGCTCTTTGCCGCAGCCTGCGCTGATATGATCGACAGCCCTGCTGCCATGTGCTTCTGCAGCTGTGCAGCTGCTTCCTGCATCGGCATACTGATCTGGACGCTGCATCCCTCAAAGCTCTTCATCGGAGAATCCGGCGCACTGTTCACGGGTGCCTGCGTTTGCTCGGCGGCACTGCTTTTAAAACTCGAGCTTGCTCTTATAATGCTTGCGCTGCCCGCAGTTATCGACACGGTCTGCGCAGCCGCACATTATATAATATACAAGAGAACAAAAAAGCTTCTTCTCAAAGGCGCAGGGCTCCATGCCCATCTTGCCGCCAAGGGAAAAGGGGCTTATACGATAATAATACTTTCATCAATCGCTTCGGCGGTCGGCGGAGCCGCTGCCGTTGGCTTTGCTGTGTATTCAGCCAAGCTGTAAGAACAGGGAGGAACTTCTTTTGCAGGAAAACAATGCAGCTTCTGCTACACCGAGACCCCGGCTTGAGAGAAACTGGCTCAAGGCGCTTCTGGTAAAAAGAACATATAAATTCAGGCTGATAAGACACGAGATAGATAAGCCTTTCCTTGTGCTTATCCTTGTGCTTATGGTGTTCGGCATCATAATGATGTTCTCCGCCAGCTATGCCCGTGCCCTTGCGGATATGGGCGACGGCTTCTATTATCTCAAAAGACAGATAAAATGGGCTCTGCTGGGACTTGGAGTGATGATCGTCATTTCCATGATGGATTATCACCTCTTTGCAAATACGGTGATAGCCTTCTTTGCCTTCGGGCTGACCTGGTTTTTGAGCCTGATAACGATCTTCGTCGGAACGACGACGGCTGACGCTACCCGATGGCTCGACTTAGGCCCCATACAGGTACAGCCTTCGGAGCTTATGAAGATAGGATTTATAATTATTTTCGCCTACATAAGTTCGACGTTGTTCCCCTATTTCTTCAAATGGCAGGCCTCCATTTTCCCCTTTGCAATAGGTTTTGCCCTTTCGATGAGCGTGCTCGTTGCCCAGAGACATATGTCGGCGGTAATGATAATCGCCATCATCGGCGTTGTAATGATGTATGTCAGCGGAATGCCCAAGAGGCATTTCTGGGGATTTATGATCTTCGCTGCACTCATGGGAGCTTTGCTTGTGGGATATATGATCTCCGCAGGCGACTTCGGATACATAACAGACAGAATAGACAGCTGGCGTGATCCTCTCTCCGACCCGAGAGACAAGACCCTCCAGACCTACAATTCTCTTATAGCCATAGGCTCCGGCGGTATCTTCGGCCTCGGCTTCGGAGAGTCGAGACAGAAATACCTCTACCTCCCCGAATCCCAGAACGACTTCGTTTTCTCGGTAGTCTGCGAGGAGCTGGGACTTGTGGGCGCTCTTACAGTCATCATGCTGTTCGTGATGTTCATTCTCCGCGGATTCTATATTGCGAGCCGCTGCAAGGACCGCTTCGGTATGCTGCTTGCAACGGGCATAACGATCCAGATCGGCACCCAGGCTTTCCTGAACATCGCAGTTGCCAGCAACGCTTTCCCGAATACAGGTATATCCCTGCCGTTTTTCAGCTACGGCGGTTCTTCGCTGCTGATAACCCTTGCCGAAGTGGGGATATTGCTGAGCATCTCCCGTCAGTCCGCAACATCAAAATAATTGGAGTGTTATAGTATGCTTAAAGTCCTTCTCGCCGGCGGAGGCACTGCTGGACATATCAATCCCGCACTTGCCATCGCAGAGATAATAAAAGCGCATTGCCCCGACGCGGAATTCTGCTTTGCCGGAAATCCCAAAAAGCTTGAAGCAAAGCTGGTGCCTCAGGCAGGCTACCGCTTCGAGCCCATAAACATCGAGGGTATGCAGCGGCATATCAGCCCCGAGAACATCAAGCGGAATGTCGTTGCCATGCACTACCTTATCCATTCCGGCAGAAGAGCAGGGCAGATAATCAAGGACTTCAAGCCCGACCTTGTCGTCGGCACGGGGGGATACGTTTCCGCTCCCATAGTCCGCAAGGCTCAGAAAATGGGCATCCCCACAGCTATCCACGAGGCCAATGCCTTTGCAGGAGTGACCACGAAGCTCTTAAGCAAGAGAGCAGACGTCATAATGCTGACTGTGGAGAACACAAAGAACCTCGACGAGTCCGTAAAGGACAGAGTGAAGATAACAGGCCTTCCCGTAAGACGCGCTTTCGAGCATAAGACGAAAGCCGAAGCAAGAGCAGAGCTGGGCTTTTCTCAGGATGATATCGTGATCCTCTCGGCAGGAGGAAGCCTGGGCTCCAAGACCTTGAACGAGACAGTTGCCGGCCTTTTAAAATGGTATCAGGACAACGGCAAGGATATCTGCCACATCCATTCCTACGGCACATATATCGACTACAAGAACTACATAGAAGAGCTTGAAGAAAAAGGCGTAAAGATCAGAGATAACAAGAGGCTTATCATTCAGGAGTATGTGAATATGCCTTTGGCGCTTGCAGCCTGCGATCTTGTTATCTCGCGCTGCGGAGCAAGCACCCTGACGGAGATCGAAGCCGTCGGCAGGGGAGCGATCCTCATTCCCTCGCCTATGGTGGCCGAAAACCACCAGTACCACAACGGCATGGTGCTCCAGAATGCAGGAGCCGGCTTCGTGTATGAAGAAAAGGACCTGGGTCCCACAACTGTGATAGATAAGGTCGATGAGCTGACATCCGACAGAGCAAAGCTGGAAGAGCTTTCCGCTAACGCTGCATCGCTGCATATCGGTGATACCAACGACAGGATATTTGAAGCGATAAGACCTTTGATAGAAAATAAAATGAAGTGAGGAGGATGAGGAATGCCTAAGTCAAAAGGTTCTATGGATTCCATACAGCTTCCCGATAAGGAACAGATAAACAGTATGCGAGGCGGATTCGTCGGCAGCAGACGTGTCTATAAAGAGCACGGCATCGACGATTTCGGCGGAACAGTTCGTGCAAGCGCTGAGTTTTCAAGTGCCGCACCTATAAAAGTCCCCGAGAGGACAGAGCCGGAGAAAAAGGACGAGCTGGACGATTTTACCGCCAAGCCCATGCCTTCTCCTTCGTCGGACGGAAGAAAGAGCCATGTAAAGCTCGGCGGAAGATATATCGCCCGCTGGAGATTTTTCAAGATCGCTGCGATCATCCTTGTCGCTATCATCCTTGTCAGCACCTTCCTGCCTCCTTTCATGGTCTCCACAGGAGACGGCAAGGTGGTAAGGGAGAACATCTTCGAGAACAAGGGGATCTCAGCCGTAAAGGAAGAGCTCCTCAAGAACGAGAATGTTTATAACATCGACAACATGACCTCCGAGAAAGCGGAGAACTACCGCAGATGCACCGTGGATATAAGGATAAGCAACTATACCCCCTTCAAGACCTATATCGGCGGTTTCAGCATCGTCACCTGCGACCCCGCTTATAAGGACAAGCTTATTTCGGTAAGGCCTGCTAAGGAAGACGGCTATGTGATCCGTCCCTTCAGCGTGCAGACCGTTTCCGCAGAGATACTTGTCTGCATCACAGAGCTGGATGACGAGAAGCTGACGGAAGCCTTGACAAGCGTTGTCCTCAGGACCACAGATACCAAGAAGGGACTCGGCGGTCTGCCGGGTATGCCTATCATCCCGGGATTCATCCTTGTGGCGGATAATATGGAATTCCGAATTGACGGATAAAACTTCTGAAAGTGAGATGTAAATAGCTTTATGTTTTGTCGAAACTGCGGCACACAGATAAAAGACGGAGCAGTATTCTGTACGAACTGCGGAAGCCCGGCGCCTAAGCCTGTCGATACCCCGGTTCAGACAGCGACTCCGCAGCCGAATATCCCGACTGTTCAGCCGGCACCTCAGCCGGCGAGCAATGCTCTCCAGGCGGCACCTCAGCAAAGCGGCAGAGCATCCGCATGGATAATGCTTATCCTTTGTGTGTTCCTGGCTTTTTCTCCGCTCTTCAATAATTTCGACGGCACCAGCAAAGCGAGAAGGGACTTGAAAAGGATCGACGCCGAAACAGACTTTGACGAGTATTATACTCTCAATACCGCAAAGGCACTCGGGTTCTATATCGAATACGGCGATATGTCAAAACTGAACCTCAGAAAATCAAAGGACACCATTGCTTTTATCGCTCTGATCGTTCTGTGGTGTCACGCCGCTGCCGAGGCAGGGGCATTGATACTTGCCGCCGCAGCCATTGTAGCTTTGATGAAAAAAACTCCACAGACGGATAAAAAAGCATGGAACCGGATGAAGTTCAGCGCACTTCTTAGCTTCATCGGAAACCTGTTGATCTTCATATTGATGACCGTTGCCAATGTCGTGGTCGGCATCGACGACAAAAAGGACGCATTCGATTGGATATACCCTCCGTCGGTGCTTGAATACCTGATCTTAGCAGCCTCGCTGTTTGTCTTTGTTTTCTGCATAGTCAAGAAAAAGAAGATAACAGTATAGATACGATCATGACTGTCAAACTAAAAGAATAATAACCGAATACCGTTTCACTTTCCTTTTCGGGCCGGCATAGTATAAAAAGTAAAATGCCCGCTGAAAAGGAGAGAAAGATAATGCAAAAGCTCGTAATAAACGGTGAGAAACGTCTTGGCGGAGAGCTTAAGGTCCAGGGCGCAAAAAACAGCGCCCTGCCTTTGCTTGCCGCCTGTATGCTTGCAAAGGGAGAAACGCAGCTGACAAACTGCCCGAGGCTGAGAGACGTCTTCGCGGCTGTAAGGATACTGGGCTGCCTTGGGTGCAGATGCACGGTGTCGGGGAATACTGTCATCGTTGATGCCAAAGAACCCTGCGGCTGCTGTGTCCCCGAGGAGCTTATGAGGGAGATGCGTTCCTCCATAGTTTTCCTGGGAGCTGTCCTGGGCAGAGCTGGAGAGTGTATGCTGTCCTTCCCCGGAGGCTGCGAGCTGGGCCCGAGACCCATTGACATCCACCTGGACGCTCTGAGAAAAATGGGAGCCGAGATCACCGAGCAGCACGGCGAGCTTATCTGCACAACTCCCGGCGGACTTCACGGAGCGGATATGACCCTGCCTTTCCCGTCTGTGGGAGCAACGGAGAACATAATCCTTGCCGCAGCTCTTGCAAAGGGCGATACCATTATAAAGAATGCCGCAAGAGAGCCGGAGATAACCGACCTTGCAGGCTTTCTCACAGCCTGCGGAGCAAAGATTTCGGGAGCGGGAACGGATACAGTCACAGTCAGAGGAGTGGATGAGCTGCGCGGCTGTGAGTATAAGGTGATGCCGGACAGGATAGCTGCCTGCACCTACCTTGCCGCAGCTGCAATGACAGGCGGCGAGATAACTTTAACGGACGTCCGTGCCGAAGAGCTTGATTCTTTTATAAAAGTACTTGAACTTTCGGGCTGTTCGGTGTATAATTATAAAGATAGGTTGTTTCTGTCCGTGCCGGAAAGGCTGAGACCCGTGGGCACAGTCAGGACAATGCCTTACCCGGGATTCCCCACCGACGCCCAGGCGCTTATGACAGCTCTCCTGACCAAAGCCAAGGGGACCAGCGTCATAGTCGAGACCATCTTCGAGAACCGATTCCACCATGTGCCGGAGCTTGTGAGGATGGGAGCACGCATCAGGGTCGAGGGCAGGGTAGCCATAATCGAAGGCGGAGGAAAGCTCTACGGTGCCAATGTTATGGCAGCCGACCTTCGCGGAGGTGCGGCCCTTGTGCTTGCAGGGCTTGCAGCTCAGGGGACAACGACAGTCTCGAATATAAAGCTTATCGACAGAGGCTACGAGGAGATAGAGAAGGCTCTTTCCTCTCTCGGCGCCGATATAGCAAGAATATGATATAATATAAAGGTACAAATAAGGAACGTAAAGATGAAGGATATAGTTAAAAGCCGGACAAATGCCGAGGTGAAGATCATCAACGGCAAAAGAGTCAAACTGCACCGACGAAGCCGCAGAAGCAAGGTCACTACCTATACTGCGGTGGCGGTGGCTGTTTTCACAACTATAGGGCTCATTCTGTCTCTGTGCTTTTTCTTCAATCTTGAAAAGGTCTCCGTCTCGGGGGTAACGCTCTATACGGGAGATCAGATAGTAGAGGTCGGAGGTGTGGTTAACGGAGCTAATCTCTTCCGCACGAACACCAAGCTCATCGAGGAAAGGCTTGTGGATACCCTGCCTTATATCGAGAGCGCAAAGGTCACCAAGGATTTTCCAAACTCCCTTGTCATCGAGGTCGTCGAGGCCGAAAAGGCCGTGGAGATCGAAAGCGACAACGCCTATTACGTCATCTCAAGATCGGGGAGAGTCCTGGAAGGTCCCAACCAGATCCACGATACTTCGCTGCCTTTGGTAAAAGGATTTGAGATCAAATCGCCGAAGGTGAACGAGAAGCTGGAGAGCAGGGACTCACATAAGACGAAGATACTTATGCAGATCGTCGAGGATATCAAGGAGTCGGAGATAGATAATATCACGGTCATCGACCTTACGGACCGCACGGATATCGTAATGTGGTACGACAACAGGATAGAGATGCGTGTGGGAAGCTCCCTCGATATGGATTACAAGCTGACTTACATGAAATATGTGGTCAGGGATCTTGCGGATGATTACGAGGGAATGCTGAGATATAACGGCATGGATACGGGCATAACCGAGATCAAGAAGGGTGCCGAAACAACAAGACCCGTACAGACCCCGGCAAGCACCGAAGCACCGGCGGATGCCGTCCCCGAAGAGACCACAGAGCCAGGTACTGACCAGGCTCCCGCAGCCCGGGAATATACCGGCTGGGAGGAAGAATGACATTGTGCATAATGCACAATAAATCGGCACAAAGCGGTAAAAAAATCCATATTATGTGAAAAATTATAAAAAGGTCTAAGCTGTTGCTTTACTTTTTATCAGCTTTGTGTTAAAATATAATATATCTATGTAATTTGCGGCTTTATGCCGTTTTGCGAAGAAAAAATATAGGACGCAATTTATATTAGGAGGAATTGGTTTATGTCTTACGAGTATGTAGAAGCACCCGTTGAAGGAGCAAGGATCAAGGTGATCGGTGTCGGCGGCGGCGGCGGAAACGCCCTTAACTGTATCGCAAGCCAGGGCATTACCGGTAACGTTGATTACATTGCTATCAATACCGATATACAGGCTCTTAAAAATTCGAGGGCTACAGAAAAGATACAGATCGGCGCAAAGCTGACCCACGGACTCGGTGCAGGCGCTAAGCCCGAGATCGGTGAGGCTTCCGCTCAGGAGAGCAAGGAAGAGATCGCTGAGGTCATCAAGGATGCCGATATGATCTTCATTACTGCCGGTATGGGCGGCGGAACAGGTACAGGTGCAGCTCCCGTAGTTGCAGAGATTGCTCAGGAGCTCGATAAGCTCACAGTAGCAGTAGTTACCAAGCCCTTCAAGTTTGAAGGCCCCAAGAAGATGGAAAAGGCTGAAAAGGGTATCGCTGCAATGCTCGAGCACGTTGACGCTCTCATCGTTATCCCCAACCAGAACCTTCTTACCAACGGCCAGAAGCTCACAATGCGTCAGTCCTATGCTCTTGCAGATGAAGTGCTCAAGAACGATGTTATCTCCATCGCAGAGATCATCACAAGACATGACGAGATCAACGTTGACTTCGCAGACATAACCACGATCATAAAGAATGCAGGCTTCGCTCATATGGCTAAGGGCCAGGGCAGCGGCAAGGATAAGGTACAGGACGTTGTTGCTCAGGTTATCGCCAGCGACCTGCTTGAGACCTCTATCACAGGCGCTAAGAGACTGCTCGTAAATATCACCATGAGTGAGGATATCGTTGTTGACGAGATCGACGAGCTGACAAATGCTATCACCGAGGCTGTTGACGACGACGCTGAGATCATCTTCGGCAACGGATATGATCCCGATGCAAACGATACAGTATTCGTAACAGTTATCGCTGCTGACTTTGACGATGCCCATAAGATGGGTGATGCAGCAAGAAAGGCTGTTTTCTCGACCAACGGCAAGCCTTCTGAGGCTGACGCAAAGGCCGATGCCGCAGCAAGACATAAGGCCGGTGTCAAGGCCGCAGATAATCCGGATTATTACGATGACATCTTTAATATCTTCAGGAACTAATTAAGCCTTGTAATGGACGGACATCTGCTCCGTCCATTTCTGCTTGTACGGCGGATTTACGCGCTTTGAATTTCAGTGTTGACAGTGCTTATGTCAAAATGTACAAAATAGACAGTTTGAATTTGTCAGAATGTATGAAGTTTTGGAAATTGACTTAAATCTGTTGAAAATAATTCAAAAATAATGTATAATTAAAGAAAGATATTATCTTATGGAGGTAATGTAATTATGGCAAATAATGGATATTTGAGAACTGTCAGAATGGGCGGATTTGATAAGAGCGACGTTTTGGCATACGTTGACGATCTTAACTCTAAGATCTATAATCTTGAGGCTAAAGTCACCGAGCAGCAGGAGACTATCGACCGTCTCGAAACATCGGGCGGCGGCGAGTCTGCTGATTTCGAGGGCAAGGCTGAACTCGAAAAGAAGGTCGAAGAGGCTAAGAATAAAGTTGCCGAGCTGATGGCTTCCACCGATACCATGAAGGTTCAGATCGCTGACTATGAGCAGCAGATCTCCGAAAAGGATGCCGAGATCGAGCGCCAGAAGAATGAGATCGAAGATCTCAAGGAAAAGCTTGAAAAGGCTGAGAGCGCTGCAGGCCAGGCTTCTTCACCTGCATTCGATATGGGCGAGATCTTTATCCAGGCTCAGAATTCCGCTAATATGGTAGTCACCAAGGCTAAGGAGACTGCTAAGAATATGACAGACGAGGCTGAGGCTCAGGCTAATCAGATCATTGACGACGCTAACGCTCAGGCCGAGACCACAGTTACTTCCGCTCAGGAAGAGGCTACTCGTACCCTCGAGACTGCTAAGGCAAGCGCTGCTCAGATGACAGCACAGGCTAAGGCCGAAGCAGATGCCGTTACCTCCAAGGCAAGAGCAGAAGCAGACGCTATGACTACATCTGCAAGAACAGAGGCAGCTACCACCACAGCTACCGCTCAGGCTCAGGCTAAGAAGATGATCGACGACGCTACCGTTGAGGCAGGCGTTATCAGAGCAAGATCCAAGGATCTCCGCGATTCCGTCAAGAGAGAATATACCGAACTCAACGACAATATCACTCAGGTCATTTCTTCCCTCAACGACCTCTTTGGTTCCAGCATCGGCTCTGCAAACAAGGCAAGAGACCTTATCGACGACGGTCTTGCACTTGTTGAGGAGGACTGATGTCCCGACCGATAAGGGTAGATGCGCAGTCCCTTAAAGAAGCGGCAAAAAAGCTCCGCTGCGGAGATAATATCCTGCTGACGGGATATGTATATACCTCAAGAGATGCAGCCCATAAGAGGATAATGCAGATGATCGACGAGGGAAAAGAGCTTCCCTATGAGATCAGAGATGCTGTTATCTATTATGCAGGTCCTACTCCTGCGCCGGAAGGCAAGCCAATAGGCTCCTGCGGCCCGACTACCTCGGGCAGAATGGACAGGTTCGCTCCAAGGCTTCTGGATATGGGTCTCGCCGGTATGATCGGCAAGGGCGAACGCTCTCAGGAAGTAAGAGATGCCATAGTCAGAAATAAGGCCGTGTATCTCTGCGCAGTGGGAGGAGCAGGTGCTTTAGCCAGCAACTGCATAAAAAGCTGCGAGGTCATCGCCTTTGAAGACCTGGGCTGCGAATCAGTAAAAAAGCTTTATATCAAGGATTTTCCGCTCATAGTTGCTAACGATAGTATCGGCGGCGATATCTTTTCAGAAGGCAGAGCGGAATATTGCAAGCTATAGAATTGTGAAGAGATAAACAGAGCTGAACCCTCGGCTCTGTTTATTTTCTTTTCGTCAAAATAACTATTATATGAGTATAGAATATGTATAATTAAACAAATATTTCTACATTATTAATTTTTTTTAAAATCATACTTGACTTTGGGTAACGATAATGCTATGATAAAATATATACAAGGCGAATGGTGGGGTTTCTGTGGATAACAGCAAGGATGTCCTTTCGGGCATGAGCAATGAGGAACTCGTTAAGCTCTGCAAGGAGGACAGCGCAGCTGCGCTCACAGAACTGATCATCCGCTTCACTCCGGCTGTCAGAAAACGTGCAGAGTCCTTTGCAGGCGCTGTGCCCGACGACCTTGCTCAGGAGGGCTTTCTGGCTCTGCTGAATGCTGTGCGTTCTTATGACGAGGAGAGAAATGCCGCCTTTGCGACCTATGCTCAGCAAAGCATCAAAAACAGAATGATCTCGACCTATAAGCGGTTCAAAGCCGAGAATGACGAGCTGACGGAAGAGCCTCCGGCTGACCCTGCCGATAACCCCGAGAATAAAGTTCTCGAGGCAGCAGCGTCTGAGGAGCTTTACAGAAGAGTCAGCAGGGAGCTCTCGCAGCTCGAGCAGAAAGTGCTTCAGCTTTATCTGCTCGGCGTGTCTTACAGCACAATAGCCGAAAAGCTCGGGATACCGGCGAAATCTGTTGACAATGCGGTGCAGAGGATAAGGAGGAAGCTTAGGAACGTCTTGTAGTGATTTATAGCCATGTAGCTTAATTGGAGAGCGTTGTTTTCTACAAAGGTGCCGGTGCAAGTCCGGCCGGGGCAAAAATTTTAAGCGAGGTATTGGAATTATGTACGAGGACAAGACATTAGTTTGCAAGGACTGCGGAAACGAGTTCGTTTTTACAGCCGGTGAGCAGGAGTACTATGCAGAGCATGGGTTTGCCAACGAGCCCAAGAGATGCAAGGCCTGCCGCGTTGCAAGGAAAAATGATCAGAGAGCAGGCAGACAGATGTTTACTGCGGTTTGCGCCAACTGCGGCGGAGAGGCCAAGGTACCTTTCGAGCCGAGAGAGGACAGACCTGTATATTGCAGCGAGTGCTTTGCCAAGATGAATCAGGATAGAGAATAAGATATCCTAACAAAAAAGAGCTGTCAAATTAGACGGCTCTTTTTTGTCGCTGCGGCGACAGCGCTTGACGCGTGACGCAAGCTTCGCATGCTTACGTAGAGCAAAAGAGGACATTTCCCACGCGAACAAAGCCTTGCAGGGGCTTAACTACGCTTAAAGCTATGTGCTGGATTATAAATAGCAGCACGCTTTGTTGGGGGCTTTCCGATCGGTCGCTGCGGCGACAGCGCTTGACACGAGACGCAAGCTTCGCATGCTTACATAGAGCGAAACGCAACATATCCCACGCGTATTTGGATTCATCGAACGTGCAGCTTTCCTTGCAATTGATAGACTTTACTTTTCTTTCTGTTTATGCTATAATAATACCATAAAGATTTCGGAGGTGCGATCTATGAAAGACACAGCAATTTCTAAGAGCGTTGTTTATATCGGCGTTGATGACCACGACCTTGACCTGTTCGAGAGCCAGTATGACGTCCCTAACGGTATGGCCTATAATTCCTATGTCGTCCTCGACGACAAGATCGCTGTCATGGACACAGTTGACAGCAGATTTTCGGATGAGTGGCTTGGCAACCTCGAGGCAGCTCTCGGCGGCAAAACGCCTGACTATCTCGTCGTTCAGCACGTTGAGCCCGACCATTCAGGCTCTATCGCTGCTATCACAGCTAAATTCCCCGGCATCACCATCGTGGGCAACGCCAAAACTTTCGCCATGCTCGGGCAGTTCTATCCCGGCCTTGCCGACGGCTTTGAAAAGATCACCGTCGCTGAGGGCGATACCCTTGAGCTCGGTGAGCACACGCTGAAGTTCTTCATGACGCCTATGATACACTGGCCCGAGGTTATGATGACCTACGAGGAGAGCGAGAAGATCTTCTTCTCAGCCGATGCTTTCGGCAAGTTCGGAACTCTCGATACCGACGAGGACTGGGCCTGCGAGGCAAGACGCTATTATTTCAATATCTGCGGAAAGTACGGCGTGCAGGTGCAGAACCTGCTCAAAAAAGCTGCGGCCCTCGAGATCAAAATGATCCTTCCTCTCCACGGTCCGCTGCTTAAGGATAACCTCAGCTATTATATCGGCCTCTACGACACCTGGTCGAAGTACGAGCCCGAGAACAAGGGCATATTCATCGCTTGTGCTTCGATACACGGCAATACCCTCAAAGCCGCAGAGAAGCTCAAGACCATGCTTGAGGAAAAAGGCGCTGAGAAAGTTTCCCTCTCCGATATCACACGCGAGGATATGGCAGAGGCTATCGAGGACGCTTTCAGATACGATAGGCTGGTGCTTATGGCTTCGTCCTATGACGGAGGCGTTTTCCCGGTGATGGAGGACTTCCTCTGCCACCTCAAAGCCAAGACCTACCGCAGCCGTAAGGTCGCAGTTGTCGAGAATGGCAGCTGGGCTCCTTCGGCCGGCAGGATAATCAAAGGCTACCTCGAGCAGATGAAGGATATTACTCTCGTCGAGCCCGTGGTTACTATAAGATCATCCCTCAATGCCGCAAGCGAAGCCGCTCTTGCAGCCCTTGCTGACGAGCTTGTAAAATAAGAAAGAGATCTTGCATGGCATTCTTATATTTAAGTAAGACCGATGATCCTTCGATGTTTTATTTTCGGGTGCTGATCGTCGTTGTGCTTTTTATTGTATTCTTCGGCGGCGCATTGTGTATCATCAGCCGGAATAAAACAGTTAAAAAGATCAAGAGCCTTTCAAAAAATGCAGTAGAGGTCTCGCCTCAAGAGTTTTTTGACCTTAGAAACAGACGTTCAAAAGGGAAGAACAGCTCGTACCTGTCGAAGAAACATGATTTTTCCGGAGTTTACATTCTTTATAACGAGACGAAAAATATGTATTATGTGGGGCAGGGAGTGAGAGTCTTTCAACGGGTCAACAGCCATTTCACGGGCCACGGGAACGGAGACGTATACGCTGATTATAAGTACGGAGACTCTTTCAAGATCCGGATGATCCCGTTAAAAGGCAGCGGATTTGAGACTCTTAATGCGTTGGAGAGAAATACGATCATAACATATAATTCGTTTTCGGAAGGCTATAATAAAACTCGGGGAAACAGAGGATAAGATCAATATACAAAAAAAGAACCCTGCCTTGGCAAGGTTCTTTTTGTTTGCTTTAGTTCTGGCCATCTCTTCCGTCGGGATACGCCCTCTTGAAGGCTTCAACGAAATACCAGTAGAGCGAACGGACAGTGTTCTTTGTCTTGTCGTTCATCGTGCTGTTTGCGCTGAGGACAGAGGCAACATAGTCGAAGGGACAGTAGCTGAATGTCATTACCGCTTCGCTGTCCTTCTCAACGGTTATGGTCACAGCAACGTCAAGGTCGTATGCTGCGATGCCTGTTCTGTCGATGTAGTAGTAATCGGTTTCGTTGTACCGTTTGGGCTCAACATAACTGTTTCCGATCTTGAATTTGTAATTGCCGATCGCTCCGCCTTCTTCGATTTTGAAGTAGTGCCTCTGGGTTATGTTGGTCTTCAGCAGCAGCGAGCTTGCGTAGTAGGAGATGCCCGCATCTGTGCTGTGTGCGCCTTCAAAAGCCTTGTAATCCTGAACATCTTTGTCTGCCGATTCAAAGGTCTTGCCGGAGGGCAGGAAGTCGTACTCCACGCCTTTGCTTGCAAGGTTTTTAGTGTTGTAGCCGAACTGCTTCTGCGAGTAGCCGCCGAAGAGCAGGGCAGCCTTGACTATCGGCTGAGCCGCAGTGTATTCTGCAATGTTGTCCTCGTTTGCGAGAATTACCTGAGCGTATTCGTAAACAGAAGTCTCAAAGGTCTCGGGTTCATCTGTGCCGTTGTAGAAAATGCAGGTAACCTTGTCTGTCATCTGTTTTGCAAGAAGGTTATCCAGCTTGATCGTAAATGTATGCGAACCGTAATTATAGGGGATGGTGTCTTCCGCTACAACTTCATCATTGACCTTGAGGATATAGCTTGCGCCGCTTGATCTTTCCGGGAATGTTGCTATGAAAGAGAGACCGATATTTAAGCCGTTAGTGTCAGACATTACCATACGGTAACCGGAAAGATAGCCCTTTGAAGCCTCAAGCTTCACATCGCTATCGCCTACCTTCACTACCTTGAAGCCTCTTGGATCGTCGGCAAAGAAGGGCTCGCCGTTTTCGCCGAAATCGTAGTAAATATTATTTGAGTTATTAGTGAATTTTCCGGGAGACTCCATCGAAATACCGATGCTGCTGTCAAACTTGTCAAGACCTTCTGTTATGAGCTTGGTGCTACCACCAAGATAGAGGTTGCTCTGTGCAGCAGTTCCGTTTTTGGTGTTGCCGCTGATAATTGTTTTTTCGGTCACAAGGTGGTCGGAGTCGCCTCTGTTAAGTACAACTCCGCCGCCGTCTTCTGTGGCATCATTTTCTGTAATAGTTACTCCGTCAAGCACTGTTTTACAGTTAGAGTATAGACCTCCGCCTGATCCGTTAGTGGCTTTGTTTTTTGTTATGACCGTATTTTTTATAGGAAGAGTTTGCGCTTTGGTGTCACTGTTTAATGCGTAGATGCCGCCGCCTGATTCGGCAGTGTTCTCTTTGATAACTGCACCTGAAATACTTATAGATTTGTCGTCATCATATCTTAAAAAAATACCGCCGCCGTGCCAGTTTGCAGTGTTTGAGCTGATGCTTCCTCCGCTGAGAGTAAAGGAGCCGAAAGCAATAAATATTCCGCCGCCAGAATCCGCTGTGTTATTTGAGATTGATCCGTCGGTCATAGCCATCGTTCCGCTTTCAACATAAACGCCGCCGCCATTTCCGTCATTACCGGTATTCACGGACGTTGTGTTACCGGTAATGCTTCCTCCGGATATATTCAATGTACCATTGACGCAAACACCGCCACCTACGCTGACAGCTGTGTTGCCTGAAATGTTTCCGCCGTTGAGATTGACTGTTCCTTCCTCATAAATATAAACACCGCCGCCGAATAACGAAGCTCGGTTACCTGTTATCGAGCCTCCGTTTATATTCAGCGTTCCTTTAATTATGCCGACACCGCCGCCGGTCGCATTATAGCCGCCTGTTATAGTCCCTGTACCGTCAGTGCTGGAGTCTTCGATCGTTAGTTCAGAGCCGCCGGAAACATTTAAAACAAAGCCGGCGCCGTTTGGTTCTGTTGCCTCTGCGAGCCCTCTGTCGATAGAATAACCGTTGAGGTCTATCGTAATACTTTGACCATTGCTAACGTTTATAGGGGGCCCGGATTGGGAAACACAGTCGCCGGTGAGCTTGATAGTCTTTGACTCGCCGCTTTGTGTTGAATTGATCGCGTTGTAAATACCCATCCAAGAATCGACCTCGACCTCGCCTTCCGCACTCGCGGATATCAGCGAACTCTTGAAAAAGCTGCCGAAGAAGCTGCCCGAGGGTACGAGCGTTGCCGCCATTGCAAGCGCAACAGCTCCGGCAGTCAGGCGTTTAAGTATCGTTTTATTCATTCTGTTTCCTCCTTGTGTCAGGATAGTTTCCATATGCTATACACAGATATTATACCACAGCTTTGCCCTTTAGTCAATGCCTTTTTCCCCCTTTTTGCGATAAAAAAGCCCGGAGAACAAGCCCTTGCTCTCCGGACGATGTAAAAATATGCTATTTCTTCAGTGCCGCGATAGACTCCTCGATCTTCGCCATTTTCTCCTCTGCCTTTGCAAGCTTTGCTTTCTGTGCATCGATAAGCTGTGCCGGAGCCTTTGAGATAAAGCCCTGATTGCCCAGCTTCGACGAGAGGAAGTCGATGTCCTTCTGTACAGCGGCCTTGTCCTTTGCAAGACGGGCAAGCTCTTTTTCAACATCAACTATATCCGAAAGGGGTATGAAGATACGCGCAGAATCAGTAACAGCCGTAACTGCATCGGGGATTTCCCATTTCTCCGCGATATCGACCTCGGAAGCGGAAGCAAGCCTCTCGAAGAACATCCTGCCAGCCTCGAATACCTCGGGCTCCTTCGTCTCGATATAGACCTTGGCCTTTACCGAGGGAGCAACGTTCATCTCTGTCCTTGTTGCGCGGATAGCCTTTATGGCAGAGATCATCTTCTCGAATCTTGCCTCGTCCTCGGCAAAGTTGAGAGCCTCGTCATAAACAGGGAATTCGCTGACTATTATCGCCGAGCCGTCTGCAACAAGAGCCTGCCATATCTCTTCTGTGATGTAAGGCATAAAGGGATGCAGCAGCTTGAGCATTCCCTTCATCACCCAAACCAGCACCGTCTGAGCGGAAGCAGCAGTCTCGCCGCCTGCGGCTATCCTCGGCTTTGTCAGCTCGATATACCAGTCGCAGTATACATCCCAGATGAAGTCGTAGAGCTTCTGAACAGCCACGCCCAGCTCAAATGCATCGAGATTTGTGTTTATCTCCT
This sequence comes from Ruminococcus sp., assembly GCA_017536105.1. Next base: position 90,757 of record JAFXRZ010000003.1, on the reverse strand, counting down.
TTGCAAGGGTGTTGAACTTGGAAACTATCCACTTGTCCTCAGCCGTCATGTTCTCGGGCAGGGCATCTGCTTTGAAGCCGTCGGGCAGGTTCATCATAATGAATCTTGCAGCGTTCCAAACTTTGTTGGCAAAGTTTCTGCTGGCCTTGACCTTGTCCTCGATGAAGCGCATATCGTTGCCGGGTGCATTTCCTGTAACGAGCATGAAGCGCAGAGCGTCAGCTCCGTACTGTGCGATGACCTCCAGCGGATCGATGCCGTTGCCAAGCGACTTGGACATTTTAAGGCCGTTGGCGTCTCTTACGAGGCCGTGTATCAGTACCGTGTCGAAGGGTACGGAATCAGTGTTCTCAAGGGCGCTGAACATCATTCTCATTACCCAGAACAGGATGATGTCGTAGCCCGTAACGAGGGTGTTGGTCGGGTAGAAGTATTTGTAATCCTCGCTGTCGGTGTTGGGCCAGCCAAGGGTGGAGAAAGGCCACAGCGCCGAGGAGAACCAGGTGTCGAGGGTGTCGGGGTCCTGTCTCATGGGTTTGCCGCACTTCGGGCAAATTGCCGTTGCGTCCTTTGTTACCACCATCTCTCCGCAGTCGTCGCAGTAGAAGGCAGGTATCCTGTGTCCCCACCAGATCTGGCGGCTTATGCACCAGTCCTTGATGTTCTCGAGCCAATGGAAATAGGTCTTTTCAAACCTTTCGGGAACGAACTTCGTATCGCCTTTCTTAACAGCCTCGATAGCGGGCTTTGAAAGGGAATCCATCTTAACGAACCACTGTGTGGATACCTTGGGCTCAACTGTGGTACCGCAGCGGTAGCAGGTGCCGACGTTGTGTGCGTGATCCTCAACTTTAACTAAGAAACCGCCTTTTTCCAGGTCTTCAACGATCTTCTTTCTTGCATCGTATCTGTCCATTCCGGCGTAGTCGGGATAATCGGCTGTGATCTTTGCGTCGTCGGTCATAACGTTGATGACTTCAAGACCGTGTCTCTTGCCTACCTCGAAGTCGTTGGGGTCGTGTGCAGGGGTGATCTTAACTACGCCTGTACCGAACTCCATATCAACATAGCTGTCGGCAACAACGGGTATCTCTCTGCCCACCAGCGGCAGTATGAGCATCTTGCCAACTGCATCCTTGTATCTTTCGTCCTCGGGATTTACGGCAACAGCAGTATCTCCCAGCAGGGTCTCGGGACGTGTGGTGGCAAGCTCAAGATAGCCCGAGCCGTCCTTGAAGGGGTATCTCAGGTGCCAGAAATGTCCTGCCTGCTCCTCGAAGGTCACCTCCGCGTCGGAAAGGGAAGTGCGGCACTTGGGGCACCAGTTTATCATTCTCTCTCCGCGGTAGATGAGACCCTTGTTGTAGTATTTTACGAATACTTCCTTTACAGCATCGGAGCAGCCCTCGTCCATTGTGAAGCGCTCACGCTCCCAGTCGCAGGAAGAACCCAGCTTTTTCAGCTGCTCAACTATCCTGCCGCCGTACTGCTTCTTCCACTCCCAGGCACGCTTCATAAAGCCGTCGCGTCCCAGCTGCTCTTTGGTAATGCCTTCCTTGCGCATGGCTTCAACTATCTTAGCCTCGGTGGCGATAGCTGCGTGGTCTGTACCCGGCAGCCACAGGGTGGAATAGCCGCTCATTCTCTTGTATCTGATAAGTATGTCCTGCAGGGTCTCGTCAAGTGCGTGGCCCATGTGCAGCTGGCCTGTGATGTTCGGAGGCGGGATAACGATAGTATAAGGCTTTTTGTTCTCGTCACGCTCGGCGTGGAAATATCCGCCCTCCTGCCAGAATTTATATATCCTGTCCTCAAACTGGGCAGGATCGTACTGCTTTGCAAGCTCGTTTGTCATTTATTATCTTTCCTTTCGTGAGTAAATATACAGTAAACGTTAAATGCCCGCAAGGGGCTTGCTCACTCGTTTGGACAGCCCAAGCCGCATAGCCGGTCTGTATCGGTCTTTCATAGCTGATCACCTTTCATCTTGATACATATATAGTTATTATCTCATATTTGCCCCGTAAAGTCAAGAGCTTCGGCCCTGCTTTAAAAAAATCGTAATAAAAATGCCTGCCGCAAATATTTGACGATATATAAAAATACTATCCTTATACAACAATAATGCCCCGGAACACAGCCCGAAAAATGCGAAAATTTTTTTCTGTTTTCGTGAATAATATCTCATCCCCCGGCAATAATAACAGCACGGACGCAATATGTCTTTGACGAAACCCATGAAAGGAGATAAAAGTTATGCTTGACAGAATAGCATTGTTCCTGCTTGTGGTCGGCGGCGTGAACTGGGGGCTGGTGGGTCTTTTCGAGTTCGATCTCGTTGCCTTCCTCTTCGGCGGACAGACAGCTATCCTCAGCAGGATAGTCTATGTCCTCGTGGCAGTTTCGGCGATCTGGTGCATCTCGCTCTTCTTCAAGGAAAGCGAGCTTATCGAATCCCGTCACAGCGAGCTTTGAGGACAGCTTGCGGCGTAAGGAGGGGAGACCGGTCGGGGCAAGCTGCTTTTCGATCTGCGGACTGCCGGGAAGCCGTATGCTTTGATCGGCTTCCTTTCCTTACGCCGCAAGGATACATAGAAGCGCTCAAGCACAATAAGTGCTCAAGCACAATAAGTGCTCAAGCACAATAAGTGCTGCGCTCGGAAGCGCTGCGCTCAGTGAATAGTGAAGAGTGAAGAGCGAAAAGTGAATAGTGAAGGTGTCCGCTTTGCGGACGGGTTTTCGTTTCGGCATAATTGTTTCGGAATATCAATTGTTTTCGGAAAACAAACATTTTTTTCTGTCATTTTCTGAATTGCCCTTGGGGATTTTGTATAAATATACCCCTCGCGCTTTATACAATGCGCCGAAAAAAATTGCCAAATTTTTAAATTACAAGCCGCTTATTGACATTTCAATGCAATAATATTATAATGATTATGGTGTTAAGTATAAACAATGTGTTTTACTTACATCCGTTTTGTTGTCTCCTTTCTTTTGTTCTACACATAGTTTTTTTCATTTTGTTTTCGCAGGACATCGTGTCCTGCTTTTTTCTTTTTACCCCTTCCTGCTGTGTACTGCTGTAAACGACAGATCGTCCTGCATCCTGCGTGGGCTGTTGGGGGAGACCCTTTTGAAAAAGGGTCTCCCCCAACAGCCTACGCAGAAAGTAAGATAACCTATCATCTGCGGCAGTACACAGCAGGGAGTGGGTAAAAAGGAAAGCGCTGGTCCGTTGCGGAACAGCGCTTTATTATTTACATTTCTTTTCGTTTTGCTGAAAGGACTGCTGCGGCTATGGCTGCTGCGGCTATTGCTGCTGCCATAGGGAACTGACCTGTTGGGGGGTTCTGTCCTTTCTGCTCGCGGGGGTCGGGTTCGGGGCTGCTGCTGTCGGGGGTGCTGTCGGCAGGTTCGGGCTTAGGCTTGCCGTAGAATTCGGCAAAGGCTGCGCTCAGCACATCCGGGTCGTAGAGGTCGTCGTAATCGAGGACGATATCCGGCTCGATACCGCCGTCGATATCCTTCTTCGCCGCATTATAGATCATCGTCTTGGCCGAAAGTTCAAAAGGAACTCCGCAGGCTGTTGTGAACTCGATGACCTCTCCTGCTCCGCCATTGCTTTTCTCGCCGATAACAAGGATGCCTGCGTCCTTTGCAAGAGAAGCAAAAAGATTAGCGCAGGAGAAGGAATAGTCGCTTGTCATCACTCCGAAATTCAGGGTGAAATTCATATCCTTGTCCTTGCCGTCGAACTTCCTGTCCAGGTTCTTGTCGATGAGGAAACCCCTGGTCCTGAATTTGCCGGTCAGGGCTTCTTTCACATCGTAAGAGACCTCGCAGCGGTTTGTTATCAGGGACAGGATATACATAACTTCAACATCCGTGCCGCCGGGGTTCGTGGTAACGTCGATCACAAAGTTCTTTATCTCAGGGTCGTTTTCAGCTTCAACCATCTTTTTATAAAGGCTGCCTAAAACATCCTTCGGCATCTTTCCGCCGTCGTAATAATTCTTCCAAGCCGCATATTCAAAGAGGAAATCATTGAAAGTGAAGATCGCCGTTTCTCCGTTTTTGAAATATGCGTAGCAGTTTGAAGTCTCTACAGGAGGATTCTTTCTCCTTGCCTCTATTATTTTTTCGGAGATCTCATTTACGTGCTCGGCTCTGTCATTGATGTTGGGCAGCTTCGTCTTTTGGATAAATGCCTCTGTCTCTTCCGTTATCCTGTCCGCAAGCTCCGGGGGTATCTCGTCCTTGAGGAGAGTCAGGGGATTCATCGTTGTGTGTCCGCCGTCATACATATAGATCTCAAGCAGAGCCATCCCGACGAGAAAATCCGAGCAGTCAGGGGAGAGCAGAAGCTCCTTGATCCTCCGGGTGTCCTCGTTGGTGTCAAGCATGGCGTCAAAGCCCTTTTCCTTAAGCACGGAATCAAGCGGTATCCTTCCCGGGAAGGAGTAGAAGGTGTCGATGACAAAGCAAAGTTCGTTGTAGGTGAAGTCTATCATCTTTTCCGAGCGTTCTTCAGCAAGCAGGTTCTCGATGTGATCGCAGTTGCAGACGGAAAGTATCGAATAGCCGAACTCGGTGGAGTCAAAGAAATCGAGCTGTTGATCCACAAGCGCCGCTGACCTTACATCGTCCTGATAGATGTCGCAGAGGGTCTGCACAGGCAGCCAGATATCATTTTCGCTGCCCTCCATGTCGATGCCGTAGGGCGAAAGCTCGATAACCGTTACCGTCTCGTCTGTCGAAGCTGTTTCGATAGGCTTTGCAAACAGGTCGTCGAAGGTCTGTCCCGCAGTAAAGAATGTTACCGGATCGCTTGAGGAAATTGTGTCAAGAGCCGTATTGAAACGGGCTGTGATGCCGTTTGCCTCAACGGAATATACATCATCTCCCAAAGGCGTTATCTTCATCGTCTTGCCGGAGAAAAGCTTGTAGAAATCCGAGAGCTTTATATAAGGCATCTCGTTAAAGCCGTTGTAGTATCTGCAAGCTATGGTATCGGTGTCGGTGTGGGAATATTCGTGAACCGTTAAAGAATCTTCGGTATAGGCTGCATCCTGATCTTCGCCTGCACTTGCAAAAGCAGCTGCCGCTGTCGAAAGCATTATCGCCATACCTGCGGCACCGGCGATCATTCTCTTGAATTTCATTTGCAGCCCTCCTTTTATGATGATATTGCCGGCTTGATTCTGCCGGCATCTGCAAGACTAATTATACCATATCCCGACCTTCTTTTCAAGGCTTTTTTGCAAATCGGTGGGAATTTTCCAAAACTCACAGCAGATGAGGATTATTTTCATCAAAATGTGCCTAAAGCCTGCTTTTTCATTGACAACTTCTTCCTGATGTGTTATAATACATAAAATTGACCGTAAGTTCCGACAGTAAGGAGAGTTTGATATGTTTAGTAAAAAGATAGCAGCGTGCCTTATGGCTGCTTTGCTTTGCTGCGGCTGTTCCATAAACAACGCCGACAGCAAGTCCGATTCCGCAGATGTTTCCGCAGCAGCTGCCGACAGCGAGACCGTTTCCGAGGCGAATGCCGAGAACAACCCGGGAACTCAGCCTTCCGAGACCGACGACGTTGCCGCCGAGGCAGTTGAAGTCATCTTCGAGAACGGCGGAGCAACGCTGAAAACAGAGTCTGACGGCATAACCGCTGAAAACAACGTGGTGAAGATAACCGCAGCAGGAAAGTATTACTTCTCGGGAGAGCTGGAGGACGGACAGATACTCGTAGAGGCTGACAAGGAGAGCAAGGTGGATATCTACCTTGACGGCGTGAAGCTGGGCTCTTCTACCACGGCGCCGATCCGCGTTGAGTCCGCAGACGGCTGTACGATACACCTCGTGGAAGGCTCCACAAACGTCCTTTCCGATACCGCAGCCAATGCTTTTTCGGCCTGCATCTCCGCAAAGGACGACATCACCATAAAGGGCAAAGGCACCCTCTATGTTTACGGCAACGCCAAGCACGCGATCAAGTCCTCCAACGACGTGAAGGTAAAGAACGGCGTGCTGCTCATACAGGCAGTAAAGACCGGCATCTACGGCGAGGATAAAGTTCAGATCACCGGCGGAAACATCACATTTACCGCCTGCAAGGACGCTATCAAGGCGGTTGACGACGCAGATCCAAACACAGGTGTGGTAACTATCGAAGAGGCCGAGATCGACATCCAGAACGCACAGGGCAACGGCATCGAGGCCGCAGTCAGCGTCACAGTCACCTCCGGCAGCGTGAAGATACACTCCATAAAGCAGGCTGTGAACTGCAACACCCAGAACATCGCCGACGGCACGGTAACGGTTTACTGATAACAGCAAAAAAATAGCTTCCCGATCAACAGCAGACCGGGAAGCTTATTTTTATTGCCTGATATAGATTCCGTTCTCCTCGAGGTAATCCTCAAGGTCGAGCTTGTATTCAAAATCAGTGGGGTCGAAAGCTGCTTTCAGAGCTCTCTGTCCGATGTCTGTGCGGTAGTGTGCGTTCTCGAAGCTTATTTTCTTTACCGCTGCATAGCTGTGGTCGATAGCTTCTTTTAGGGTCTTGCCTCTTGCGGTAACGCCCAGCACTCTGCCGCCGTTTGTCAGGAATTTGCCCTCGGAGAGCTTCGTTCCTGCGTGGAATACCTCTGCGCCTTCAAGCTGTCCCTTTTCGTCAAGGCCGCTTATCTCAAGTCCCTTGGGATAGGAAAGGGGATAGCCTCCGCTTGCCATTACAACGCAGGCGCAGCTTCCGCTGTGCCATTCGATGTTGAGCTCAGAGAGCCTGTGCTCGTCGATGGCAAGCATGATCTCCAGCAGGTCTGTCTCCAGCATCGGAAGAACTACCTGTGTCTCGGGATCGCCGAAACGGCAGTTGTATTCGATGACCTTCGGTCCGTTGGGTGTCAGCATCAGCCCGAAATAGAGGCAGCCCTCAAAGGTCCTTCCCTCTGCGTTCATGGCCTCGACAGTCGGCAGGAAGATCTGCTTCATGCACTCCTCTGCGATCTCCGGGGTGTAGCAGGGGTTCGGAGCGATAGTGCCCATACCGCCTGTGTTCAGTCCCTGATCGTTGTCGTTTGCACGCTTGTGATCCATGGACGAAAGCATAGGCTTGACGCATTTGCCGTCGGTGAAGGCAAGGACGGAAACTTCCGGTCCCGTAAGATATTCTTCAACGACGATCCTTGTGCTGCTCTCGCCGAATTTCTTTCCGTCGATCATCTCGCGGATAGCGTCAACGGCTTCCTTCTCGTTCTGAGCGAGTATAACGCCTTTTCCAAGGGCAAGTCCGTCCGCTTTGATAACGGCAGGGTAGGTGTTCTGCTTCTTCACGTATTCAACAGCCTTCTTGCTGTCGGTGAAGACCTCATAGCCTGCTGTGGGGATGTTGTATTTCTTCATGAGCTCCTTCGAGAAGACTTTGGAGCCCTCGATGATAGCAGCATCCTTCTTCGGGCCGAAGGTCTTGAAGCCCTCTGCCTTCAGAGCGTCCGTCATTCCCAGCACCAGCGGATCGTCAGGAGCCACAACGACCAGCTCGACTTCGAGCTTCTTTGCCAAAGCAACAACTCCCTCGATGTCCGTTGCAGCAACGTCAAAGCATTCTGCTCCGTCGGCAGCTATGCCTCCGTTCCCGGGAGTGCAGTATATCTTATCGCATTTGGGAGACTCCATGAGCTTTCTTATTATAGCGTGCTCACGTCCTCCGCTGCCGATAACAAGTATCTTCATTCGTCAAACCTCCTTTGGGGTAATGGGTGTGTGCAGTTTATCAGTCGATCTTGACGGTCTCAAGAACGCTTGTGAAGTCGGAGAGATAGGTGTTGAAGTCATCGGGTGTGGATGTGTAGGTGAAGATTATGATCTTGCCTGTGCCGATGAAATAATACTGGCACTGCTTAGCAGCGATACCGTAAACCTCCTTGGGAGCCTGGATCTCAGCATAGAGAACGTCATGGCCTGCAAAGGTGCTCTTCTCGATAGTATTTACAGTGTAGCCGTAGCCCTCATACTGCTGCTTGAGCTGATCGCCGTAAGCAACGAGCATATCGATAGTGGATACTCCGCCGGAATCAGAGCTTACAACGTTGAAGTTGGCCAAGGGGTTAGTAGCGTTGTTCCAGATAGCTTCAACACCGTTCTTGTCATCGCCTCTTGTCCACTTTGCAGGGTCAACTGTGATGGAATAGCCTGTGCCCTGGAAGTCGTTCTCGCCTGCGGGCTGAGGCTCTGGCTCGGGCTCGGGCTCGGGTTCTGCTGTGGTCGTAGTCGTTGTGGTATCTTCCGGCTCGTCTGCAGGGGAGTCTGCGGGCTTGTCAGCCTCGGACTTGTCGTCGGCAGGAGCTTCGCTGTCTCCGCCCAGAGTTGTTGCGATGGACTTCTTGGGAGCCTTGGACTCATCGTCGTCATCATCGTCGGTGCTTCCGCAGGCAACCATAGAGAGAGCCAGTATGAAAGCAGCTGTCATTGCAAGTAATTTTTTCATTTTTCTTTCCTCCGTAAAAGAATTTTATAAACACATAGATCAGTTAAGGATAACTGTGTTCATCAAAGTGTCGAATTCGAGCCTTGCAAGCTCGGAATACGTGGCATTTACGCCGATAAAGATAAATTCGATGGCATAGTCCGTACCGAAAAGGAAATACATATCGGTAAACATTGATGTCAGAACTTCATCCGATCCTTCGCCCAGCAGCTGCCGCAAAAGCCTTGACGGATATTTTCATATCGATTATCTCCGTATCCTTTTCGGCAGTTCGCCTTAGTTAAAGCTGACAGTATCAAGGACTTCATAGAAGTCGTCAGATTTTTCTTTAAATTCGTTGTCAGCGGCAGTGAAGGTGAAAACTATGGCGTGGGTGCCGTTGAACAGATAGTAGGATTCCTGCGTAAGGTCTGCACCGTAGACCGACGCCGGAGCGTGCATCCTGAACACCACGCAGGGATAGCCGTTGTATGTGGTCTTTTGGGTCTCGCACTTGTCGTAATTCAGAGCTTCGATAGTGGACTTCGCTTCGTTTATCAGCCTGTCTGCCACGGCATCGCTGTATTCCGCTCCTGCCTCGGTCTTGCTGACATTGAAATTCACCGTTCCGTTATAGCCAACATAGCCGAAGTTGAAAAGAAGCGTTCCTGCCGATTTTTCCTCCCAGACACTCGTCTCGACTTCAAATGTAAAGTCGTCGCCGGTGTAGGTCTTTGTGCTGCCGTCGGAAGCCGAAGCAGGATCGTTGTTTTCCTTTGAGGCTGTGGTGCCCAGGGTCTTCTTGGGAACAGCGGAGTCGTCATCGTCGGACTTTCCGCAGGCTGCGGCGGAAAGCAGCATTATAAGTGCAGCCGCAAGCGCAAAGGACCTGCTTGTATTTTTCATGTCTTTACCTCCGTCAGAGTGACCGATCAGTGGTGGAAGAGCCTTATTCCCGTGAACGCCATTGCCATGCCGTACTTGTTGCAGGTCATGATAACATGGTCGTCGCGGATAGAACCGCCGGGCTCGGCAATATACATAACGCCGGATTTCTTAGCACGCTCGATGTTGTCGCCGAAGGGGAAGAATGCATCACTGCCCAGAGCAACGTCTGTGTTCTTGTCCAGCCATGCTCTCTGCTCTTCCTTGGTGAACACCTCGGGCTTTACCTTGAAGATGTTCTCCCATGTGCCGTCAGCCAGAACGTCCATGTACTCGTCCGAGATATAAACGTCGATAGCGTTGTCGCGGTCGGGTCTGCGAATGTTGTCAACGAACTGGAGACCCAATACCTTCGGGTGCTGTCTCAGCCACCAGATATCAGCCTTGTTGCCTGCAAGCCTTGTGCAGTGTATTCTCGATTGCTGGCCTGCGCCGATACCGATAGCCTGACCGTCCTTGACGTAGCAGACGGAATTGGACTGGGTGTATTTCAGAGTGATGAGGGAGATCATCAGGTCTTCCAGCTTGTCCTGAGGTATCTCCTTGTTGTCGGTCACGATGTTGGAGAGCAGCTCCTTGTTGATGTCAAGCTCGTTGCGTCCCTGCTCGAAGGTAACGCCGTAGACCTGCTTGCGCTCAACGGGGGCAGGGGTGTAGTTCTCGTCTATCTTGATAATGTTGTAGGTACCTTTTCTCTTGCTCTTGAGTATCTCGAGAGCTTCGTCAGTGTATCCCGGAGCGATAACGCCGTCGGAAACTTCGCGCTGAATCATCTTAGCAGTGGGAACGTCGCATACATCCGAAAGAGCGATGAAATCGCCGTAGGACGACATTCTGTCCGCACCTCTTGCTCTTGCATAAGCGCAGGCAAGGGGAGAGAGCTCACCAAGATCGTCAACGAAGTAGATCTTCTTCAGGGTGTCGGAAAGGGGTCTGCCCACAGCGGCACCGGCAGGAGAAACGTGCTTGAAGCTCGTGGCAGAGGGAAGACCAGTAGCCTTTTTGAGCTCGCGCACAAGCTGCCAGCCGTTGAAGGCGTCAAGCAGATTGATGTATCCGGGCTTGCCGTTGAGAACTTCGATAGGCAGCTCCGAGCCGTCCTCCATGAAGACCCTCGAAGGCTTCTGATTGGGATTGCATCCGTATTTTAAAAGCATTTCGTTTGACATTGTTATTCCTCCTGATTGTCATAATATCTTTTTATAGGATTGTCATAAATGTATTTGCAGATTTCAAGATATGATTCTTCGTTGCGGATAATATGCTCGTAAAATGATGTTTGGAATATTTTTCTTCCCGGAGTATCATCTATCTCATTGCATTTTCTTGTAACAAGCGATTTATAAGCACAAATGATATCCGAGACAGACGATTTTGTAGGGCGGGGGCTTGCTCCCGCCGTGCCTGGCATATCCTGCAATATCATAATTATGTGTATATGATCCGGCATAATTACGTAACGATCGATAATAATATACGGATATCTCTTTGGCAGATCGTTTAGCTGGTTTTCTGCAATTTGACCTAATGATGATAATTCAATGCTACACGGAGAATAATCGTCAAATTGGGATTGATCGGTATATTGGGCGGCGGGAGCAAGCCCCCGCCCTACGATCTGTGAAAGAATTTGCAGCCTTTGATGAGTACATATTGTAATATAATAATATCCGTTTTTAGAATAATCATAAAACTTTAATCGCGGATGTTTTCTTTGAGGCTTATCCATTATATCTTATTAAACTTATTAACGATCTTCGTCTCTGCCTTGCCGGTGGCGATGTCGATGAATCTTACGAACAGGCTCACCTTGTTGTCTTCGTTCAATGCGTTCCAAAGACCGTCGGTGAATTCATTGATGTCGTTGGGTATCTCGATCTTCTCGGGCTCGCCTTCAAAGCTGGGCAGAGGAGAACCGTCGCCCATGTAGGTGTGGATGAAATGTCCAACGCCTGCAAGGGGATCGCTGTAAGCGAAGGTGAAGCGCTCAACGCAGTCGGGGTCGCCGTCTGCCGACTTGATTATGTTCATGGCGTAGTTGTACTTGCCGTCGTCGATGTGCATAATGCCGGAGATACGGGGAGTGTAGTTCGGAGCATCGTCCTCATAGACCCGTGTGCGCAAAGCCTGCTCAAAGGTCTGCTGCTTGTCCATCAGCTCGTAGATCGTGTCGGTCTGGTCGCCGTTGGTAACGATGGTCTTGTTCCCCAGCACGCGCACCGGAGAATATATGATGAGGTGCGGATCCGAGAGCTTCGAGGGGTCGGCAGCCTCGGTCTTGATGCCGTCCGCAGTCTCGGTGAATACGCGGTTGCGGCTGTTGACGCTCCTGCCCATGATGAAATAGGCGGTAACAGCGCTCTTGCCGTCCTTGCTCTTTCCGATGATGATGCCTCTTCCCGGATAGCTGTTTGCTCTCAGAGCCTCGTAGATGTCGATAGTTTTCATGTTGATCTACCTCCGTTTATTTATTTTTTGTAGCTTTCATATTTATCTGATCCCATTTCTCTCCGCCGAACTCGAAGCAGGCTTTCTCCGTGCCTGTCTCGGCGAACCCTGCCACCTTGTAGCAGCCGAGAGCGCTTTCGTTGTTTGCGAAAACACCCAGGGTGACCGTCTCGGCCCCGAAGATGTCGAAGGCGTATCTCAGCGCCTGTTTCAGCATCTCCTTGCCGAAGCCCTTTCCGCGCATTTCCGGCGAGATGATTATAAAGCCCATGTGTATGCTGTTGTTTTCGCAGTCGGCTTTCCTGAAAATGAAATGTCCGCAGACTCTTCCGCTTTCATCGAGAGCTGTCATGAACCAGGCGTTCTCGTCTTTGCAGAAGGCTTCGTATCTTTCGTCCAGCTGCTCCGCCGTGAGAGGGAAGCTGTACATCCCGGCACACCATTTCATAAAGCTTTTCTCGTCGCTCAGCCAGCCACAGATGATTTTACTGTCCGATTTTTTGTACGGTCTCAGTCTTATCATATCAATCAACATAAGCCTTGCCGCCGCGTATCGTTATCCTGTCCTCGCAGAACAGGGATACAGCCTTCGGCAGAAGCTTCCATTCCACGTTCTCCATTATCCTGCGCTGCAGAACTTCCGGGGTGTCGTCGTTTTTGACTTCAACGGTCCCCTGAAGGATTATAGCCCCTGCGTCCGCCTTCTCGTTCACGAAATGGATGGTAGCTCCCGAGACCTTTACGCCGTATTCAAGGGCTTTTTCATGCACCTTCAGCCCGTAGAAGCCTTCGCCGCAGAAGCTGGGGATAAGCGCCGGATGAACGTTTATTATCTTGTATTCGTAGGCCTTGGTAACGCATTCGTCCAGTATGGTCATAAAGCCTGCAAGCACCACAAGGTCGGCCTTCTGCCTGTTGAGCTCTTCAAGGATAGCCTCGCTGTAATCCTTGCTGTCGCCGTAGTCCTTCCTCGGGATGACAACAGCCGGGATGCCTGCTTTTTTCGCTCTTTCAAGGGCGTATGCTCCGGGATTTGAAGAGATGACGCAGGTTATCTTACCGCCCTTTATCTCACCTCTCTGCTCGGAGTCGATGAGCGCCTGGAGGTTAGTTCCGCCTCCGGAAACGAGCACGACAATGTTTTTCATCAACAGACCTCCTTATGACAGAAAACCATAGAAAACAAGGAGGGTGAATGGTTTGTCCCCTCCTTTTTTTCAGATCAACAGATGATAACGCCCTCGTTGCTGTCAACGAGCTCGCCGAGGATATAAGCCTCTTCGCCTGCTGCCTTGATGGCTGCAACAGCCTTGTCTGCGTCGTTCTTATCCACAACGACAGCCATTCCCACACCCATGTTGAAGGTGTTGAACATATCTCTCTCGGGTATCTTGCCGGCCTGAGCTATAAGATCGAATATAGGCAGTACACGAACAGCGCTGCGCTCTATTTTTGCTGTCAGACCGTCGGGCAGAGATCTCGGGATATTCTCGTAGAAGCCGCCGCCGGTGATGTGGGACACGCTCTTCACAGTCACCTTGCTCATAAGCTCCATTACAGCCTTGACATATATCCTTGTGGGAGTGAGCAGCACGCTGCCCAAAGTAGCTCCGAGCTCGGAATAATGTCTTGCAAGATTCTGCTCGTTCACGTTGAAGACTTTTCTAACGAGAGAGAAGCCGTTGGAGTGAACGCCGCTGGACTTGATAGCGATCATAACGTCTCCTGCCTTCTGGGTCTCGGGACGGATGATCTTTTCCTTGTCAACAACTCCCACAGAGAAGCCTGCCAGGTCGTACTCGTCCTCGGGCATAAGTCCCGGATGCTCGGCAGTCTCGCCGCCGATAAGGGCACACTCAGCCTGAACGCAGCCCTCGGCAACGCCGGAAACGATCTTTGCGATCTTCTCGGGCTCGTTCTTGCCGCAGGCTATGTAGTCAAGGAAGAACTGGGGCTTTGCACCGCAGCAGATAATGTCGTTAACGCACATAGCAACGCAGTCGATGCCGACTGTGTCGTGCTTGTCCATAATGAAAGCGATCTTGATCTTTGTGCCGACGCCGTCTGTTCCGCTTACCAGCACGGGCTTGCTGATCCCCGTGAGGTCAAGCTCGTAGAGACCTCCGAAGCCGCCGATGCCGCTGAGAACGCCTTTGTTGGCTGTCCTTGCAACGTGCTGCTTCATCAGTTCAACTGCCTTGTAACCGGCGGTAACGTCAACGCCTGCGTCCTTGTAGCTGTCAGAAAAACTTTTCATCAAAATACCTCGTTTATATTTATTTTATTCACTGATCTTCCCGGCCGGATCAGAGGGCCTCCAGCTTTTCCTGCAAAGCCTTGTCCTTTGCGGCAACGCCCTCTGCCATTTTTAGCTTTTTGTCAAGGAGCTTCTGAGCGAGCCCGTCGTCCGAAAGAGCAAGTATCTGAACGGCAAGCAGAGCCGCGTTCTTTGCACCGTCGATGCCCACTGTCGCAACGGGAACTCCCGGAGGCATCATGACGGTTGCCAGCAGTGCGTCCATTCCGTCCAGAGCAGCCGACCTCATCGGTATGCCGATAACGGGCAGGGTAGTGTGTCCAGCGAAAACTCCTGCAAGATGAGCCGCCATACCTGCTGCGCAGATTATCACGCCGAAGCCGTTGTCCTTAGCATTTGCCGCAAATTCGGCAGCAGCGGCAGGAGTCCTGTGGGCGCTCATAACTCTGCATTCATAGGGAACGCCGTAGTTCTTGAGCTCTGTCACGGCCTTGGAAACAACGGGAAAATCGCTGTCCGAGCCCATGATGACTGCAACCTTTTTCATTCGATCATTCCTTTCAAAATAAAAAAACTGCAACAAAAAGCTGCAGCTGTTTACTTGTTTGCAGAAACAAGCGAAAAACAAGGCGCAAAAAAGCAAGGCCTGAGCGACAAGCCGTCATTACAGATCACGTTGGATCTTTCATCAAAGCGATCCATCGGACTTCCTCCCTGCGCATCATTCTCTACATATTATTTTACTATATTTAAAAATAAATTTCAACATTTTATATTATAAAATTTCGGTTAACGGATTTTGGCTTTATTGTATATTTTGACGAACAAAAAAAGCCGCCCGAAAAAGCGGCTGAGATACCGGCGTTCTGCCCGTTTTAAAGGGGCTTTCTGCCGATGTCCGAAAACTCCGAGCAGCATATATCCGAGAACATGGCGTTGTCCGACTGCTTGATGAATTCGTCAAGGTCAGCCTTAGAGCGCAGCTGCCCCGAATTCGTGATGACAGCCTGCTGCTGTTCCGATGACAAAGACGTGAAAAAGGACGCAGCTTCGGCGTTTCCCGAGAGAGCAGCCCCGAGTCCCGGCGGAAGATCGGTGCCCTGAGAATAGTTGTAAAGCGACATTGAAAAGCCTCCTTTCGGTGAAGTTCCCTGCGGGATTATTCTTCCCCGAAGAGCCGCAGATATTCAGATTTGACAAAGCCTTTCGCCGATGATATAATAAAACTGACAAAACACGAAAGGAGCATACCATGCCTGAGCTTTCAAATATCGGCGTTATAAAGAGCATCCTCGAACGCCACGGCTTCAGCTTTTCAAAGGGTCTCGGACAGAATTTTCTTGTGAACCCAACAGTCTGTCCCCGGATAGCCGAGATGGGCGGAGCAGGTCCCGGTGTCGGGGCTATCGAGATCGGAACGGGCATCGGCGTGCTCACGAGGGAGCTTGCGTCCCGTGCCGAAAAGGTGGTGGCCATCGAGATCGACAAGCGGCTGATGCCCGTCCTGGACGAGACCCTTTCGGACTTTGACAACATAAAGATCATAAACGACGACGTGATGAACGTGGACCTGGCAGAGCTCATAGAACGCGAATTTCCGGGGCTGGACGTTATAGTCTGCGCAAATCTGCCCTATTATATAACTTCGCCCATAATCATGATGCTGATGGAATCCCGGCTGAGACTGCGGTCGGTGACGGTCATGGTCCAGCGCGAAGCAGCCCAAAGACTATGCGCAAAGCCCGGCACAAGGGAAGCCGGAGCAGTGACTGTCGCCGTGAACTATTTCTCCGAGCCGGAGCTGCTTTTCAACGTCTCGAGGGGCAGCTTCATGCCCCAGCCAAACGTGGACAGCAGCGTTATCCGGCTGAATATCCGCGGGAACACCCCCGAAGGCGTCTCCGACGAGAAGTTCTTCTTCAAGACAGTCAGAGCTGCCTTTTCCCAGAGGCGGAAGACTCTGGTCAATTCCGTTTCCTCGGGGCTGGGTATTTCCAAGGAAATAACCTCCGCTGCCGTTGAGGCGGCAGGGCTTCCTCAGAACATCCGTCCGGAGCAGCTTTCCATGCAGCGATTCGTCGATCTTTCCAATGAGTTAAAAACAAGAGTGTGACAAGTTGAACAGCTTGTCGCGCTCTTTTTGCTTTGTGGGGCTTTGTGTCGAAGTTTGTCGCCATAATATTTTGAAACCGCTGTTTTTCGGCATTTTACACACGCATTGTATGGTAATATTTCTTTTGGTATCATCTGATGATCCGAAAGGAATGTGATAAAAATGTTCAAGCAGTTCAACTTTACAGGCACTTTGGCACGGCATAGGACAGCCCTCTGCATATCGGCTGTTTCCTTGACGGCTTTTGCTGCCTCGGCAGGCAGCGCTGCAGGCAGACCGTCATATTTAAACGCCGGTCTCGCAGTTATTTTCCCGGAGTGTGCGCTGCCGGTATTTCTCTCGTCGGCGCTGTTCTACCTTGCGGCAGGAGCTCTCTCGAAGGGGATAGTCCCCCTGTCGTCCATACTCCTGCTCTCCTTCTTCCGCTGGTTTCTAAAGCATATCAGCCACCGTTCGCCGCTTACCCTCGAGCCCCTGATGCTTGCGGCTGTCTCGGCGCTTATCCCGGGGACGCTGTCGGTTGTCTGTTCCTCGGCTCTTGCCTTGCCGTTCTATGACACAGCCGCCGGCATCGCAGCCTCGGCGATACTTGGCTGCTTCGTATTCTCCTTCTGCTCTCTTTCGGCGAGATACGCCCGGACAGGCGCTTTCCAGGCTTCGGGTGCAGAGCTTCTCCACCTCGCCGTCATCTACATATCCGTTATCTCAGCTCTTTCCGGAGCTGTCATCGGCTTCCTCGACCTCGGCAGGCTGCTCTCCTGTGCTTTCCTACTCCTTGCGGCGAAAAAACGTGGTCCCGTCGGCGGCGCTTGCTTCGGAGCTCTTGCCACCTGTGCCATGCTTGTGGGAGCACCCGAGCTTGCCGCAAGCACCCTGCTTCTTTCGGCGGCAGGGCTTATCTGCGGCTCTTTCTCCCAGCTGGGGACTCTCGCTGTCTCCCTCTCGTTCATCATCACCTGTGCCGCAGGGCTCGTTTCCACAGGCGCAGGTTCTGATACGTTCTTTATGTTTGCCGATGCCGCAGCCGGAGCGATGCTTTTCGTTCTTGTCCCCGAACGGTATGCAAGGAGGTTCACAGCCCTTGTTTTCGGCAGCAGGAGCGTCTATTCAGCCCTCAGCAGCATCACGGCTTCAAGGCTCGAATTCGTCTCCGGCACCCTTGCCGACATCCGCAGGCAGATCGTCCTCGTCAACTCTGCTCTGGAAAACAAGTCCACACCGCCTTCTCCTGCCGATTCCGCCTGGGACGGGCTCTGCTCCTCGTGCCCGAAAAACGGATGCTGCGGCGGTGAAATGAAGCACCGGGAAAGGCTCTTATCCCTTGCCGAGACCGTGCTGCATTTCGGGGAGATAACCTCCGTCGAAGCAGCAAAGGCTTTCCCCGACTGCACAAAGCCGGAGCTCCTTGCCGACAGCTTCAACTACTCGGCGGCATACCTTGCGGAATACCGTGCCGAAAGGCTCCGTTCCTCGCAGCTGCGTGCTTTGCTCTGCGAACAGCTGGTCTCTATGGAGGAAGTCCTGGGGGATCTATCCTGTCGGGTCGGAGCTGTCAGGGGAGTGGATCCCGTGCTCTCTTCCCGTATCTCCGACCGCTTTGCATCCCTCGGATATCATTCCCCGAAGGCCTGCGTCTATCTGGACAGGAACGGCTTCCGCAGAGCGGAGGTCTATGTCCGGGGCAGCTTCAATACCGATCTTGCCGCTGCTGCGATTATGGTCTCGGACATCGCAGATATTGACTTCGAGCTTCCTGCGGTGAAAAAGACCGGCGGTGTAACTATGCTGGTTTTCCACGAGCGTTCGGCTTACTCGGTGGAAAGCGGCGTGTTTACGGCAGCCGGCTCGGCTTCTCCTGTATCCGGCGATGTGGTGAGCCTGCTGGAGCTGCCTTCCGGCAGCAGCTGCGCCATCCTTGCCGACGGCATGGGGACAGGCCCGAGAGCCCGTCTCGATGCAGCCTTTGCCGCCGATCTTGCCGGCAGGCTCCTGGGCTCGGGAGTGTCTGTGAAAGCTGCGCTTAGGCTGGTGAATTCTGCCCTGCTCACAAAAAACGCCGACGAGTCCTTTGCGGCGGTGGATATCCTGACCATTGATCCCTTCACCGGCAGCGCAGAGCTTTTCAAAGCAGGAGCGGCACCCACCTATCTTCTCCGGGACGGAGTGTTCAGAGAGTTCGGCGACCGTTCTTTTCCCGTGGGAATTCTCAACGGCACCGACTGCACCTCCTATTCCTGCAAGCTCTTCGACGGCGACTGCATCATCATGACCTCGGACGGTGTGGGCTTCACGGCGGTGCAGAAGCTCTCGGAGCTTGTGTCGGGCAGCGTCCTTCCGGCAAAGGAAGCAGCCCGTGCCGTGGGTATGGCTGCGCTGAATGAATACAAAACTTCCAAGCGAAAAAACGGAGCGTCAAACCCTCCGAGAGACGACATCTCCGCTGCTGTTTTCCGCATTTCTCTCCGAAAGGACGGCATTTGAGGGCATTCTCACCCGAATGTTTGATAAATCTTCGGCATAATACACAAAATAACGGGTTGAATTCTGTGATAAACCGAAAATAATGCCTAAAAGTATTGCAAAAAATTTAATTTAAGTGTAAAATATATTTGTGGGATATTATACATTCTTATAAAAAGCTTTGTTATTTGATAAAAAACGCAGAGCAGAGTGTTTTTGTGTTCCGCAAATCCATTCCTTTCAGGAGGAAAAATGCTATGATAAATGAAATTCCCGAGACTTATCAGACGCCGATATACCTCTTCCACCAGGGCACAAATATGATGGCTTATGACTTCCTTGGCTGCCATGCAGGCGAAAAGGACGGCAAAAAAGGCCACTATTTCCGTGTCTGGGCGGAGAAGGCGCAGTCTGTTTCCGTTGTGGGCGATTTCAACGACTGGAACGGCTATGCCAATGTCTGCGAGAAGATCGCGGATACGGGTATCTGGGAGGCTTTCATCGAAGGTCTTAAGACGTTTGATACCTATAAGTTCGCAGTAACGGGCTGCGACGGAAAGACAAGACTCAAAGCCGACCCCTACGGAACTCATATGGAGCTCAAGCCCGGTACAGGCTCGAAGATCTTCGATATCGGAGAGTACAAGTGGGGTGACGGCAAGTGGATGAAGCAGAAGGAAAAGAAGGACATCTACAATGCTCCCATGAATATCTATGAGGCACACCTCAATTCCTGGAGAGCCTGCACCACCGGCGAGTATTACAGCTATTCCGGCTTTGCCGAGGATATCTGCCCCTACCTCAAGGAAATGGGCTATACCCATATCGAGCTCATGCCGCTGGCTGAATTCCCCTTCGACGGCTCCTGGGGCTATCAGGGTATAGGCTACTATGCCCCCACTTCCCGCTTCGGGACACCCAGCGAGTTTATGAAGATGATCGACATCTTCCACAACAACGGCATCGCCGTTATCCTGGACTGGGTGCCTGCACATTTCCCGAGAGACGAGGCCGGACTTTTCGAGTTCGACGGCGGAGCATCCTATGAGTATGCCGACCCCAAGAAGCGCGATCACCTCGCCTGGGGCACAAGAGTTTTCGACTACGGCAGAGGAGAGGTAAGGAGCTTCCTCATCTCCAACGCCCTGTACTGGATCGAGAAGTATCATATCGACGGTCTCCGTGTCGATGCAGTGGCTTCAATGCTCTACCTCGACTACGACAGACGCGACGGCGAGTGGACACCCAATGTCTTCGGAGGACACGAGAACCTTGAGGCTATCGACTTCTTCAAGAAGCTCAACGAGTCTGTATTCGCAAGGAATCCCCAGACCCTTATGATCGCTGAAGAATCCACGGCTTGGCCTATGGTCACAAAGCCTACCAGCGACGGCGGTCTCGGCTTCAACTTCAAGTGGAACATGGGCTGGATGAACGATATGCTCAAGTATATGGCTATGGACCCGATACACAGAGCCTTCCACCACGATATGCTCACGTTCTCCTTCTTCTATGCCTTCTCGGAGAACTTTATCCTGCCTATCTCCCACGATGAGGTAGTTCACGGAAAAGCTTCTCTCGTCAATAAGATGTTCGGCTCGGACATAGATCAGAAATTTGCTCAGGCAAGGCTCTTCATGGCTTACATGATGGCTCACCCCGGCAAGAAGCTGACCTTTATGGGCACGGAGTTCGCTCAGTTCAGAGAGTGGGACTACGAGAACGGCCTGGAGTGGTTCATGATCGACGAGTACGAGAACCACAGGAACTATCACAAGTACATAAAGACCCTCAACAATTTCTATCTCGATCATCCCCAGCTGTGGGAGAACGACTTCTCGTGGGAAGGCTTCAACTGGATAGCCAACGACGACTACAAGCAGTCGGTGATAATCTTCCGCCGCTTCGACAGAAAGGGCAACGAGATAATAGTTGTCTGCAACTTCGTCCCCGTAACAAGAACGTCCTACTGCTTCGGCGTTCCTTACGAGGGCTCATATACCGAAGTCCTCAACTCCACGTCTCCCGACGGCTCGCCGATCACCAACGGAACGGTGAAGTCACAGCCTGTCGGGATGCACGGCTTCGAGAATTCGGTATGCGTTGATATCCCCGCATTCTCGGTAATGTATTTCACTGTGAAGAAAAAGCAGCAGAGAAAGAAAAAAACCGAGGGCGAAGCAGAAAAGAAACCTGCCGCAAAGAAAACAGCGGCCCGCAAAAGCACCGGCAAGACAAAGAAGTCGAAATAAGCCGGGAACCAAGTTAAGAAAGCGGCGCGAGCCGTGACCAAAAAATAAAAATAATAAATGGTGGGTGAATTGTTATGTTCAACAAAAAAGAATGTGTGGCAATGCTTCTTGCCGGCGGACAGGGCAGCCGTTTGTATGCCCTTACCCAGACAGTGGCAAAGCCCGCGGTACCCTTCGGTGCAAAGTATCGTATCATTGATTTTCCTCTCTCGAACTGCATCAATTCGGGAATAGACACAGTGGGCGTGCTCACGCAGTATCAGCCTCTTGTGCTCAATGAATACATAGGCAACGGACAGCCCTGGGACCTTGACCGTATCCACGGCGGCGTCCATGTGCTTCCTCCTTACGAGAAGGCTTCCGGTGCAAGCTGGTATTCCGGTACGGCTAACGCTATCTATCAGAATATCAACTTCATCGACAGATATGACCCCGAGTATGTTGTAGTCCTCTCCGGCGACCACATCTACAAGATGGATTACAACAAGATGCTCACATACCACAAGGAAAAGCAGGCTGCGGCTACTATCGCAGTTCTCGATGTTCCCAAGGAAGAGGCTTCGCGTTTCGGCATCATGATAACCGACGCCGAAGATAACATCATCGACTTCGAGGAGAAGCCGAAGAATCCTCGTTCCACCCTCGCTTCAATGGGTATCTATATCTTCACATGGTCCAAGCTCAAGGCTTATCTCATCGCTAACGAGAACGATAAGGAAGCCAGCAAGGACTTCGGAAAGAATATCATCCCCGATATGAGAGGCGCAGGGGAGAAGCTGGTGGCTTACCGCTTCGACGGCTACTGGAAGGATGTCGGCACTATCGACTCCCTCTGGGAAGCAAATATGGACCTTATCAATCCGAATATCCCCATCGACCTCTACGATCCGGCATGGAAGATCTATTCGAGAAACCCCGTTATGGCTCCGCAGTATATCGGAAAGAACGCTATGATCCAGAACTCTATGGTGACAGAGGGCTGCTCGATAGACGGCTCAGTTGAGTTCTCCATGATCTCCGACGGCGTGACCGTTGAGGAAGGCGCTGTTATCTACGATTCGATCCTCATGCCCGGCTGCGTGGTAAAGAAAGGCGCAAAGGTAGAGTATGCTATCGTCGGCGAGAATTCCGTTATCGGCGAGAACGCACAGATCGGCGCAAGACCCGAAAATATCGACGACAAGGATACCTGGGGTGTTGCAGTCGTAGGTCATAACCTGAAGATCTCGGCAGGCGCAGTCGTTGCCCCGAAGGAGATCGCTTCGGAAGACAAGTAAGAAAGGGGTAGCTTAAAGTGGAAGTAAATATGGGAAATGTTCTCGGCCTCGTGTTTGCAAATATGCATGATATGACGGTCGGAGATCTTACAAAAAACAGAACAATGGGTTCGATCCTTTTCGGAGGAAGATATCGCCTTATAGATTTTCCGCTCTCCAATATGGTCAACAGCGGCATCACAAACGTGGGCGTCATCACCAAGAGCAATTATCAGTCTCTCCTTGACCACCTGGGCTCCGGCCGTGAGTGGGACCTCTCGAGAAAGAAGGGCGGTCTCTATATCCTGCCGCCTTTCGGCAATGTTTCGAGCAAGCTCTACAGAGGCAGGATCGAAGCCCTCTACGGCGTTATGAACTTCATCAAGAACGCTCTCGCAGATTACGTTGTCCTCTCGGACTGCGATATCGTTACGAATATGGACTTCAAGCCTATCGTTGAGCAGCACGTATCTACCGGTGCCGATATCACAGTAGTAGCTCATACAGGAGTTTATACCTCCGAGGATGTAAAGATGTCAACTGTCCTCTCTACAGACGAGAGCGGCAAGGTAAAGGGCGTTCTCATCCAGCCCGACATCAGCGGCACCTGCACTGCAAGCCTTAATATCTTTGTTATGAGCAAGCAGTTCCTGCTGGATATGGTGACAGACGCTATCGCAAGAGGAGATGTCAGCTTCGAGACAGATGTCCTCCAGGCTAAGTGCAGCGAGCTCAATATCATGGCTTATGAGTACAGCAATTACTTCAGCAAGATATCCAGCGTTGCAAGCTACCTCAAGGCTAATCAGGAGCTTCTCGATCCCGAGAACGCTAAGAAGATATTCCTGCCCAAGCGCGCTATCTATACCAAAGTCAGCGATAATGCTCCGGCTAAGTACGACCTGGACTGCAAAGTTACAAATTCCCTTATCGCAGACGGCTGCATAGTTGAAGGCGAAGTTGAGAATTCCGTCCTCTTCAGAGGCGTAAGAGTAGGCAAGGGCGCAAAGGTTAAGAACAGCATCCTTATGCAGGGCACTGTTGTCGGAGAGAAGAGCGATGTGAATTACCTCATCACCGACAAGAACGTACATATCGGTGCCAACCATATCCTCAACGGAGCACCCAGCTATCCTATGTTTGTGGGAAAGGGAGCTTCCGTATAAAAACGATCTCAGGCAGGGGAGACGCCTAAGCTGCGTTGCCCCTGCTGTGAATATCCAAATATCTTGAAAACGAAAGAAGGTATGATGATGAATATACTCTATACTGCAAGTGAGGCTCTGCCTTATGTCGCTTCGGGAGGTCTTGCGGACGTTGCAGGTTCTCTGCCTGCCGCTATCAACGCCGAGGGTCACGACTGCAGAGTCGTTATCCCTTATTACAGCCAGATAAGACAGGAGCTCAAGGACGAGCTTACCTATCTCACTAATTTCACGGTGCCCGTTGCCTGGAGGAACCAGTACTGCGGTGTCTTTGTGGGACAGCAGAACGGCGTGACCTACTACCTGCTGGATAACGAGTATTACTTTGCAAGAAACGGCCTCTACGGCTTCTATGACGACGCAGAAAGATTTATCTTCTTCTCGCGTGCGGTTCTGGAGCTGCTGCATTATATCGACTTCAAGCCCAATGTCATAAACGCAAACGACTGGCAGACAGCCCTCGTTCCCGTTTATTACGATATTTTCTATCGCTATCAGTCGGGCTATGAGGATATAAAGACCGTCTTCACTATCCATAATATCCAGTATCAGGGTCAGTACGGACTCGAGCTCATAAACGACCTTATGGGTATCCCTCTCTATCATACCGACCTGCTCTCCTATGACGGCGACGTCAACTTCATGAAAGCTGCTATCGAGGTGTCGGATAAGGTAACTACAGTTTCTCCGAGCTATGCCTGGGAGATACTCGACCCCTGGTATTCCCACGGCCTCGACAGGATACTCGTCCATAAGCAGTATAAGCTCTGCGGCTTCCTGAACGGCATCGACCAGAAGGTCTATGACCCCGCTACCGACCCCAATCTCCCTAAGAACTATTCGGTGAAGAGCAAGGCAGGAAAAGCGGTCTGCAAGCAGAAGCTCCTCGAGGAGCTGGGAATGGCTCCCGGTGACGAGCCTATCATCGGCATCGTTACACGCTTCGTTTCCCATAAGGGACTCGATCTTATCAAGTATGTCTTTGAGGATATAATCAGGCTCGGCTATAAGTTCGCTATCCTGGGCTCCGGCGAGAAGATATATGAGGACTTCTTCAGTGAGATGCACTACCGCTATCCCGACAGAGTTGGCCTCACTCTCGGCTTCGTCCCCGAGCTCTCAAAGAGGATCTATGCAGGCGCGGATATGTTCCTCATGCCTTCCCAGAGCGAGCCCTGCGGTCTTGCACAGATGATAGCCCTCCGCTATGGCACTATCCCGATAGTCCGGGAAACAGGCGGCCTCCGTGACTCCATCCACGATGCAGGAGACGAAGGCGGCAACGGCTTCACCTTCAAGACATATAACGCCCACGATATGCTCGATGCCTGCACAAGAGCGAGAGTGTATTACGACGATAAGAAGCGCTGGAAGAAGCTTGTGGATCTTGCAATGAAGCAGGATTTCAGCTGGAAGCGTTCGGCGATACTCTATATCGGACTGTACAGCGATATACATTAAGAAAAAAGCAATGCTAAAGAGCAGCCTCGGAAACGGGGCTGCTCTTTTTGATACGATCATATTATCCGTACACGAGACAATGAACGCTCAGTGAAACTGCTTATCTGCTGAGGTTGTCGCTGTCAAAGAAGCTGAACCCGCCGAGCACGCTGATGAAATCGTCAATGTAGTGCTCGTTGCTGGCATCCCAGAAGAAGCCCATTCTTGCAAGCAGCTGAGTCGTGTAATGTGCGGTGAAGGGAAGCTGAACGATCCTGTTGGCGTGAGCCGGATCCATATAGGCTACCATGCTTTGGAGTATCGCGGCTTTGTCGGGATCCTGCTGTGCTTCGGCGATAGCCGCCGAGAATTCCTCGTATTCCACAAAGCGGATATCCAAGCCGGAGGCATTCATGCGCCTGATGATATCTCCGAGAGGGAGAGTGTGGTTGTTGACTGCGTTGAACAGGCAGCATTCCTTCGGAGTGCGTGCCAGCTTCAGGAAAGCCTGGCAGGAAACGTCGATAGGTCCCATGCAAACCTGGTTTTCGATCATCTGATAGGGGAAACATCCCAGCATACTGTAGGAGCGCAAACGTCCCATGAAGCTGTTGGTAAGGAAGTTTATCTGGAACTCGCCGTCGGATTCACGGGCAGCCAGTGTGCCGACACGGATGACTTTGGCGTCGAGCCCTTTTTCGGCAGCAGCCTCCAGGACTGCACGTTCGCCCATGAGCTTTGAGGCGGTGTATTTGTTGTCGAGGGTCTGTCCGAAATAGAGGGACTGCTCGTCAAGAGAGGTCTTTTCCAGGCTTTCCGGATCTTCCGTCGTGCCTGCAACGGAGATAGTGGAGAAGTGGATGAGCCTTGCCCCCAGCTTTTCGCAGAGCTTGACGCAGTTTTCGGCACCGCCTATGTTGATGTCCTCGATATCTGTGCCGCTGGAAAAATGCTTTACATTGGCAGCGCAGTTGAAAACGGTGTTTACAGGCAGAGTTTCAAAGGGCTCAAAGCATTTGTAGTCTGTAACGTCGCCGTCAACAGCTTTGACGCGCTGATCGAATACTGCGTTGTAGCGGCTGCCGAAATAGTAGAACATCATGTTCTTCAATCTGTCTCCTGCGGAAGGATACCTGCCCTTGCGCACAAGACACCAGGCTGTGCCCTTTTCCTCGTCGAGATACTGGGCCAGCAGGTGAGCTCCCATATAGCCGGTAGCTCCTGTTATCATGATATTCCCCAATTCGCGCATCTCGCCGCCGAGGAATGATGCCGTTGTGTTTTTCGCAAGGAGAGCGTCTATCTTCGAGTAGTCGTAACTGTCGAAATCGAACAGGCTGGTGCTCTTGCTTTCTGTCTTTCCGAACAGCTCCGCCAGAGCTCGCGGAGTGGTATATTTGAAGACGTCGCCGTAGGATATCGGATAGCCGTTTTCCGAGGCCGAAAGCACTACAGATGTAACTATCAGCGAGGTGCCGCCGATCTCAAAGAAATCATCCGTAGCGCCGACACGGTCAAGCTTCAGAGCCTTAGCGAAGGCGTCGCAGAAGAAGCGTTCGGTGTCGTTGGCAGGCTCTGCAAATTCACCGAGGCTCACGGGAACAGGGTCGGGAAGTCGCTTCAGGTCAGTCTTGCCGTTGGGAGTCATGGGCATCTCAGCCATTTGGAGATAGGCCGTCGGCACCATGTAATGGGTAAGATGCTTTTTGAGCTCCGCCCGCAGCTCGTCGATATCAACGGGTATCTCAGCAGTGAAATAAGCGCAGAGGTTTTCCTGATCGTTGATCTTTCTGATGACCACTGCCGCCTTTTTGATATGGGGCTGAGCTTCGATAAGCCCGATGATCTCGTCGAGCTCTATGCGCAGACCGCGCAGCTTGACCTGGTTGTCAAGCCTTCCGAGGATCATAACGCTGCCTTCGGCGTCCCATTTTGCGTAATCTCCCGAGCGATATACTCGCTCACCGCAGAGATCCACAAAGCGCTCGGCAGTCTGCTTTTCGAGGTTCTTGTAGCCTCTTGCCACTCCGACACCGCCGATCAGCAGTTCTCCCACTGCTCCGCAGGGAGAGAGGTCTCCGAACTTATCGACGATGTATTCGGTGTAGTTGAGCAGCGGTCTTCCGACGCTGATGTGATCGGCATGGGTGAGGTCGGCTGCGTTGCAGGAAACGGTGATCTCTGTGGGGCCGTAGGTGTTCATTATGCTGGTATCGGGACAGCATTCGCTTATGCGGTCGCGCAGGCTCATGGGATAGCCTTCGCCTCCGGACATTACCAGCTTGCAGCGTGAGAGCGCCTTTACAAAGGGCTCGTACTCCATATACTGCATAAGTCTTGAGGGCGTGGCGTTTATGCAGTCGGCGGAGTATTTATCCATAAGCTCTGCCAGCGCACGGGGATCGTTCATCTGATCGTCTCCTGCAAAGATAAGGGTCTTGCCGTTGCAGAGGGTGGCTGCGTGTTCCTTGAAGGACATATCAAAGGATACCGTCGTCACCGAAAGATAGTTTTCAACGTTCTCGCTGACGTATTTCATATGGGGGTTGGCTTCATGAGGGAACAGATAATTGCATATTCCCTTGTGGTGGAGCATAACTCCCTTTGGCTTTCCTGTGGAGCCTGAGGTGTAGATCATATATGCCAGCTCGCTGTCATCCATCTGAACGTCGGGAGAAGATGTGTCGCTGCCCGAAAGCAGTTCGTCCACGTCGATAGCCTTGTCGGCAGGATAGTCCGCCAGCTTGTCGGCGGTGGTTATGATGAATGAGGCCTCGGAGTCGGTGATGATGTGGTTGATACGGTCGGCAGGGTACTGCGGATCACAGGGGATGAATGCTGCACCTGCCTTGTTCACGCCGAACATACAGGCGAAGAATGCCGATACCCGGGGCAGAAGAATGGCCACGCTGGAGCCCACCGTCACACCTCGCTTTATAAGCTCGTTGGCGGCAATATTGGCTTTTTCGTCAAGCTGTCTGTAGGTGTATTCCGCATCGGCTGCGATAAGAGCGGTGCGGTCGGGAACCTTGCCGACCTGCTGTTCAAACAGCTTGTGCAGCAGCGTAACGGGGATATTCGCCCTCGCCTCGCAGGAATAGCTCTCCAGCACCTTCCGCTGTCTTTCCGGCAGCTCTGCGGCATCACGGACTGTCTCCGCTCCCCCCGAGATAAGCGACAGGGTATGACGGAGCTGCTCCGCAAAGTTTTCGGCAACGGTGTCCTCAAACAGCTCGGAGGAATACTGTATCATAAATTTCAGAGCGCCTTTTGACTTGCGGATGATGATGCCGATATCCCTGGACATTTTCTGCAGCGGAGACTCAAAGCCTATGTGCAGATCTCCGTCGTCGTACTCCGAGGGGAAGTTCATATAGTTGACGCTGATATCGAATATCGGGTTGCGGGACTCGTCTCTTTGTCTTACATATTTCCTTACGACTTCTTCAAAGGGCAGCTCCGCTCCGTAGGTCACGCTGCGGACAGCTTCGCTCACCGAGCGTATGTAATCAGCAAGCACAGCTTTCCTTACAGGACGTATCCTTACGGGTGCGGTGTTGACGAACATACCTATAACGCTCTCGGCACCGTTGGGACGCATATTCGTGGGGATGCCGAGAACAATGTCCTCGGAAGCGGTATATTTCGCGGCTGTAAGGGCGGCCGCAGAGAATATCAGCTCGAACTCGGTCACGCCGAAACGCTTGGCTGCCCGGTCAAGTTCAGCTGCCTGATCGCCGCTGAAAACAAAATCAAGCTCTCTGTCCGAAAGGGGATGTACCCGGGGACGCTTGCCCTTTATCGGCAGGTCGGTGACGGGAATGCCGTCGGCAAACAGTTTGTCGTAGTATTCAAAGCCCTTTGACCAATTTGCAGAAAGGCTCTGTTCGTATATGTCGGAAAGCTCAAGCTCGGGAGCCTTCAGTTTCTCGCCCTTGAGAGCAGCCGTAAGCTCGCGCATCAGTGTTTCTGAGCTTCCTCCGTCAAAAGCGATATGGTGCACAGCTATATGCAGCAGAGCTCCGCCCTCGGGCAGCTCGTAGATGACCGTATATACCGGGATCCCTGCGTTCAGGTCGAAGGGCACAGCATACTCGCAGGCGTAATTATAGGCTTGTTCAAATGACTCCGCAGTCGAAACGGATACCTCCGGCAGTTCGTCGGTAACGATCCTTACAGGGATGCCGTTCCTTTCGGCATAGCGTGAGCGGAATGCCTCGTGAAGCGAGAATACGGACTTGACGGCATTTGCGATGCTGCCGGTGTCGGCGCCCTTTATGTCAAATATCAGATTAAGCAGATATACCGTAGAGTCGGGAGACATTTTCTGCTCGAGGTACATACCGCGCTCGTATGGCGTCAGAGGATAAACGGTCTCGCGCTGCTGCTTGCGGACAAGCTTCTGCGACGATGCCTTTCCGAGCATCACGCGCTCGATGCCTCGGGGAGTGTCTCCTGCGAAAATATCTGCGGTGCGGATGCCGTAGGTCTGGCATTCCGCAGCAAGCGCAGCCGAACGGATTGAGTCTCCGCCCAGTGCAAAGAAGGAATCGTCTGCGCCGACGTTTTCCACGCCGAGGACTTTTTCAAAGGCGGCGCAGAGCATTTTCTGCATATCGGTGGCTGGCTCGGCATATTCTGCCTTGAAGTCGCCGGCCTCAGGAGGCAGCAGAGCGGAACGGTCAAGCTTGCCGTTGGCATTCATCGGCAGGCTGTCCAGCCTGATATAGAATGCCGGAAGCATATAAGGCGGGAGCTTGTCGGAGATGCAGGCCTTGATATAATCTGCATCTACGGCTTCGTCGGAGGTGTAGTAAGCCGCAAGATAGACCTGTCTGTAGGCGTTTTTGTGATCCCTTACCGCAGCCTCGCGTACTCCCTCGACACTTCTTATAACGGCTTCGGTCTCGCCGGGTTCCACACGCTGTCCGTTTATCTTTACCATCCAGTCACGGCGGTTGAGGTAGATGATGCTGCCGTCCTCGCTCCGCTGCACGATGTCTCCCGTGCGGATAAGCGTATCAAAGCCGTCGCGGTCTTTGAAGGGGTTAGGGATAAATGTCTTTGCAGTCTGTTCGGGAAGCCCGAGATATCCAGAGGAAAGGTGCCCGGAAACGCAGAGCTCACCCTCGGATGCTTCATTTCCGTCTTCATCGAGAACGTATGCAAACAAGCCGTCTATCGTCTTGCCGATAGGCGTGTTTTCGTAGGGCCTGTCGATCTGAAAAGCCGTAACGGTGCCGGCGGTCTCGGTCTGGCCGTAGGCGCAGATGATCCTGTAATCTTCGGAATACACGTTGGAAACACGCTCTCCGGCCGCTAATACGCACTTCAGCCTGCTGCCTTTGCATTCAAACATCCTGAGTATCTTAGGGCTAATAAACGAGTGAGTCACACCGAAGCTTTTGATACACTCCGACAGCAGGACGGGATCTCTGATGACATCATAGGGCAGCAGCAGCCCGGTTATCCCGGCGGCAAGAGGCGCCATAGTGAGGAGCAGCGAGGCTACAAAAGTCAGAGAGCTGCCTATGGCCTGTACGGAATCGTCCTCAAACTCCATCAGCTTGCTGTAACGGGAGATCGCCCCGGAAACGCTGAGGAAATCGTGGAGCACGCCCTTCGGTCTGCCTGTTGAGCCCGAGGTGTAGATAAGCAAAGCAGGGCTGCTGTCCTCGGAAGAGACGGCTTCGGCTGCCGGCTGCTCCATTTCGATGCCTCGCATGAATTTTTCATTTATCACCGCAGCAGCAGAGCAGTTCTCGCGTATATATACGAGCCTGTCCTCCGGGTATTCATCCGAAAGGGGAGCATAAGCAGCCCCAGCATACCAGACGCCCAGCTGTGCTGCGATATATTCGATGCTCCGCGGCAGCTCCACAGTGACAAAGCTTCCGGGTTTTGCTCCGAGCCTTATGAGCCTTGCTGCGATCCTTCTTGCAAGCAGATCAAGCTGCCCGTAGGTCAGGCTGCTTCCTTCTGTATCCCTGAGTGCGGTGCGGTCGGGATGCAAAACTATGTTTTCACATATATTCGAGAGAATTCTGTTCATGTTTATTCCTCCGTTCCGATAATGATCTTATTCATACCATTATAACACAGATGATAGTATTTTGCAACAGAAGTTTATCATGTTTTCCGCTGTTATTGTATATTTTTCACATCAATGACTTGAAATCGGCGGAAGAATGTGATAAAATATAGTCACAGTTCCGAATACGATACGAAAGGAAGGATAAATATGACTGTTACTAAAGAGATAAACGGCAGCAGCGCCGTGATCTGTTTTGAGGGCTGGCTCGATACTCCTGCCGCCGCAGAATTCAAGGATGTGCTTGACGGCCTGGGCGAGGATGTCAAGGAGCTTACCGTTGATATGGCAAAGCTTGAATTCATCTCTTCTGCCGGACTGCGTCTGATAGTTGCCGCTCACAAGCAGATGAATGGCGCTCTTACTATCAAAAACGCATCTGTTGAGATCCTCGATGTTTTCAGGATGACCGGCTTTGACAAGCGGCTCAACATCGTATGAAACGCACCGGGAGAAAAAACTATGCTCAGCGGAGGATAGCGCTTATCTCGGCGGCTCTGATCCTGTTTACCTCATTGATCCTTACGCTGTTTTCGGCGCTGTATTACAACAGCTTTACCACAAGCAGCACTCTGAGAGATGCCCAGAGGTTTAAGGACTCCTTTTACAAAACTATGGAGGGTCTCGATGCCAAGGAGCTTGAATCCTGGTATAACGATGACAAAACGGTATATGACAGTTTCCGCACTTATCTGAGGACAATGTGCGGATCCGCGGGCTTCGATTATCTTTACATCTTCAAAGCGAGCCGCGACAGCGAAAAGATGACATATCTTATGTCTGTAGCTGCTGACGATGAAAAAGACGAGACCATGAAGCGCGAGCGAGGATTCGGGGCGCAAACCGATCTCGGAGACCGCAGCTTTGTAGATGCTGCTCTGGACGGCGAGCTTTCAGGGCCGGAAAGACTCAGCAACGAGTTCGGCAGCGAGTTCACATATTATTTCCCGGTCTATGACGAGGACGGAAAAATCACTTACATTGTCGGCATGGATTTTGACGTCACCGAGGTCAAGCATGAAGCCATAAGCTATGTGGTGCGGACAGTGCTGATAGTCACTTCTGTGCTGATAGCCGTGCTCGTTGTTCTACTTCTTGTACTGAGGAAGAAAGTGTTCATTCCCATAAAGCGGATAGCCGAGCAGATGAATTCATTCGATCCGGAGACGGAGCATCAGAAGCAGAAAATTGATTCCTATTACGAGATCGAGGAGATAAACAATTCCTTTGCAAAGCTCTCGGAGGACATTTCCGGGTATATAAGCAATCTCCGGGCAATGTCGGACGAACGTGCCAGGAACGCGGCGGAACTGAATATCGCACGCCGCATACAGACCGGTATGGTGCCGTCGGTATCCGCTCTTTCGGGAAGCGGCTTCGAGCTTTATGCAACTGCCTGTCCCGCTAAGGAAGTAGGCGGCGATCTCTACGATTGCTTTGAATCGGACGGCAGAGTATGTACGGTCATCGCCGATGTTTCGGGCAAGGGGATAGCGGCAGCATTGTTTATGGCTATGGCCAAGACTATCATCAAGGGACGGCTGCGCTCCGAGCTTGATCCTGCGGCTGCGCTCAACTCCGCAAATGACGAGCTCTGCGCCGAGAATCCCGAGGGAATGTTCGTGACCGTTTTCGCCTCTGTCCTTGATCCGAGAACGGGAGAGCTTATCTATGCAAATGCAGGGCATACCCGTCCTCTTATAGTGGACGGCAGCGGAAAACGTTATATTGTGCCCGAGGCAGGCATTGCTCTCGGACTGTTTGAGGATGCCGGGATCGTCAACGAAGTCATCGTGCTCGAAAACGGGACCTGCATAACTGTCTATACCGACGGCATGACCGAAGCCGTTTCCGGGAGCAGGGAACTGTTCGGCGAAAAGCGTCTGATCGAAGCCGCGTCCGGCGGAACTGCCGAGCAGACAGCTCTGTCGCTGACCGAAGCCGTGCGCAGCTTTTCTGAGGGCTGCGAGCAGTCGGACGATATGACCCTTGTGTCCCTGAGATTTGCCACCGAGGACAGGATCATCCGTGAAGAGCTCCCCTCGGAAATGTCATCCCTTGACAGGATGCGCAGCCTTTTGCTTGAACTTGCATCCGGCTGCAAAAGCAAGCGGCATATCGCTCTTGCCTGCGAGGAAATTTTCGTCAATATCGTGGAGTATTCTAAGACCGAACGTATCTGTGTGCTGATGAGCCGAAGTGCGAACAGCCTTACTGTCCGCTTTGAGGACACCGGAGAGCCTTTCGACCCGCTGTCGGAGATGCCCTCCGAGAAGGATTTCGACGATTACGATCAGGGAGGAATGGGCATCAGGCTCGTCACAAAGATCGCCGACGGCGTTCGCTATTCCCGTATCGGCGGAAAGAATATCATAACTATGGTCTTTTCTGTATAATGCAGCAGCCCTTCCGAACGATCGGGAGGGCTGTTATTCTATCATATCCTTTATCAGATCGGCAAGAAGAGCTTGCTTACATCGGGAGAAGAAGAACATATCCCGCGCGAACTCGGCAGCGATTTTCCGGTCTCTGCGGCGTACATCCGTAGGGTGGGGGCTTGCCCCCACCGCAGAATCTCCGCTTTCATCTTGTGCAAGAGGCAGCCTTTTTTGGAGATCAACGATCTCGTTGCGATCACATAATTGTAAAAAATATGTATTTGACATTCATGTACCTTTGTAGTATAATTATATACGGAGTAATATGACCTTACGGCAAAAAAACGAACGGAGAATTGAAATGGCGAATAAAACTGATATACTTATACAGAACATAGAGAAGATCATCGTCGGCAAGAGAGCCTCTGTCGAGAAGGTGCTGGCGGCGCTGCTTTGCGGCGGTCATGTGCTTATCGAGGATGTGCCCGGCGTCGGCAAGACCAAGCTGGTCTCGGCCCTTGCCAAGTCGGTGGACGGTGTCTTCAACAGGATACAGCTCACCCCGGACATCATGCCCTCGGATATCGTCGGCTTTTCGATGATAAACCCAGAGACAAGAGAGCTTGAGTACAAGCAGGGTGCCGCTATGTGCAACTTCATGCTGGCTGACGAGATAAACCGTGCATCGCCGAAATCCCAGTCAAGCCTGCTGGAGGTAATGGAGGAGCACCAGATCTCTATCGACAGCAATACCTACGAGCTGCCGAAGCCCTTTATGGTGCTGGCTACCCAGAACCCCGTCGAGACCTACGGCACCTACCACCTGCCCGAGGCTCAGATGGACAGATTCCTGATGAAGATATCCATGGGCTACCCCTCGCCGGCTGAGGAGCTGGAGATCATGGAACGCGCCGAAACAGGGGCAGAGGACGTTGCAAATATCGACGCCGTTATGACCACAGAGGACGTTAATGAAATGATAGTCGAGGCCGGCAAAGTCAATGCCGTTCCTGCTATCAAAGATTACATAATAAGGCTCGTCACCGCAACAAGAACTTCTGATTTCGTAAGGCTCGGCGTTTCTCCGAGAGGAAGCATAGCCCTGCTGAAGGCCTCGAAAGCCTATGCCTACGTCAAGGGCAGAAGCTATGTCGTTCCCGATGACGTAAAGCAGATAATGGTGAGCGTTCTTTCCCACAGGCTCATACTTTCGCCCAAGGGCAAGTCCGCATTTGTTTCCAACGAGGAGGCTCTCGAAAAGATAGCTCTCACCGTTCCGGCTCCCACAGAAAACGGTATCGGCTGATGAAGGATATTATCGGTTATGTGCTGTGCATCGGCATAGCTGTGGTGATGGCGGTGATGATAAACGGCAGCGCCGGCATACTCATCGCCCTGATACTTGTGCTTGCCCTGGTGCTTTCGGCATTCCTGAGGCTCTATCTCAGGAACAAGTTCACCCTCACCGTCTCCTGCGACGGCACCTTCCTCTCAAAAGGGGATATAGTGGACGTCAAGGTCAGGGTGGAGAAGCACACAAGATTTCCGGCACCCCTGCTGGAGATCGAGCTTGCGCCCTCTCCCCAGTTCGAGGCTGTTGATAACAGCGGACTGCGTTTTGCCTTTGCTCCCAACAAGCAGGCGGAAACTGTCTCCGTGGCGTTCAGAGCAAAGTATTCGGGACTGTCCCATATCTCTGTGAAGCGGTTCGAGATAGCAGACCTGCTGGGTCTTTCTCACCGCTCGAAAGTGGATGTAAGCAGTGTTGCTCCGCTGGAGTTCAAGATAATGCCCGACGTCCACGACACAGGCACCCAGCTTGAGGTAATAAAAACAGCTGCGGATTCCGTGGGTCTCGATGATTCCGAGGACGAGACCTCAGAGACCGCCATGGGACAGACGGGAACTCCCGGCTACGACCACAGGGTCTATAACCCCGGAGACCCCTTGAAAAAGATCAACTGGAAGCTGTCTTCAAAGCGTGATATATATATGGTACGCCTTGACGAAAAGCTCTCCGTCACAAGTCAGGTGTTCGTTCTGGACTGTCCTGCCTATCCCGATATGTCGTACTACAGCTACAAGGCAGCGGATATCATCATAGAGGGCTGTCTTGCGATGCTCTTTATGCTTGCGACACAGGGCCTTGAAACGGAGTTCTATTATTATTCCGAGGGAAAGTGGAACTCCGTTCCCTTGAAGACCGGCGCAGATATCACGGGACTTGCAGAGAAGCTGGCTTCCTTCAAGCCTGTGCTTCCTCCCGAAAGGCTTCCCAAAGAAGCCCACAAGGGTGCTTCCATCTGCTTCACGACGGTGGATGCTTCTCACATGGCGCTGGCCGCCGATCTCTTCGCCGATCCTTCGCTGACCTTCGTCGTCGGCGAGACAAGCGGCTTCAATGCCTCTTCCGGCAATCTCTGGAGCTGCTCCGAGACTTTTGAATTCAAACGTATGACTTAGGAAAGAACATGGATATTAAAGCTAAGATAAAGGAATTACTCAGCCGCTTCGGGCTTGTGATAACGCTTGGCTGCGTAATAGCGAATATGATAATAAACCGCTACTTTTACGAGCAGCAGGTTTTATACACCGTCATATTCGCTGTTGCCGCAGTCGGGCTTTTTCTGCTGTTCGACCAGCTGAGGAAACGCCGTTTTCTCGGGCCTCTTATCTACACGGGTATGCTCGTGGGAGTAGTTGCTCTTGCAGGCAACCTTATGGGTCAGGGCTGGCGAAGCTCCTATATAATCCCCACGGACTGGTTCTACCTCGACCGTGCCAACGCAGGCTTCGTCTTCGAGTATTTCCTGGCTTTGTATATCTTCGGCGGATTTTTCATTATCTCAATACTCTATTATTTCACGCAGGTCAGGTTCAGGAGCTTAGGGCTCATGCTATGCCTGCTTTTCCCCTTTGTCATCTATGCAAAGCGTGCCGACTATATGTCACCTTTTCAGGTCACGCTTATCATAACTCTGTTCTTAGCGATAATCGTCCACCACCGCCAGCAGCAGCACCTCGGCTCCGGCATCAAGCCCATACATAACTTGGCTTACTATATCTCCCTGGCGCTGTTCGTTTCCTTTGCCGGAGCTCTGGCAATGCTTATCCCCACACCCGAGGTCAAGTCCGTGCTGGAAAGAGACTCCCACGCTTTTGACATCGGCAACGCAAACAACACCGGCAATTATTCCGGCTACAGCAGAACCTCCTCGCCCCGTTTCGGTTTAAGCTATACCAACGAGATACTGTTCTACTGCGAATCCACCTACCCCGATACCGAGTTTGAATACATCAAGCGTCAGGCATACATAAACTTCGACAGCGACGAGGTCTGGAAGACAGTTTACGGCTCGGATAAATACGCGGAGTCCGGTTATTACAAGACCGTAAACCTCGACCGCACGGAGTATTACGCAGACCTGAAAGCTGTTGCGGATTCCGGCGACTATTCCGCCTACGGCCTCGACTCCTCAAAGCTCACACCGCCTCAGCAGCAGGTCTATGAATTCCGCGTTTATGACGATACGGATTCATTCAGGGCTATGTATGTTCCCACACCTGCCGGAGCTATATGGAGAGATTCCGACGACGCAAAGAGCGACGGCTTCTATATCTACGGCGACGGTGAAGCCGACGTAATGGATGCAGATTCCGATTACGACTACACAGTTAAATATCTGCCTGAGACGGAGGAGATCCACAGATCGGCGGCAAGTCTTTCCCTCACCGGCGACGAGTATTATTCCATACTTAAAAAAGCTCAGCGCTCGGGAGTGCAGGAAAGTGAACCGCTGCTGAAACAGTATGAGAAGGTAATGGAAAACTACACCGGCGATGTTTATTATTCCGACCGCCTCCGTGACCTTGCCTTCGAGATAACAAAGGACTGTGATTCCGACTACGCAAAGGCGGCTGCTATCGTCAAGTATTTCGAGGATAACGACTACGTCTATGACCTGGAATACGAGCCCGAGGATAAATCTATCGACTACTTCCTCTTCGAGAGCAAGACAGGCTCCTGCACAAGCTATGCCACAGCCATGACCCTTATGGCAAGAGTCATCGGTCTGCCTGCAAGATATGTGGAGGGCTTTGTGGCCTACGAAAAGGAAGAGGACGGCGACGGCTTTGTCGTCCGGGATTCAAACGCCCACGCCTATGTGGAGGTCTTCATCCCCGGCGCAGGCTGGCTGACCTTCGACCCCACAGTCGAGGGCTATATGGTCAACCGTTCGGGAGGCACAGGCATCAGCCTGACGAACATCGTCCGCTATTTCGGCAGAGTGGCTGTGTTCCTTGCAGTCGTGCTTTTCGTGCTCTTCGTGATAATGCTTGACCGCATAATCGAGCTGGTGTTCCGCATTCGCCTGCATTTCGCAAAGGACGACGGCCGCATAACAAGGCTCTACCGCAGGACTGCGAAGCATCTCTCCAACGCAGGAGAAGCAGACCTTTCGGCATATACTGTAAGGATGCTGACAGACCTTGCAGCCTCAAGATGGCTGGACATCTATCCAATAACCTCGCTCTTCGAGAAGACCGTATTCGGACAGATACCTCTGGACGATGCGGAGTTTGAGGATGCCTTCGCGTGCTATAAGAAGTTCTATAAAGGGCTGAAAAAGCAGAAGCGCAGGAGAAATACAGGGGCACAGGCAAAGCCCGAAAGCGAATAAGAGATCATATTAGCTTAATTTATTATTCAATAAACAAAAAAGGCACTTCCGTTTTTCAACGTGAAGTGCCTTTGCCTTTTCTGTTTAATTTGAAGTTCCGCTGCCCGTGAGCCAGTCATACATATCCTGATACTTAGCAGCAGATGCCTGCCACGAGAAGTCCGCCGACATGGCCTGCTTGATAATCTCGTTCCACTCCGCTCGCTTCTCAACATAGATGTAATGAGCGAACATTATGGTGTTGTACATATCGTGGGCGTTGTAGTTCGAGAAGCTGAATCCCGTGCCCTTGCCTGTGAACTGGTTGTAGGGGATGACAGTGTCCTTCAAGCCGCCGGTCTCCCTGACGATGGGCAGAGTGCCGTAGCGCAGGGCCATGAGCTGGGAAAGTCCGCAGGGCTCGAAGAGCGACGGCATAAGGAAAGCATCGCAGGAAGCGTATATCCTGTGGGAAAGGGGATCGCTGTAATAAACGTTTGCCGAGACTTTCTGGGGATACTTCCAGGCAAAGTGCCTGAACATATCCTCATACTTTGCATCTCCCGTACCCAGCACAACGAGCTGTATATCCTGTCCGCAGAGCTTCTCCATCATATAAGCGATGAGGTCGAAGCCCTTCTGGTCGGTGAGCCTGCTGACAATGCCTATCATGAACTTGTTGTCGTCACGCTTTAAGCAAAGCTCGTCCTGCAAAGCCCTCTTGTTCACCAGCTTGTGCTCGAATACGTTGTTTATGTCGTAGCGGCAGGCGATATGCTCGTCCTTCGACGGGTCATAGACATCGTAGTCGATACCGTTGACGATGCCCCTCAGGTCGTTGCTCCTTGCTCTCATAAGTCCGTCAAGTCCCTCGCCGTAGAACTCGGTCTTTATCTCCTCAGCGTAGGAATCGGAAACCGTCGTGATGGCATCTGCATAGACCAGACCGCCCTTGAGCATATTTCCGTCTCTGTCCTTCTTGAGCTTGTCGTAGGTCATGTAGTAGGAGGAAAGGCCGGAAAGCCTTGAGAATACCTCGGCACCGTCGTTGCCCTGGAATTTCAGGTTGTGTATGGTCATAACGGTCTTTATCCCGCGGAAGAAGCTGCCTCCCTGGAAGCTGTCGTGGAGATAAACGGGGATAAGTCCCGTCTGCCAGTCGTGGCAGTGGATGATGTCCGGCTTGAAGCCTATGAGCGGCAGGGCAGAGAGCACGGCACGGTCAAAGAACATGAACTTCTCGATGTCCCAGTGCCAGTCGCCGTAGGGCTTGTCGCCTGTGAAATAAAACTCGTTGTCTATAAAATAGAATGTGACTCCGTCATACCGAGTCTCCAGCACTCCGACATACTGATCCCTGCCTGCGAACTCCATGTAGAAGTGCAGCTTGTACTGCAGCATATCCTTGAACTTCTGCGCCATGCAGGAATACTTCGGCAGGATGACCCTTACGTCATAATACCGCTTGTCGAAATACTTGGGAAGCGAGCCCGCAACATCTGCAAGTCCGCCTGTTTTAATGAACGGAACGACCTCGGAGGAGGCGAAGAGAACATTTTTCATCTTTTTCCGGTCCTTTCAACTCATAATTGATAGCATTATGTGCTGTTATACAGCGTCTTAGATAATTATAACATATTTCAGCTGCCAGGTCAATGAAAATTTAGCTAAAAAATACGAAAACAATTTTGTCAATAATTACAAAAGCCGAAAAAATAATGCTTATTACTATCGGCTGTAATAAGCATTATTTTTCTATAGAATTATGAAAGGGATTGAATTCGACTGATCATAAAACTTAAAGTTTCGACCTGTTGCAGGTTACTGCAAGAGGGAAGTGAGGTCAGGTCCGACTTTAAGTTTTATCATCAGTAGAACCGCCTCCGGGACTCTCTGTTCCCTTCGACATCTATATAATAACAGTTCTATGTGAACCGAATATGAATTCAAGGGTCAAAAAACGTACTTTTAGCCTCTGAGATGATGAACATTTTGTAAACAATTTTTGTTAAGTTGTTAATAACAGGTTCATATATATCTGTTATACTGTTTTTGACAGTTCGGTCTGTCGCAGACCGCAGAAAAAACGGGGGAAGTTACTATGTTTCAGATACTTGTTGTTGAAGACGATGCAAGCCTGCGCAAGCTCATGAGCGCCACTTTAAAACAGCACGGCTACGAGCCCTTTGTTGCCGAGGACGGCGAGAAGGCTCTCGATGTGCTGGAGCAGACCAATATAGATCTTATAATCTCGGATATAATGATGCCTAATATGGACGGCTACGAGCTGACCAGCAGGATCAGACGCGCAAACTACGATCTGCCGGTGCTCATGGTCACCGCAAAGGAGACCTTCGAGGACAAGCAGAAGGGCTTTATGTCCGGCACCGACGATTATATGGTAAAGCCCATAGACATAAACGAGATGATCCTCCGGGTGGGTGCATTGCTGAGAAGATCGAAAATGGCTTCCGAGCATTCCCTTATCGTGGGCAGCAGCAGCCTCGACTACGACGCACAGTCCGTCTCTGTGGGCGGAGGACCCCAGGAAACTATCCCCCAGAAGGAATTCATGCTGCTGTTCAAGCTCCTTTCCTATCCCAACAAGATATTCACAAGGCGCCAGCTCCTTGACGAGCTGTGGGGAATGGATTCCGAGGTGGATGAAAGGACCGTGGATGTTCACATCAAGCGCCTCAGAGAAAGATACAACGGCAATCCCGATTTCGATATAATCACCGTCCGCGGCCTCGGTTACAAGGCCGTGAAAAAGATCTGACAGAGAGCCAATGGAGGGCTTATGAAACTTTCGCTGCAATTCAAAGTAACGCTGATGTTCTTTGCCGTCATGCTTATTTCAGCGCTTATATCCACGGCTGTCCTGCTGCTGGTGTTCAACAATACCCTGAGAGACAATTCCGAGGAACAGGTCAAGGCTGTTATATCTTCGGCCAACACCCTGCAGAACATGGCTGCCAACTACGAGAAAGAGCAAAGCGCAGAAAAAATAGTTGCCGCGCTCGTGGGAGGACAGTACGAGATCAAGGAGATCAGCAGGTATTCCGACGTGGTGAGAGAACACCATGACGATATCGAATCCCAGAGCGGCTATGTCATCGTTTCGGGCTTTATCCCGTCGGCATCGGGCTACATTAAAATATACGATACTTATTATGAGATATCCACGGATACCTCCGACAACACCTACTGGATGGCGAGCTTCATCGTGCTTATCGCCTTCATCGTTTGTATCGTCCTCGGAACGTTGTTCACCGCCGTCATAAGCCGGATGCTCCTCAAACCCATACGGGAGCTCAGCAACGCTACATCCGAAGTCGCAAGAGGAAACTTCAGCGTCCGTGTACGCGAAAGCGGAAGCCCGGAGTATGCCGTGCTGATGCGTAACTTCAACAAAATGGCAAACGACCTTTCGGGCATCGAGACCCTCAGAGGCGACTTCATAAGCAATGTTTCCCACGAGTTCAAAACTCCGCTGGCATCAATACAGGGCTTCGCAAAGCTTTTGCAGGACAGCTCCCTTTCCCAGCACGACCGCGATGAATACGCACAGGTAATAATCGACGAGACCACGAGGCTCACAAAGCTCACCTCAAACATCCTCAATCTCTCGAAGCTGGAGAACCAGACCACCATCAGCAAGAAAACCCGCTTCTCCCTCGACGAGCAGATCAGGAATATCATCCTCATGCTGGAGCCCGAGTGGTCGAAGAAGAATATCGACCTGGATATCGCCCTTGACGACGTTTACTACTACGGCAACGAGGATCTTATGGGACAGATCTGGCAGAACATCATAAACAACGCCATAAAATTCACGCCCTACGGCGGAAAGATAATGGTGCAGCTCTATCAGACCGAGAACAACATCACCGCCAAGATAACCGACAACGGCATAGGCATCTCGGAGGAAGCAAAGGAAAAGATCTTCGAGAAGTTCTATCAGGGCGACCACTCGAGAAAAACAGAGGGCAACGGACTGGGTCTTGCTCTCGTAAAAAGGATAATCGACCTCTGCGAGGGCGATGTTTATGTTGATAACGTCCTCGGGGGAGGAGTATGCTTTACCGTCATCCTGCCCTTCGTTATCGGAGATATGATGTGATCTTAAAGGGGAAAGACCATGCTTGAAAAACTTAATATCGCCGAAGCGCTCAGGTATATGGGAAGCAGGGGACACGATGTCTCTGCTCTCATGCCCCTTGTGGAGGAATGCGAAAAGGAGCTTCTTGAAGCGATCAAGCCTGCTTATATCTACAAATATTTCGATATAGCCGTGACAGAAAACGGCGCAGAGATAAAAGGCACCAATCTGCTGCTTTCGGGAAAGGATATAGCAGACCACCTCGAGGGCTGCAGCGGCTGTGTGCTGCTTTGCGCAACGGCTTCGGCAGGTGCGGACAGGCTAATAAGAAAATTTGAAGCCTACGATATGACAAAAGCCTTTGTCACCGACTGCCTTGCAAGCTCGGCGGTGGAATCCGTCTGCAACGAGGTCATGACAGAGATAAGAGACAAGCTGCCTGGGAAATATCTGACCTGGCGTTTCTCTCCGGGCTACGGAGACCTTCCGCTTTCGACATCCCACGGGATAATCGACGTGCTGAACGCCGGAAAGAGGATAGGCCTTTCCTGCACTGAAAGCGATATGCTTGTCCCCACGAAATCCGTCACAGCCGTTATAGGCGTTTCGGACAGCGAGATACCGAGAAAAAGAAGAGGCTGCGAAGCCTGCAATATGTACGAGAAATGCGGCTTTCGCAAGGGAGGAGAGCGCTGTGAATTTTAGAGATATGCTTAATGAGAGAGAGTTCGTCTTCCTCGACGGGGCAATGGGCACCATGCTTTTTGAAAAAGGCCTTGCCATGGGAGAAGTACCCGAGGTGCTCAACCTCACAAAGCCGGACTGGATAATCGACATACACAGGCAGTATGCCGAAGCAGGCTCGGATATAGTCTATGCCAATACCTTCGGCGCCAATGCCTACAAGCTGAAAAAGACAGGCAGGAGCGTTTCCGAGATAGTTCGGGCTGCAATAAAAAATGCCCGTCAGGCCTGCGAAAAAACAGGCACTCTCGTTGCTCTTGATGTTGGTCCCATAGGACAGCTGCTGGAGCCTGCGGGGACAATGTCCTTTGAACAGGCTTACGACCTTTTTGCCGAGATAATCAAAGCCGGCAGGGAAGCCGATGTTATAGTCTTCGAGACCATGACCGACCTCCACGAGCTGAAAGCAGCTCTCCTTGCCGCAAAGGAAAATTCCGACCTGCCCGTTATCTGCACCATGACCTTTGAGGAAAACAGGCGCACCTTCACAGGCTGTGCCGTAAGCTCCATGGCTTACACTCTCGAAGCATTGGGCGCAGATGCTATCGGCGTTAACTGTTCCCTCGGCCCGAAGGAGCTCTATCCCATTGTGGAGGAGCTTGCTTCCTGCACCGGCCTGCCTCTTGTCATAAAGCCCAATGCAGGTCTGCCTGATACCGTCACGGGAGAATACAGCATTACCCCCGAGGAATTCGCAGACC
Organism: Ruminococcus sp.; assembly: GCA_017536105.1. The sequence goes on along the minus strand of JAFXRZ010000003.1, from coordinate 47,234 downwards.
TTATGACAGAGCTCATCCCCCTCGGCGCAAAGATAGTCGGAGGCTGCTGCGGAACATCTCCTGCCTTCATCAAAGCCCTTAAAGCCGCTTTCAAGGGAAAGAAATATCAGAAGCAGATCTGCAATAAAGTCTCTGCCTGCTGCTCGGCTGTGCAGACAGTTGTTATCGACAGCCCCCGTGTTATCGGCGAAAGGATAAACCCCACAGGAAAGAAGCGCTTCAAGCAGGCTCTCCTTGAGGGGGATATCGACTACATACTTTCCCAGGCTATCGAGCAGCTCCACGCAGGCGCAGACATCCTTGATGTGAACGTGGGCCTGCCCGGCATCGACGAAAAAGAGATGATGGTAACTGCCGTCAAGGCTCTGCAAAGCGTTGTTGATCTTCCGCTTCAGCTGGATTCAACAGACCCCCAAGTCCTTGAAGCAGGCCTCAGGATATACAACGGCAAGCCTATAGTCAATTCCGTAAACGGAGAAGAAGGCTCCCTTTCCTCTGTCCTTCCGCTGGTAAAAAAATACGGAGCTGCTGTCGTGGGACTTTGCCTTGACGAAAATGGCATCCCCAAGACCGCCGAGCAGAGATTTGATATTGCCTGCCGCATCGTCAGCAGGGCGGAGGCCATAGGCATAAAGCGGGAGGATATCTTCATCGACTGCCTTACACTTACGGCTTCGGCGGAGCAGGAGGGCGTTATGGAAACTCTCAATGCCCTTGAACGTGTGCGAAAAGAGCTTGGCTGCCAGACCGTCCTCGGTGTGTCGAACATAAGCTTCGGCCTGCCGGCAAGAGAGATCGTCAACTCCAATTTCCTGACAATGGCGCTGACAAAGGGTCTGACCCTGCCGATCATCAACCCCAATATCCCGGCGATGATGCAGTCCGTTCGTTCCTACAGGCTCCTTGCAGCATACGACAAGGGTTCGGTTGATTTCATAGCACACTACGGCTCGGAGAAGCCTCAGGAAAAGGCCGAACCTCCCAAAGCCGTCGATCTGCCCTATGCCATAGCAAACGGACTCAAAGGCGAGGGAGCAAGGCTCACCGCCGAGCTGCTTAAAACAAAAGATGCCATGGAGATAGTCAACGAGCTGCTCATCCCCTCCCTTGACGTTGCAGGGGCTGATTTTGAAAGCGGAAAGATATTCCTGCCCCAGCTCATCCAGTCGGCAGGAGTTGCCCAGAGCTGCTTCGAGGTAATAAAGAACCACCTTGCTGCATCCGGCGAACGCTCGGAGAGCAAGGGAACGATCATCCTTGCCACCGTCAAGGGTGACGTCCACGACATCGGAAAGAACATCGTCAAAGTCCTGCTGGAGAACTACGGCTACGACGTTATCGACCTCGGCAAGGACGTTGACTGCCAGCTGGTGGTGGATACGGCGAAGAAGCATTCCGTGAAGCTCGTGGGGCTTTCCGCTCTTATGACCACCACCTTAGCCAGCATGGAGAAGACCATAAAGATGCTGCGCGACCAGGGCTGCGACTGCGAGGTAATGGTAGGCGGAGCTGTGCTCACACCCGAGTACGCCGAGCAGATCGGTGCCGACTACTACGCCAAGGACGCCAAGGAAAGCTGCGACATCGCAAAAAAAGTTTTCGGAAAGTGATTATAAAACCAACTGCCGCCCATAATACCTCCGAGGAGGAGATGCTATGAGCGGCAGTTCTAAATTTTCCAGAGCTTCATTATCGGGGCTCGTTTGTGCAGTGATGCTTTGCACGTTTTTCGGCGGAGCAAGGCAGTCAAGATTCCTGTTCTTCCCCAGGCTCTTCATGAGCTCGGTGTCCGAAGAAGCCGAAGACGAGGAAGTACACTATTCGTTCAGGATAATAGAGTTCTTTGAAAATCTTTTTTCTTGACACGAGACGCAAGCAGAGCTTGCTTACCTTTGAACGTGAAAGTCCGTCTCCCACGCGAAGACAGCAGCTCGTTTGGCTTTGGCTTTTTTCTTGACACGAGCCGCAAGCAGAGCTTGCTAACTTTTGAGCGTGAAAGTCCGTCTCCCACGCGAAGACAGCAGCTCGATCGGCTTTGGCTTTTTTATGCAGCTTAATACAGAAGCCGTGGAACCCCTCCGTCACGCTTTGCGTGACACCTCCCCTTTCAGGGGAGGCTTTTTTCTTGACGCGTGACGCAAGCTCTGCTTGCGTCACGCGAATTGCCCTGTCGGGGCACCGACCGGAAAGCCCCCAAGAAGAGCGTGCTGCATTTTATAGCTTTCCACAAAAAATCGAGCGTAACTCAAATATCAGATCAGAGCCTGTTTTCATAACAGGCTCATTTTTTTGAGCATTATATGATGTATAATTACCGGCAGAAGAAACAGCCGAAATAAGTGTCCGAAATTCAGTACTGTTGTTCGTTTTTCATTGACACCCACCGCAAAATATGATACACTTATATGTGAAGAAAAGCCTTGTGCTTGGTGAGACTTGCAGCCTTTCCGGGCTGTGAAAACGGAGGTCAAAATGCTTGGAATTATAAAAGGCTCTGCTGCCGGCGGCAGAGATGAAATGCTTTTTTCAAAAATAGAAAACGCTGTGTCTCAGGGAAAGGATGTCCTCGTCATCATCCCCGACCAGTATTCCTTTGAGTACGACAGAAAGCTCTACCGCAGGCTCGGTGCAAAGAGCTTCAACCGCATCGAAACTCTCGGCACCAACAGGCTGGCTGAGCTGATGCTCAAAAAGTTCGGCGGCAGCAATTCCGAAAACGCCAGCGCGGAGCTGAAGCTCATTATGATGTTCAAGGCCGTGACAAGGGCGAAGAAGGACAACGATCTTCGCTGCTACAGAAGGGCTGTCACCAAGGGCAGCTTCGCCGGAGAGATGCTTGCTGCCGTCAGGGACTTCATGCGCAGCGGACTTCTTCCCGGGGATATAAGGATAGCCTCCGAGCGTGTCCGTGGTTCGCTTTCGGGGAAGCTTTGGGACTTATCCAAGATATACGAATCATACCTGGAGGAGCTTGAAGCCGCAGGCCTCAAAGACAGCCTGACCCTGATGTCCGAGGCTGTCGAGCTTGCAAAGGACAGCCGCTGGTTCTCGGGGAAGACTGTCTTCGTTGACGGCTTCACAGGGTTTTCTCTGGATGAATACTCTCTGCTTGAATGTGTGATCTCTCAGGCGGAGGATGTTTTCGTCTCCCTGCTGCTGGCTTCCGAGGGCGATATGAGCGAGCTGTTCTATCCCTTCGGACAGACGATAAAGACCTGCGACAAACTGAAACGCATCGCCGAGGACAACAATATCCCAACGGATGAAATAGAGTGCAAAGGAAACAGTGCCGCAGGAAGCCTTGCAGTGCTCGGTGACAGGCTTTGCGGCATCACGGGTACATCTGCTCCCGAGGACGGCCGCATAAGGATAGTCCGTGCAAACGACATCTACGAGGAAGCGGATTTCGTCTGTGCCGAGATAACACATCTTATCCGCGACGAGGGCTTCGGCATTAACGACATTGCAGTCTCCGCAAGAGACCTGAATGCTGCGGCACCCGTCCTTGAAGGAACGCTGAAAAGATACGGCCTGCCTTATTTCATCGACAGACCTCAGAGCGCAGACGACACCGTCATCGCGATCTACTTAAAGAGCATTTTCGAGTGCGTGCTGTCGGATAAATACAAGACCGAAGCCATCCTCAAATATATAAAATCCCCCCTCTGCAAGATGCTTGATTTCGACATTGAAGACCTTGAAAGCTACTGCTGCAAGTGGAACGTCAAGGGAGATATGTGGACGCAGGAGTTCACCGCCGGCGACACCTCCGACAAAAAGAGCACAAGACGGGAGGAGATGCGCAGGAAGATAATCGAGCCCCTTGAACGCTTCAAGACAGCCTCCGAAGATGCGGACTGTTCCGCAATTTGCCGGGCTTTGTTCGACCTGCTTGACGAGATAGACATAACCTCACAGATATATTCCGTAGTCAAAAGAGGCTCGGGCGATGCCACGGAAACAGAGACCGAGCTTGCAAGGACATACAAGCAGCTCTGGACAGGTCTTGTGGGCTGCTTTACAGCCATAGATTCTGCGATAGGGACGGAGAAGCTGACCCTCAGGCAGTTCTTCGAGCTTTTCAGCCTTATGCTCTCCCAGATAAGCATTTCCCAGCCGCCGCAGAAGCTTGAATGTATAAGATGCGTCAACGCCGAAAGCTCCAGGCTGGACAACGTGAAGATACTCTTTGCCGTTGATATGAACGACGGCGTTTTCCCGGCAGAGAAAGAGCCCCTTGGCCTTTTCGCCGAAAAGGAAAAGCAGCAGCTCGAAGCTCTTGACCTCGACATAGGCACGAATGCCGCAGCCTTCCTCGAAGGGGAAAAGCTGGTGCTTTACCGCACTCTTACCCTGCCTTCCGAAAGGCTCTATGCCGCCTACACCTGCGTGGACTCCGACGGCAAGCAGACGGAAAGATCGGGTGCTGTCTTCTTCATCGAGAAGAATATCCCGAACTGCCGGAAGGTCGATATTTCTGCTCTGCCCGTGGAATTTTTCTGCACGACCTACAAAGCCGCTTACTACAAGCTGCTGGAAAATTCAAAGGAAAGGCTCGTTCCCATAGTCCGGACCGACGACCCCGCAAAGGAAAAGCTGGAAGCCGACAGTAAGAAAATGCGCTTTGCCGATTCCCTGGCGTCTGTGGAGGCTGCACTCTCAAAGGACGAATACTACAAAAGCAAGCTCTCGGCCATGAAGGACTACAAAGAGCAGATACACCACAGCCTTTCACCCGACCTTGCAAAGCAGATATTCGTCAAGGACAAGATGCACCTTTCGGCATCAAGGCTCGACGATTTTTATAACTGTCCCTATATGTATTACTGCAAGCACGGGCTTAAGCTCAAAACTTTTGAGAAAGTTGATTTCGGCCCCATGTACAGGGGCAATTATCTCCACAGATGCCTTGAGACCGTAATGACAAAGTCCGCTGACGGCGAAGCTGTATATGACGACAGGTTCCCCATGTACACCGAGGAACAGCTCAGGGAAAAGATACATCAGGCTTTCCTGAAATACCGTGCCGAGGAGATAGGCGGAGACTACGGAAAGAACGATTATTACTTCGCCCAGCTGGACAAATACGAGCAGGAGGTGCTGGACTACGTCTTGTTCGTCCAGAAGGAGCTTTCTTCCTGCGAGTTCGTTCCTCAGTTCTTCGAGTTCAAGCTCAGCGACGACGAAAAAGGCACCAGCCTGCTGGAGCTTAAAATATCCGACGAGCTCACCGTAACCCTTGCCGGAAGCGTTGACAGAGCGGACGTTTACACCGACGATGACGGCACAAAATATCTCCGCATAATCGACTACAAAACAGGCAGCATGGAGATCGACCTTGCCAAGCTCTATCACGGGCTGAACCTCCAGATGCTCATATATATGCTTGCCATGACCGAGAGCCTTGAAGGCTTCGAGCCTGCCGCAGCTCTCTATATGAAGTCCAAGGTGGCTTCGCCGGAAAAAACTCCCGACAAAGCCCCTTCCGGCGACAAGCTGTTTTACGAGAAAACTAAGTCTTTCAAGCCGAACGGCCTGATGATCGACGACGCAAAGATAAAAGATCTCTTCTCCGGCAGCTTAGGAAATCAGTTCATCCCGAATGGCGAAAAGTTTACGGAAGAGATATTCAAGGCAGCGGAGGAGTTCACAAAGAAAAAGATAGGCGAGTGCGCAGAAAAGCTTGTCTCCGGCAAGATAGCTGCCGAGCCTGTTTTCTGGTACGAGGATAGTGATATCAAAAAGCCCTGCACCTACTGCGACTATTACGGTATGTGCGGAAGATCGGCAACGTCCTCTGCCGAGACTATCCTGGAGGATGACAAGCAGCTCTTGCTGAAAGAGTTGGATGAGATCGCAGGGAAAGGAGATGAAGCATCTGATGAATAACTGGAACGACGACCAGAAGCTGGCCATAGAAACAACGGATAAGGGCGTTGTCGTTGCTGCCGCAGCAGGCAGCGGAAAGACAACGGTGCTGGTGGAAAGAACTATCAGGATGCTTGCCGATACCGAAAACAAGCTGCCCTCGGACAAGCTGGTGGCAGTTACCTTCACCAACGACGCGGCAGGACAGCTGAAACGCAAGCTCTCGGATGCTCTCGAGAAAAAGTACCGCAGCGAGACCGACCGCGAGAAAAAAAGCTGGCTGAAAGAGCAGTACGACAGGCTCCCTCTTGCCTGCATCTCCACCATAGACTCCTTCTGCTTCGACCTCGTCAAGAGCAATCTGCACCTGACGGACTACCGCGACGGAGTTTCGGTCATCGACGAAAACACGATGAAAGCTTTGATGGAGGAGTCTTTCGACGAAGCCCTCGACATCATGGCAAGGGAACGGAGAGAGGATTTCGATCTGCTCTACGACACCCTCACCATCTGCTCTGCCGATAGTATAAAAAAGATCGGCATGAATTTCTACAATTTCCTGGGTTCTCTTGCTTTCCCCGATGAATGGGCGGAAGAAGCCCTATCCAAAATGGATGACGAGGAATTGAAGAAAAACTGGATCGATGCCATTGCCTACGGGCTTGCGCCGAAGCTCGATCTTGCCGAGTCGCTGAACAGCAGGCTTCACGGCATCATAGCTCCCTTAAAGGAGAGCAAGATCTTCTACGATACGAGAGAAGCCGTTATAGTTCCCGATGCGGAAATGATCGATGATGTCAGGACGCAGCTTATGAGCGGAGACTGGGATACCCTGCTTTCGATAAAAACGCCTAAATGGGTATCTCTGAAAAGAAAGCCAAATGGATACGAGTATTCTCCGGACGAAATACTGGCTAAAGATGAATTTGATAAAGTCAGAAAGAAATCAAAGGACCAGATAACGAATATTATCAAAGCTATAAGCAAAATAGGCGAAGACATTGATACACCCCTCGAAAAATCGAAGGAGATATTCAAGGCTCTGCTGGCTTATGTGCAAAGCGCTTCCGGGATCATAAGACAGGAAAAGCTCCGCCGCAACGTCCTTGAATTCAGCGACATCGAAAGGCTGACTATCGACCTTCTCGTGGAAAAAGGAGAGGACGGTGTCCGCAGGAGAACAGCCCTTGCAAATGAGTTCCGGGAGTCGGGAAAATATCTTGTGCTGATGATCGACGAGTTCCAGGACGTGAACAATCTCCAGGACCTTATCTTCAAGGCTCTCTCGGCAGGAGAGGGGCTTGACGTGCTGGAGAAGAACGTCTTCGTGGTCGGCGATATAAAGCAGTCCATCTACCGTTTCCGCAACACGAACCCAGAGCTTTTCGCAAAGGCAAAAGCAGCCTGCGATGAGAGCCGCAGCGATACATTGAAGCTGGTCGAGCTGAAAAAGAACTACCGCAGCCGGGAGAATATAATCAACTTCGTCAATGTGCTTTTCTCTCAGATAATGAGCGAGGAGATAGGCGAAGTGGAATACGTGGGCGGAGAACGCCTTGAAGCAGGTGCAAAATATCCCGGAGAAGACCCTGCCGTTGAAGTGATGATCGTCGATCTCGAAGAAGAGCAGCCGGAAGAGGACGATGCTGCCGAAGAAATGGACGAGAGCTTTGCCGTTGCACGGAAGATAAGGCAGATGCTGGACGACGGGGCTTTGGTGCAGGACAGCGAAACGAAAGAGATGCGTCCCTGCCGCATGAGCGATTTCTGCGTGCTGGCTAAGAAATGGAAGCAGATCGCAGCTCTTGAAAAGCCCTTTGAGCTCTGCGGCCTCAGCGTTGCCGTCCAGAAGGAAGACGGCTATATGAGATCCCGCGAGATCTCCATAATGACAGACCTTCTCCGCATCATCGACAACCCCATGAAGGATATCCCCATGGCAGGAGTGATGCTCTCGCCCCTGCTGGGCTTCACCGACGACGAGCTGACAACTGTCCGCAGCCTTTGCAGGCTCGATACCAAGTATCCTCTGCATATCTATCAGGTGATACTTGACATCTGCGGAGGAACAGCCCGCAGCGAAAAAGAAGAGATGCCGGAGCTTTCCGAAGCCATAAAGGAAAAATGCCTTGCGGTGAAGGAGCTTATCTCAAGGTTCAGCTTCTATTCCTCGGGAATGACGGTGGAAAAGCTCATAAGAAGGATATACGACGAAACGGATATACTTGCCGCAGCGTCTTCCTTCGAGGACAGCTTACAGAAACGGGCAAATCTGAGGCTCCTGCTGAAATACGCCGAGGGCTACGCTTCAAACGGCGAAGGCTCTGTCTATGGCTTTATAAGGTATCTTGAAAAGGCTGCCGGAAAGAAAGACCTTAAACAGGCAGTCACGACCGTTGACAGCGGAAACAACGTCAACGCCATGACGATACACAAATCGAAGGGTCTTGAATACCCCATAGTCATCCTATGCGGCCTCGGGACAAATTTCAACCTTAACGATATCAGAAAACCGGCCGTGCAGACAAGCGAAAAACTCGGCATAGGTTTCAGGATATACGACCGCAGCAATATGACCAAGACCGAGTCCTTAGCCTTTACGGCACTTAAAAACATAAACATCAACCGTATGCTCAGCGAGGAGATACGCCTGCTCTATGTTGCCCTGACAAGAGCAAAGGAAAGGCTCATACTTCCGCTTACCCTCAAGCCGGCGAAGGGCAGCACTGCGTCTGTGCGTTCGCAGATCAAGGAAACAGCGGCAAGGATCTCCGAACTCGGGCGTATAACTCCTGAGATAGTAAGAGACTGCAAGTCATTCCTGAACTGGATCGCCTGCGTGCTTATCTGCATGAAGGGGAGCGAGCCCTTCCGGGAGATCATCGGCATAGATGCGGAGCTGCCATTGCTTCCCGAGACAGCCAACGTTATCTATACGAAAGTTGAAAGGCTCAAAAGTTCCGAAGCCGGAGAGAAGACCTACTACAGAGGCAGTGCCGACAGCGAAGCCGTTGAGCGCCTTATCGAGGGCTTCAGCAAGCCTGTAAGGATATCCAACGCAGCCGCGAAGATGACGGTAACTGAGATAACCTCGGACGTTAAGCGCAAAAAGCTGGGGGAGAAGAACCCCATGTTCTATCCCAATCTGCCCAGGCTCTCGGACGAGCTCACAAGGCTCTCAGCTTCCAAAAAGGGAACATATACCCATCTCTTTATGGAGCTTGCGGATTACCAAAACTGCGAGAGGAGCGTCAGGGAAGAGCTTAACAGGCTCATCGACAACGGCAGCTTCACCAAAGCTCAGGCTGAGGGCGTATATGTCTCGGCTATCGAGAAATTCTTCGGCGGCGAGTTCTACAAAAGGCTCAAAGCCTCTCCCGAGATAATGCGCGAGAAGAAATTCCTGGTGGATGCTTCGGAGCTTGGCCTCGGCGGAAGATACAGCGATTATCTTGCAGAGGGCTCCATGCTCCAGGGCGTAGCCGACTGCATCTTCTCCGAGGGCGAGGGATACGTCATCGTCGATTACAAGACCGACAATTTCAAGGACATCTCAGAAGTTGCTGAGTACCGCACACAGCTGGAGCTTTACAAAGCAGCTCTCGACCTCATCCTCGACAAGCCCGTCACAGCCTGCTATATCTATTCCTTCAGGCTAAACGAAGGCGTCGAGATCGCTCTATAGATCAACAAGAAAACCGCCCGGTTCAGTCCGAGCGGTTTTGCTATTCTTATTCGGTTTCAGTCCCGGTTTCGCTTTCGGGGTTGCTGTTTTTTATCTTATGCCGTTCTTCAAGACGGTTCAGCGCGAAGTAAACGAAGATCGCAACGGCAGTTCCCAGAACTGCACCTCCGATAACATCCGTCAGGTAGTGTACCTCGAAATACAATCTCGAGAACATTATCAGCACAGCCAAAATCAGCAGCGGTGTGCCCAGCTTCTTGTTCTGGAAAAATACCGAAAGGGCTGTGGCAGCCGAGGATGAGGAGTGCCCCGAGGGGAATGAAGCATCTGACGGGTGCTTGATTATGGTGTCTATGGTAGGATCCACGATAAAGGGCCGGTCTCTGTCGAAAATATTTTTGAGTATCACCACTCCAAGGATAAGCTGCAATGAAAGGGAACAGGTGGCATAAATGCCTATCCTTTTCGTCTTGGGGATAAGCAGCAGCGTAAAGCATACCGCTATCCAAAAAATGCCGTAATCGCCTATGAATGTGATTATTTTAAAGAAAACCGTCAGGGCATCGTTCCTGATCTCTGCGATAGTTCTCAGCACCGAAAGATCCCAGTCGGTTATGGAAGATAAGTTCATCATTTTCACCTCTCCATGGGAAATTATAGCACACAGTACCCCCGAGACTGTAGATAGAATGATAATAAAATATAAACAAACAACGATTTCCCCTTTTTTATGTCCCGGCGGTGTTGCGAAGATCAAAAGACTGTGTTATAATATATTAGATACATGATCGCTGTTAGGAGATCGTAAGTCCGGCGGAAAAACAGCAGCTCTCCCCCGCAGGGGGAGAATACCTTTTTCCGCATTTCCCCGAGCCTTGGAACAAGGCTCGGCTGAAAATGATCATAAAGGAGGTGAGCCCGTGCTCAAACTGTTCCGATTCCTCAAAAACTACAAGCTCCAAAGCATCTTAGCCCCTCTGTTCAAGTTCACAGAGGCCTGCTTCGAGCTGATAATCCCCCTTGTCATCGCAAATATGATAGACGTTGGCATAAAGAACGACGATACGGGCTATATCCTCAAAATGGGCGGTATAATGATACTCTTCGGAGTGCTGGGGCTCACTGTGTCCCTGACGGCTCAGTATTTTGCGGCAAAGGCAGCCCTTGGCTTCGGCACGGAGCTCAGGCGCGAGATGTTCAAACGGATAAACACCTTCAACCACGCCGAGCTGGACAAGATAGGCACCTCCACCCTCGTCACCCGAATGACCGTGGATATAAACCAGGTGCAGAACGGCGTAAATATGTGTCTGCGGCTTTTCTTGCGCTCTCCCTTCATCGTCCTCGGCGCAATAATCATGGCCTTTTCCGTCTCGGTAAAGCTCACCCTCATTTTCCTCATAGCCTCTCCGATGCTGGCTTTCGTTATCTTCTATGTTATGAAACGGACCGTGCCCCTTTATAAAAAGATACAGAAGAAGCTGGACAAGACCACTCTTTCCGTCAGCGAGAATTTAAGCGGTGTCAGAGTCATCCGTGCTTTCTCCCGACAGAAGAACGAGGAAAAGGAATTCAGGCAGAACGCCGACGAGCTTCTCGACCTGCAATTAAAAGCCGGAAGGATATCCGCTCTCACAAATCCCTTTACCCACGTTTTCGTCTATGCGGCGATAATCGCCATAATCTGGTTCGGCGGCATAAACGTTGAGGCCGGCGGTCTCACCCAGGGTGAGCTCCTTGCCCTTATCAGCTATATGAATCAGATACTTCTGGCTCTGCTTGCCGTTTCTCTGCTGGTAACTTCTTTGACAAGAGCACAGGCTTCGGCGGTCAGGGTCAACGAAGTATTCGACATCGAGCCCTCTTTCACCGACGATGCGGCAAAGCCCGTCACCTTCGACGAGAATGCTCCTGCCGTTGAATTCAAAAACGTATATTTCTCCTACAACGACAACGGAAAGCACGCCCTGAAAAACATCAGCTTCACCGCAAAGAGGGGAGAAACTGTCGGCATCATCGGAGGTACCGGCTGCGGCAAGACGACCCTCATAAGCATGATACCCCGTTTCTACGAGGCAGGCTCAGGGGAAGTCCTTGTCAACGGTGCGGCTGTTTCCGAATATCCTTTCTCCCAGCTTCGGGGCCTTGTGGGATTCGTTCCCCAAAAGGCAGAGCTCTTCCGCGGAAGCATAAGGCAGAATATGAAAATGCGCTGTCCCGAAGCCTCGGACGACGAGATATACAAAGCCCTTGAGATAGCCCAGGCCATGGATTTCGTCGGCAAGATGCACGACGGTCTCGACCATATGATAGTCGCAGGAGGAAAGAACCTCTCCGGCGGTCAGCGCCAGCGCCTCACAGTTGCAAGAGCTCTTGTGGGTTCTCCTGAGATTCTTATTCTCGACGATTCCGCCTCAGCCCTCGACCTTGCAACAGACGCAGCTCTCAGACGAGCTATCGCATCTCAGACCAAGGATATGACCGTCTTCATCGTCTCACAGCGAGTTTCCTCTATCCGCCATGCCGACAGGATACTCGTCCTGGACAACGGTGAGATAGTCGGCGACGGCACACACGAAAGCCTGCTCGAAGGCTGCAAGGTCTATTCCGAGATATGCTATTCTCAGCATTACTCCGAAAACGAAAGGAGGAATGCGAGATGAAAAAAAGGCTTTCTCCCCAGCTTCGTTCCCTCCTTGCATACGTCAGACCCCATAAGGCTCTGCTGGTTCTCTCTCTGATCTTTGCCGCAGTCTCCGTTGCTGCAACTCTCTATGCCCCGATACTTGTGGGCGATGCCGTCGATCTTATCATCGGCGAGGGCAACGTGGATCTTGAAGGCGTTGCAAAGATACTTATAGTCCTGGGTCTGCTGGTCTGCATAACGGGCATCTGCCAGTGGCTAATGGCTCTCTGCACCAACAAGATAACCTTCTTCGCCATAAGAGACATCCGCAACGACGCCTTTGAAAACCTCCAGCGCCTGCCCCTCAGCTACATCGACAGGAAGAAGCACGGCGATATAATCAGCAGGCTGATCAGCGACATCGAAAGCGTCTCCGAGGGCTTGCTCATGGGCTTTGCCCAGCTGTTCACAGGCATAGTAACGATCTTCGGCACGCTCATATTCATGCTGACCATAAATTTACGGCTGACGATAGTGGTAGTTTTTATAACTCCGCTCTCCCTCTTCGTTGCAAGGTTCATCTCCCGCAACACCTACAGGCTTTTCCGCAGACAGACAGAAGCCCGCGGCGAGCTCACAGCCCTTGTGGAGGAAATGGTGGGCAGCCAGAAGACAGTCAAGGCCTTTTCCTACGAAGAGACAGCCGAGGAACGCTTTGAAGAGCTGAACGCCGATCTCAAGAAGATCTGGGTCAAGGCGGTGTTCTTCTCGTCCCTGACGAATCCCTCCACAAGATTCGTAAACGGCCTTGTCTATTGCTTTGTGGGCGTTATCGGAGCATTCATGTCCATAGGCGGAGTGCTTACCGTGGGACAGTTATCCTGCTTTTTGACCTACGCCAACCAGTACACCAAGCCCTTTAACGAGATCTCCGGCGTCATCACCGAGCTGCAAAGCGCACTCGCTTCCGCAAAGAGAACATTCGACCTCATCTCCGAACAGCCGGAAGCTCCCGACCCGGAGAACGCCATAGTCCTCAGAGAGCCGGAAGGAACGCTCAGAGCCGAGAACGTAAGCTTCTCTTATGACCCGAAGGTCCCGCTTATAACCAATTTCGACCTCTCTGTGGAAAACGGACGGCATATAGCCATAGTCGGCCCCACAGGCTGCGGCAAGACCACATTTATAAATCTCCTTATGCGCTTCTACGATGTGACCGACGGACAGATAGTCATGAGCGGTCATCCCGTTACGGAGATCACAAGAGATTCACTGCGCTCCTGCTACGGCATGGTGCTTCAGGAAACATGGCTCAAAACAGGAACGGTACGTGAGAATATCTCCTACGGAAGACCCGATGCAACTCTCGAAGAAGTTGTTGAAGCCGCAAAGCACGCTCACTGCCACAGCTTTATCGAACGCCTTCCCCAGGGCTACGATACAGTCATAGGAGAGGAAGGCGGCTCGCTTTCACAAGGGCAGAAGCAGCTGCTCTGTATAGCAAGGGTGATGCTCTCTCTGCCGCCTATGCTCATTCTCGACGAAGCAACGTCTTCCATAGATACAAGAACGGAAATCCTCATACAGCAAGCCTTTGCTGAGATGATGAAGGGCAGAACGAGCTTCATCATCGCACACAGACTTTCCACTATCCGGGAAGCAGACCACATCCTCGTTATGCGCTCCGGAACGATCGTCGAGCAGGGCAGCCACGAAACTCTCATGCAGAAGCAAGGCTTCTACGCCGAACTCTACAACTCCCAGTTTGAGGAATAACAGACCCGAAAGCAGCTTATGCCTTCGGGTCTTTTTGCGTCTCACAATCCGGAGCAGATATGAATAGTATAAGATGTATAATGAATACAGGTGGTGTAAAAATGCAAAAGCATCTTATTGCTATGACCTCCATAACCTATGCTATGAAAGCAAGAGCCCTTCTTGCCGGCATGGGGATGTACTGCGAGGTCGTCAGAACTCCGAAAAACACAGGCACCGGCTGCGGCTATTCAATAGCTGTCAGAGACGACCCCAAGGAGATAGCTTCGATCCTCAATTCACACAAAATACCGCACAAAGGCGTTATCGGGAGAATATGATGAATAATATGATAAATTTTGACAACTCGGCCACCAGCTTCCCAAAGCCCCGGTCCGTCAGGAATGCCGTGGATGCGGCAGTTGCCCGATACGGGGGAAATCCCGGCAGGAGCGGACACGCACTGTCCCTCCTTGCGGCACAGAAGGTCTTTGAGGTCAGGGAGCTCGCGGCAGAAATGTTCGGAGCCGAGACAGAGAACGTTGCCTTCACCCATAACAGCACCTACGCCCTCAACATGGCCATAAAGGGCATAATGCAGTACGGCGGTCATATCATAATCTCCTCCCTCGAGCATAATTCCGTTGCAAGGCCGGTCTATGCCCTTTCAAAGACAAGGGGAGTGACCTTTTCCGTGGCAAGGGTCTATGAGGACGATGCCCGTACCCTCGAAGAGATAGAGAGCCTCATAAACGCCAAGACCAAGTGCATCTGCTGCATGGCAGCATCCAACGTTACGGGAAAAGTCCTGCCCTATAAGGAAATAGCTGCCCTCTGCAAAAGGAAAGGGCTCTGCTTTATCTGCGACTGCTCCCAGGCGGCAGGAGTCATGGAGCTTTCTCTGAGCGACGGCTTCGACTTCATCTGTACCTCGGGGCATAAATCACTCTACGCCCCGACGGGAACAGGCCTGCTCATCACAAACGGCGAGTACCCACTTTCAACGATCATCGAAGGCGGAACGGGAGCTACCTCCGCAAGCCTGGAGCAGACCGGCTTCATGCCCGAAAAGCTGGAAAGCGGCACGCTGAACACCGTGGGGATAATCGGCCTGGGAGAAGGCCTGCGGTTCGTCAGGGCAAAGGGGATAAAGAACATCTTCGCCCACGAGAACGCCCTCTGCACCCGCTTCATCGAAAGGCTGTCCCAAAGGGAGGATATAAAGATATACAGAGACAGCGGCAGTTTCCTGCCCATAGTCTCCTTCAACATCGGCAAAATGTCCTCTCAAATCACAGCCGCAAAGCTTTCCGACAAAGGCTTTGCCCTGAGAGGCGGTCTCCACTGTGCACCTCTTGCCCACAACACACTGGGTACGGTGGGGCAGGGAACAGTTCGTTTCTCGCCTTCGGTGTTCAACAACCTCTCCCAGACCGAACGCCTCTGCGATGTAATAATGCAGATAAAGCCGGAGTAATATTTTGCCGTGACAGAACCCCTCCGTCACGACTGCGTCGTGCCACCTCCCCTTTCAGGGGAGGCTTTTTTATGTTTCTGCTTAAATCGCAAAAGAGCACCAATTTGCCTCCCCTACGGGGAGGCCTGGCGAAGGTCGCCTTCTACTCCTGTTTAAAGCTGGTGGGGGAATTAAAAAAGCCCCTCCCAACGGCATCAACGCGACCTCATTCACAAAGGCACCTGCCTCCCCTACGGGGAGGCCTGGCGAAGGTCGCCTTCTACTCCTATTGAAAGCTGGTGGGGGAATTAAAAAAAAGAAAAATGTTGTAAAATTTTTTTGCTGGCTATTGAACTTTTAGAATAGATATGTTAAAATAAAAATATATATCATAATTTCGGAAACGTTTCCGCGCAAAGGTGGTGAAAGATAATGATGGATGCGATAAGAGAGGCTCTGCTTTCGGTCATAAATGTTTTCAAATCGATCCGTCCGGCTGATATAATAGATATCGCTATACTCAGCTACCTTATCTTTCACGGTATAAAGATAATCCGCGAGACCCGTGCGCAGCAGCTCGTCAAGGGCATACTGCTGCTCATCGCTTTCTATCTCGTCTCTGTGGCTCTGAACCTCCAGACTATGAGATTTTTGCTGAAGATACTCTTCAACTGGGGCTTCTTGGCGATCATCATTCTCTTCCAGCCGGAGTTCAGGCGCATACTTGAAAAAATGGGACGTTCAAAGATAACACAATTGACCCTGTTCAATCCGGGCGATAAGGAAGAGGAGATCGTAAAGATCAAAAACTGCATAAACGCCGTGTGCGATGCCGTTGTCGATCTTTCGGAAACGCGCACAGGTGCTCTGATAATATTTGAAAGAAAGACTAAGCTGGGCGAGCAGATAGCAACGGGAACAGTTTTAAACTGCACCCCTTCTGCCGCTGTGCTGGGAAATATCTTCTTCCCGAATACCCCGCTCCACGACGGAGCAGTTAT
Organism: Ruminococcus sp.; assembly: GCA_017536105.1. The sequence goes on along the minus strand of JAFXRZ010000003.1, from coordinate 30,843 downwards.
AATCCGTGACGGCATGATCCTTGCGGCAGGCTGCTTCCTGCCCAAGCCCCAGAAGGAAGAGCTTATCGCCAAGCAGCTTGGCTCTCGCCACAGAGCTGCAATAGGCATGAGCGAGAATTCCGACGCCGTCGTTATCGTTGTGTCTGAGGAAACAGGCACAGTCTCTATAGCCGAGAACGGCGAACTCACCCGCGGCTATACGAGAGAAAGTCTCAGGAAGCTCCTTTACCTGCGAGTTATGCCCGAGGGCAACGAGGATCAGGTCTATGACGCTTCTCTTGCAGGGAGGGTGAAATCGAAATGGAAAAAGTAAAGTCAAGCTCCAGATCAAAAAAGACCCTCAAGACCAGAAGCTCCGATTTCTTTCTGCGGATACTTGCCGTCGTCCTTGCGATAATCGTATGGCTGATACTTTCTATCACCCAGTACCCCACGATAAACAAGACCATAACCAGCGTTCCCGTTTCTTTCTCAATGGACGGCACCCTTGCTGACGAAAAGGGCCTCGAAGCCCTGAATTACAAGGATATCTCCGTGGATGTGGAGATCAAGGGAATGAACTACGAGATCGGAAGCTACGGTGCGAACGACCTTGTTGCAACAGTGAACCTCGACGAGGTAACAAAGGAAGGCACCTATTCCCTGGATATTGAAGTCAAGTCGGCCCATTCCTCCGATGCGGTAAGCGTGGTCTCTGTTTCTCCCGAAACTGTGGACGTGACCTTCGTCCATATCGACCAGAGCACCTTCGATGTTGAGGCCGAGGCTCCCGACATCTCAGCAAAAACGGGCATGACGGTCTATAATACCATCGTTTCGCCCTCTACAGTCGAAGTCAAGGGCCCCGAGAGCGAGCTTTCAAAGGTCGCCAAGGTAACGGCTTTCGTTGAAGATAATACCGTCCTTGAAGAGGACACTGCCATACATACCGAAACTCTGAAGTTCTACGACAGCGAAGGAAAGGAGCTGGATTCCTCTAAATTCAGCCTGCCGGGCTTCAAGGGCTGCGATGTGACCTTCGTTATCTACAAGAAAAAGACCTTAAAGCTTGACGTTGAGTTTACCGACTGTCCGCCGGGCTTCAAGCCTTCGACCCTGCCCTACGAGCTTTCGGAGACCGAGCTCAGCGTGCTTACCGCAGCTCTGACAGATGTCTCCGAGCAGCATTTGACTATCGGCACAGTCTCGATGAACGATGTTGATTTCGGCAAGACATTCACCTTCAATATCAATGACAAGCTCTCTTCGGGCGAAGTGAATCAGACAGGCGTTTCCGACATCGTCCTGACCGTAGGCCTTGATGAGAACAACTATTCATACAAGACCCTTGTTATCCCGTCAAACGACGTCAAAGTCGTTGGATTGCCTTCGGGCAAGAGAGTGGATATCGAGACAAAGCAGCTGCCTGATGTTAAGATCATCGGCCCTGCCGAGTCGCTTTATAACATCACCGCAAGCGATCTGAACGTCGTTCTCGACCTGACTGACCTGACCAACAACGGCTCATATACTCATCCCGTTTCTATTTCGGTGAATGATTTCGACACCGTCTGGGCAAGCGGAAACTATGAGGTGCAGATCGAGCTGGCAGACGCAAAGATAGCCGCCAACGACAACAGCTCCGTAAATGATTGAACAACATCAGCCGCAGGTACATAACAACCGGCGGCTGAATTTGTCGGTGCCCCGACTGGGCAATTCGCGTGACGCAAGCTCCGCATGCTTACGTTGAGCGAAAGGGGACGTTTCCCACGCGAACAAAGCCTTGTGGGAATTGGATTACGCTAAAAGCTGTATGTAATACAAAAAATCGCAGCACGCTCTTGTTGGGGGCTTTCCGATCGCCCCCAAACCCCTTCGGATACAAACCTTTCTTCTGAATTATAGCCTTTTTCACTTTTCACTACTCATTTTTCACTATTCACTACTCATTTTTCACTATTCACTATTCACTTTTTCTGCCCCCAAACCCCTTCGGATAAACCTCTATCTTTATCTTATGATATAAATAAAAGGCTCCCTCTCAGAGGGAGCTGTCACCGAAGGTGACTGAGGGAGTTTGCAGAATACAGCCCTGATAGAACACCTCGCAACAAGCTTATCCCAACGGGTCGCAGCGGCGACAGCGCTTGACACGTGACGCAAGCAGAGCTTGCTTACATCGAGTGGAAGAAAACAAATCCCACGCGAGCACAGCCCTGATAGAACACCTCGCAGCAAGCCTCTCCCAACGGTTGCACCGCGAACTCATTCACAAGGGCGCCCACCTCCCTTAGAGGGAGGCCAAAATAAGCCTTGCCAAGCGCTCGATTGAAACATTGGAGGGTGAAATAAAATGCCTGTTATTATAGATAGAATAAGCTCGCCTCTCGGCGCTGACGAGAATGATGTTATAAAAACTGCCCTTGCCCATATCGGGCTTCCTGCCGATACAAAAGCCAAGATACATAAGACATCCCTCGATGCAAGGAAAAGAGGGCCTGTCCATTTCGTCCATTCGGTCTATGCGGAGCTTGAGAGCGAGCAAGCCGAGCTCGACCTCTGCCAAAGGCGTTCCGACTGCCGCTTTGCCGCAAGGAGTACATTCTCTCCCGTTATCGGCACAGAGCGCAGAGAGGGGAGAGTGTGTATCGCAGGCTTCGGCCCGGCAGGGATATTCTGCGGCCTTCTCCTTGCCGAATACGGCTATAAGCCTCTTATCCTCGAAAAAGGCGGTACCGTCGATGAAAGAATGGCAGCCGTGGAAAAATACTGGTCGGGGGGTTCCCTCGATACAAAAAGCAACGTTCAGTTCGGAGAGGGAGGAGCAGGTACATTCTCGGACGGCAAGCTCACAACAAGGATAAAAGACCCCCTTTGCAGATACGTCCTCGAACGCTTCGTCGAGTTCGGAGCACCCGAAGAGATACTCACCAAAGCCAAGCCCCATATCGGCACGGATAAGCTCCGCGGCATCGTGAAGAAAGCAAGAGAGCGGATAATCGAGCTTGGGGGAGAGATACGCTTCAACTGCGAGCTGACGGACTTTGAAGCCAAGGACAGCCGGATAACTTCGATCGGACATACCGGCGGCAGCACGGAATGTTCAATGCTCGTCCTTGCCACAGGCCATTCATCAAGAAGCGTCTTCGAGCTGCTGGCGAAAAAAGGCGTTTTCATCGAAGCCAAGCCCTTTGCCGTGGGCTTTCGTATAGAGCATAAGCAGAAGGACGTTGACCAAAGCCTCTACGGCGAGCTTGCAGGTTCTCCGCTGCTTCCCAAAGGGGAGTACCAGATCTCCGACAGCCCTCCTTCCGGCAGAACTGTCTATACTTTCTGTATGTGTCCCGGAGGATTCGTCGTCCCTGCCGCTTCCGAGGAGGAGACCGTGGTCACCAACGGCATGAGCGAGTTCGCCCGTGACGGCGAGAACGCCAACGCCGCAGTTGTGGCAGCTGTAAACAAAAACGACTTTGCCCCCGGACCCCTCGGCGGCATGGAGCTTGCAAGAGAGATAGAAAAACGTGCCTACAGCCTGACGGACGGCCTTCGTGCGCCTGCCTGCACCGTGGGAGCTTTCCTGAAAGGAGAGGTCAGCATAGATACCGACATCACCCCCACCTATTCCCGGGGCATCTGTCCCGTCGATCCCGATAAGATATTCCCGAAAGCCGTCACCGACTCCATAAGACGGGGACTGGGAGCTTTCTCCAAAAAAATGCGCTGCTTCGGGCAGGAGAATGCACTCCTCACAGCACCCGAGACCCGTACAAGCTCCCCTGTAAGAGTGACGAGAGGGGAGAACTACAACTCTCTTTCCTTTGAGAATCTCTTCCCCTGCGGAGAGGGTGCAGGCTATGCCGGAGGGATAATGTCCGCGGCAGTTGACGGCCTGCATACAGCTCTCGAGATAATGAAGCGCACAGCACCCTAAACCTTTGAGCCTCTGCCGGCATAGTATATATCAGCGGCAAGGCTCAGCCCTCTGCCGATGATATAGATCTGCGCTGCGGCTTTTTACGGCTGCGGCGCTTTTCTTCTGTATGCCGCTCGATATCTTCTCCATGAACTGCGTGCTGCCGAGCTCAAAGCGCCTTTTTCAGCGGTTTCCGGCATAAAACCCATTGTTTTTGCCTTTTTCTCTTGATTATTTTAAAAAAATGTTATATAATAAAAATGTATAGGCTGTTTGCCTCATCAGATTTTTACGGAGGATAAGATGGAATACAGTTTTCCCCTTTACCCGGCAGCGCCGGCGAAGAAGAGCAGGAACGGCTTGGTATGGTATGCCGCGCTTCTTCCGCTGCTCGGGTTATTACTTGAAAATTTTGCCATAAACAGATACCTCGGGATGCTCGTCTGGGCCATAGCTATAATCATGCGGCCTCTGGCCTGCCTCTTCGACAGGAGATACCTGGAAAAAGAAGAGGGTCTCGAACCTCCGCCGGCAGGGCTTTGCCTTTTCCCGACGGTCTATATCTTAAAGCGTGCCAAGCTCAACAGAGGCGAGAACTCCATAGCTGTCATCTGCGCCATAGCTCTGTTCATAGGCATCGTCGCCAACGGCTTTGTGAGATCAGTAAAGATCACAGACAGCGATATCCTCGATGCCGTCAAGGAAACCAGCCTTGCGAGCTTTGAGGGCCTTGAGGACTCAGACCTGAATATGTCGATCGAGCAGGCTGCAAAGGACAATTTCCAGAAATACGACTACGAGATCGAAAGAGACGGCAACCGCCGCACCGTAACCCTCACCGGCCTGCGCAGGGACGGACATAAGTATAAGATAGAGTTTATCGTTTCCCACGACGGCTTCACCTACACCGAGACAAAGCTGGGCACAGTCACAAAGAACGGCGTAGCCATTGACGACGACGACAGAAAGAAAGTCCTAAAGGAGATATTCGGAGAGGACACAGACAGCTCGTCATCGGACGAAACGTCCTCGGAGGTGTGAGATGTTCGGCTATGTGAGACCTTTCAGACCCTATCTGCGGGTCTGCGAGAACGAGGGCTACAAAAGCATCTACTGCGGTCTTTGCAAAAGCATAGGCAGGGAATTCGGCCTGCTGCCGAGATTCACCCTCAGCTACGACCTCACCTTCCTTGCCATAATGGATATGTCGGTGAACGGCATAGAGCTCAAAGCCAAAAGACAGCTCTGTATAGCTCATCCCCTGACAAAGCGCAGCTGTGCCGGCTGTTCGCGTTCAACGGACTATTCCGCCTATGTTTCAATAATGCTGGTCTATCACAAGCTTATGGACGACATCTCAGACGGCAGCCTGAAGCAAAGGCTCCGGGCAAGAGCAGCCCTGCCTTTCATCAGAGGGCATTATCACAAGGCGATAAAGAGATACCCGCAGCTTGCGGCAAAGCTCGAAAAGGCCATGAAGCTCCAGCTCTCCCTCGAAAAGCAGGAGGACATAAGCATCGACCGTGCCTGTGAGCCCACAGCCCGTATGATGCAGGCTGTCTTTGCAGGGATGACCGACGATGAGCAGAAAAGCCGCATCCTCGGCAGGATGGGCTTCTTCCTCGGCAAGTACATATACCTTGCAGATGCCCTTGACGACCTTCGGGATGACGTCAAGGCAGGAAGATACAACCCCCTGATAAAGGAAAAGAGGACAAAGCCCCTCACAGACGCTGAGTTCGACGAGATTGCCGTAAACACCCGGTTCATCGTCAATATGATGCTGGGACAGCTTGCCTCTGCCTATATAAAGCTCGATATCAAGATGTATTCCGGCATAACGGACAATATAATATATCTCGGGCTTCCCGATGTTATCTCAAGGATATGCTCGGGAACATTTTCAAATTTCTACAGACCAGGAAAGGACGGGAAAGAATGAACCGTAAGGACCCTTATGAAGTCCTCGGCGTTTCAAAGAACGCTGACGAGGCAGAAATAAAAGAAGCCTATAAAAGGCTCGTGAAAAAATATCACCCCGACCAGTACACCGATAACCCCCTCTCGGATATCGCAGAGGAGAAAATGGCGGAGATAAATGCCGCCTACGACGAGATAATCGAGGAGAAGAGAAGCAGCGGCTATTCCTATTCTTCGGCTTCCTCCGGGGTCAATTATCTTGAGATAAGAAGAATGATCTCCTCCGGCAACATAACAGCAGCCGAGCAGGCTTTAAACAACGTGCCTTTGGGAGAACGCTTCGCCGAGTGGCATTTCTTAAAGGGCAACATCGCCTATTCAAGAGGCTGGATGAACGAGGCCTATCAGGAATTCTCCCAGGCCTATAATATGAACCCCGGCAACAACGAATACAGAGCTGCCTTCAACAGCCTGAACCACCAGGGCAACGGCTATATGCCTGGCAGAGGCAGCAGGTACAATACCGGCAGCCCTGCCAACGACACCTGCAACTGCCTTGCAGACCTCTGTCTGCTGGACTGCTGCTGCGAATGTATGGGCGGAGATCTTATACCATGTTGTTAAAAGCGGAGGAAAACAATGAGAAACAGGATCGCATTCCGTGTTTCCCTCGGAGGAGTCATAAGCTCTCTCTGTATATTTTTCATGTTCTGCTCTAATCTCTTCCCGATGCTCAACTACACGATACCCACCTTTGCAGGCTTTCTTATGGTGATAATGATAGTCGAGACCAATGCCCTCTGGGCCTTCATTACATACGTTTCGGTAAGCCTGCTATCCTTCCTCGTGACGCCGAATATCGAAGCAGCCCTGCTTTTCACCATCTTCATGGGCTATTACCCCATACTCAGGTTCTACCTGCAAAAGCTGAACAACCTGCCTCTCAGGATCGTTATAAAGCTTGCGGTGTTCAATGCGGCGGTCATCAGCTTCTATCTGCTGTTCCAGTTCGTGTTCATGACCGAGGATATGCTTGAAGGGCTGGAGCGTTTCGGGAAATATGCCCCTATCGTGCTGCTTGCAGGCGCAAATGTCTTTTTCGTGATCTATGACAGGCTCGTGGGACAGCTCACAGGGCTGTATGTCGATTGGTTCAGGAAGAAGATACTCAGAAGAAAATAACTTAGGAAGCGGAAAATGAAAAAGGACAACGCGGAGAAAAGAAACGAAAAACTTAAAAAACACATCAGAGCCATAACGGTCATCGCTTTTCTGGCTTTTTTTGTGCTCTCTACCGTGCTGTCAATTCCGCTTATAAAAGCGCTCCGCACAGAAGACGGCATGAAGACCATGGCCAAGCACCTCGAAAGCTACAGCGGACCCGTGGGGGTGCTGGTCTTTCTGTCCATACAGACCATTCAGGTGATAATAGCCGTTATCCCTGCGGTGCAGATAGTGGGCGGGATACTCTTCGGCTGGTTCTTCGGAACTGTCCTCTCCTTTGCAGGTATTCTTCTCGGCAGCTATATCGTCTTTCTTATAGTAGGGAAGTTCGGACGACCCGTCGCCGAAGCCTTCGTGGATGAAAAGAAGCTGAAAAAGTTCTCCTTCCTCGAGGACGAGAAAAAGCTGACGGGAGTTCTGATGCTCCTCTATCTTCTCCCTGCTTTCCCCAAGGACGTCCTTACCTATTTCGTACCCCTCACAAAGATAAGCAAGAGGGACTTCTTCCTCTATGTCATGCCCTGCCGCATACCGGCTGTGGTTCTTTCGACGGTCCTGGGAAGCAACGCTGTCTCCGGCAATTTCAAGACCGTCCTCGTGCTGCTTGCTGTATGTGCGGTTTTGGGTATAGCAGGCTTTGTCCTCAAGGAGCCGATGCTGCGTGTGATAAAGAAAAAGCGGCACAAGCACTCCCGTAACGAGGAAGCCGAAACAGAAACTGACCCCTGACAGGAGAAACATAAACAATGGATATGCACGAATTTTATATGGGAAATATCTTCGACGCCTATGAGTATTTCGGAGCGCACAAGGAAAACGGGACTATGGTCTTCCGCACCTTTGCGCCGAATGCCTCGGGCGTTTGTCTTGTGGGAGAATTCAACGGCTGGACAGAGCAGCCCATGAACAGAAACGGCCAGGTCTTCGAGCTTTGGTGCGATGCCGCAGACTACGACCAGATGTACAAATACATCATCTACGGAGCAGACGGCAAACGCCGAGAGCACTGCGACCCCTACGGCTTTGGAATGGAGCTGAGGCCGGGCTTTGCCTCCTATACAAGAGACCTCAATGCCTACAAGTTCACGGACTCAGAGTGGATGCAAAACCGCACAAAGAACTTCGACAGCCCCATGAACATCTACGAGCTGCACTTGGGCTCCTGGATAAAAAAGCCTGTGGAGGAAACAGACGACGGCGAAGACCACGCTCCCGAAAGCTGGTATAAATACAACGAGATAGCCGAAAAGCTAATAGACTACTGCAAGAAAATGTCCTTTACCCACGTTGAGCTCATGCCCATTAGCGAGCATCCGGCTGACATTTCCTGGGGCTACCAGAACACAGGCTTCTTTGCTCCCACTTCGCGCTACGGAACGGCGGCAGAGCTTATGGAGCTCATCGACAGGCTCCACAACGCAGATATCGGCGTTATCCTGGATTTCGTGCCCGTGCATTTTGCCATAGACGACTACGGCCTTATAAAATACGACGGACAGGAGCTCTACGAATATAATTCCAGCAACGTAACCGTCAGCGAGTGGGGAAGCTGCAATTTCAATTTCTCCCGCCGTGAGGTAATGTGCTTTATGCAGTCCGCTGCAAACTACTGGCTGGAGAAATACCACTTCGACGGTCTGCGGATGGACGCCGTCAGCCGTGCTATCTACTGGATGGGGGACCCCGGCAGGGGAGTAAACCCCACATCCCTCGATTTCCTGAAGCGGATGAATCAGGGCCTCAGACAGCGTCACCCCACAGCCATGCTCATCGCCGAGGATTCCACAGCCTTCCCAAAGATCACAGCGCCCATAGAATTCGGCGGCCTCGGCTTCGACTACAAATGGGACTTAGGCTTCATGAACGACACCCTGAATTATTTTAGGACACCCCCTGCCGAACGTCCGGCACACTACCACAAGCTCACGTTTTCAATGATGTATTTCTACAACGAGCTCTACCTTTTGCCTTTCTCCCACGACGAGAACGTCCACGGCAAGGCGACCATAGTCCAGAAGATGTGGGGAGACTACGACCAGAAATTCCCACAGGCGAGAGCCTTCTATATGTATCTCTTCACCCACCCGGGGAAGAAGCTGACCTTTATGGGCAGCGAGTTTGCACATTTCCGCGAGTGGGACGAGGAGAAGGAGCTGGACTGGTTCATGCTGAAATACCCTCTCCACGACAGCTTCCGGGAGTATTTCGCAGCCCTTTCAAAGCTCTACTGCACACGCCCCAGCCTCTACACCGGCGAGTACAACAGCTCCTGCTTCAACTGGCTTATCGTGGATGCCGAAAGAGACAGCGTCTATGCCTACGAGCGCAGCTCCCAAGGGGAGAGGACAGTTGCCGCCTTCAATTTTTCGGACAGGACGCGCTCCGTTACCCTTAAATTCGACGATCCCACAACCCTGACCGAGCTTCTGAGCAGCGACTGGACTATCTACAGCGGCAAGACTATCCGTCCCGACCAGCCGCAGGTATATAAGACCACATCGAGCCTTTTCGAGCACAAGCTGGTGATAGAGCTGCCGCCATTCTCGGCGAGGGTCTTCGATGCAGAATATCTCCCCGAGGACGAGCCTGCGCCTGTCCCGGCAGCAGCTGAAAAGTTTGAGCGAGACGAGGAGGGTATAATTATCCTGGATTGGGAGGATGAATAACAGTTTTTTATGGTCTCAATCTGAGTTTTTCTTTGCTTTACCGTGTGCACTGTCGTGCACAGGGTGGCTTTGTGGTTTGACCGGCAAGGGGAAGCCCTCTCTTACAGGGCTTCCCCTCTTCAAAAACCGTCCACCGGACGCTTTTTGAATTCACCCTTTTCGGAGCGCACGTTGTAGGGGGTTTCGCCGACTGCGGTCGGCGACTTAGGGCTCTGCCCTAAGAACCTGCAAGCCTTTTTGAGGAAAAGGCTTGACCGAAAACCTTTTTAATGCGCTACGCGTTCGATGAAGCTCAGCTTGCGTCTCGTGTCAAGAAAAAAACGGCACCGTCACGAAAGCGGTGCCGTTTTTTTTATTAGTACATATCTGCCAGCTCAAGCAGCAGTCTCTTGGCCTGTGCCGCAACATCAAATGGCTCGATGATCTTCGCCTTATTGCCGAACTGGAACAGCCAGCCCCAGAATGTGGGGGAGATCTGTGCCTCGACGTGGATAACAAATGTGTCGTCTGAGTTTTTCTGACACTCCACGTTCTCGCCGAAGCGGTCGATCACAGCGTCCATAAGAGTGGAGTGGAACTGTATCCTCAGCTCCTTCTTCTCGCCGCCGTACATGGAATAAAGGGACTTGTAGGATTCAAGCTCCTGCTTTTCCTCGTCGGTGAATACCGCGATCTTGTTGTCGGTCATTGTCACCTCAGCCATTCTGTCAACCCTGTATCGAACGACGTTGCCGTGGTTGTGGCAGAGGCAGGTGAGATAATAGTTGTCGTTCTCCCAGACAAGCTCGTAGGGAGATACGATATAAGGCTCGCCTCCGTGTTTGAGGTGGCGCTTCTTCATTGTGTTGTATGTATAGTACTTGAAGGTTATTTTTTTCTTCTTTACTATTGCGTTCTGTATGGTGTTGATGCTGTAGTAGATCGTCTCGTTGACGGTCTTGTTGCGCGAACGCATGGCAACATAGATCTGTCTTCCCAGCTGAGCGGCAGTGAAGCGGTTGGTGTTTCTCTGCAGCTTTGCGATAAGCTCGTTGGATTTCTTCGTGGTCAGGAACCTGCATGAAGCAACAGCACTTGCAAGGATGAAAAGCTCCTCGGCCTGGAAGTCGTCGTTGTTGGCATAGAAATATGCGTTTGAATGACCCTTCTTGACTGTCTCTATCGTAACTCCGCTGTCGCAGAGGGTAGCGATGTCGTCGTAGATAGTCTTTCTCTCAGCCTTGATGCCTTCCTTTTCAAGGATATCTATAAGCTGATTTCCTGTCAGGGTGTTGTCCTCATCAGTCTGAGTCTTAAAGATCTGCTCCATCCTGAGCAGCTTCTGTTTCTGTTTGGATGCTCCCGCCAATTAACTTTCCTCCCCGCTTCGTTTCAGATCCGAAACTCTTATTTTCGAGCCGTCAGGCTCTATGATCGTCATGCTTTCAAGCTGCGCTCTGAGATTACCCGTGACCGCCTGCCTGTACTCGTTCCTGAGCGTCTGGCGTTCGGCCTTTTCTGTTTCTGTCAGTTCTCTCTCCCGCGAGATCCTTGTAAGCTCCGACAATCTGTCAAGCTTTTTTTTCTCCATAGATTTTTACCTTTCGGCAGGACGGCAAAGCGTACCCGCTTTTTTAAAAACAAGCCCCTGCACACTCTATGTATATCTGTGGTCGTGTGCCAAAGCTTCCCGGCATGAGCCTGCACAAGAAAAGCTCATATCTTCCTGCGGTGTTTTTTGTGTTCCCGAAGTGTCCCGGAACAAAAAACCTTGACGGCTGTCCAAAATATTTCCTTCCGGCTGTCCGGTGACAAGCCTCTGTACTTTTTGACCAACACCTGCGCAAGCAAAAGTTCTTTATCGTTCATTTTTGCCGCACCGCGCAGTGTTGTGCTTTGGAAGGACATCTGTACTTTTTTATGGTTTTTTGCCTTGGATCGAGTCCGCAAAAACACCCACAATTTGTCGGTAATATTTATTATATCACACTTTTTCACAGAATGCAACAAGCAATTTACACAAACTGTCCATTAAAAATCCCTCATTTTACACAAAAATAATTAATTTTGCCCTACTACTTGACATTTTTGCCGTTTGTGGTATTATTATTTATAGAACATAGAACATATGTTCGATAGCTCGATCGGCGCCTTGAAAACGGAGCCGAAACCTGTAAAGCAAAGTTGCTTGTCATAGCCTTCGCCTGACAAAATATGACAATGATTTGCATCGGCACAGCCCTCGTTTTCGACCCTGATCGGCATGATTTTAGCCCCGAAATCTTAGAACGTATGTTCCGTGTAACAAAAAAACTTGACAGATAAGAGACATAACGGAGGTACAAAATGAAAACCCTGCTTTTGAACTACGAAGAGCAGCTGAGGCTCATCGAGAAGAGGCTCGAGGAACTCCGGCAGCTCAAAAAAGACTACATACCCGTCCCGGCACTCAACCTGCTGAGAGCCAGGATCGACACCCTCATCACCGAGAAGTACGAGCTGATGAGCGCAATAGTAATGATCCGCAAATATCTTGAACCGAAAGACCCTGATGACGGGCGGTCGGGTGATGCCGCATGAGAAGGGTCTCCTACACCGAGATCTTCGATCCTTCCATGCCGGAGGAGCACGAGAAGGGTCACGACCTGCTTAAAGCTAAGCTCGTTAAAGCCGTTTTGGACGACAATTTGACTAAAAAGCAAAAATACTATATAATATTATATTACAGGGACAAGCTGCGTGTCTCGGAGATAGCAAGACGCTGCGGAGTGAACCGCTCCACCGTGCTCCGGACCCTCAGACGGGGACAGCAACGGCTCGCCGAGCTTTCAAAGCGGTCCGAACCCCTGAACAGACTTAAACAGCTTGAGGAGGCAGAGCGTGATGGATAAAGCCGCTATCTGCGAATTTGCAAAGGAATACGCCGCATCCGGGACGGTGCGGCTCCATATGCCGGGACACAAGGGAGTGCCCCTGCTTGGGTGCGAGCCCTATGACCTCACCGAGATCAAAGGCGCCGACTATCTCTACGAAGCCTCCGGCATCATCCGTCAGAGCGAAGAGAGAACAGCCGCCCTCTACGGCACAGCCGCCACCTTTTATTCCACCGAGGGCTCATCTCTTTCGATCAAGACAATGCTTGCCGTGATAAAGCACCGGATCTCCGGCAGACCGAAGATTGCAGCAGCACGCAACTGCCACAGGGCATTCATCAATGCCTGCATCCTACTTGACCTCGAGCCGGTGTGGGTATATCCCGAGAAGGAAAGCTCATGTATCTGCTCCAGCTCCGTCACCCCGGAGGACATCGAAAGGACTTTATCCTCTGAGCCGAAGTGCAAAGCCGTCTATATCACCTCTCCCGACTACACCGGCAGAATGGCGGATATCCGCGGCATTTCCGAAGTCTGCAAGAGGCACGGAGCATATCTCCTTGTGGATAATGCCCACGGAGCCTATCTTAAATTCTGCTCCGGGAGCCTGCATCCCATTGACCTCGGCGCAGATATGTGCGCGGATTCTGCCCACAAGACCCTGCCGTGCCTTACAGGCGGCAGCTATCTCCATATCTCGAAAAATGCTCCGGCTGAGTTTGCAGGCCTTGCAAAGAGCGAAATGGCGCTGTTTGCATCCACAAGCCCCAGCTATATCATAATGCAGAGCCTCGATCTTTGCGCCGAGGAGCTCTCAGATACCTTGCCCGAGCGCATAAGATCCTGCTGCTGCGAGATCGCTTCTTTGAAGCAAAGACTCAGTGAGCACGGCTTTAGCGTCGTCAGCGGAGAACCAATGAAGCTGACCATCGAACCCCGGAGCTTCGGCTATTCCGGCGGCGAGCTTGCGGATATCCTTCGCCAAAGCAGGATAGAGTGCGAGTACTCAGACCCCGGCTGCATCGTGCTTATGCCCTCGCCTTATAACAGCAGGGAAGACCTTGCAAGGCTCGAAGCTGTTCTCTGCGGGATTGAAAGGCGTCCGGCTCTTCCCGATGAAGGACTTTTCACAGTCCCGAAGCCCGAAAGAGCCCTGCTTCCGAGGGAGGCTTATTTCAAGCCGTACAAGACAGTCCCCGCCGACCAAGCCGAAGGGCTCATCTGCGCAAGGGCAGCCCTTTCCTGCCAGCCCTCTATCCCTCTTATCGTCGGCGGAGAGGTCTTCGATAAAAATATTATAAAAATTCTGAAAAACTATAGCATTTTGGAAGTAAATGTGCTACAATAAATAATGTATAGTCAAAACTTTTTTTACGGAGGTTTTGGACATGAGAAAGAGTTCAGCGCTTGCTGCTGTCCTTGCCGCTGCTTCGATGCTCTCCGCCTGCGGAAGTGTTGACAGTTCAACGGAAGAGAGCATTAAGGAGACCACCGCTGCGTCTTCGGTTGTGACTACGACCACAGGCAGCGTAACGAAAACAGCGCCGGAGAACGATCCCTCCGAAGAGACAGAGACTACAACAAAGCAAAAGCAGGAGACAGATCAGGCAGAGCGTACAAAGACCGAAGCTCCCCAGACTCAGCCTCAGACCACTACCACAGCTGCTCCCGACACCACAACCACCACTACCACCACCACACCCGAGCCGAAGCAGGACGATAACTCCGTTGCCGATTCCGACCCCGGAAACGACTCCGAACCCGAGCAGCCTGCAAGAGAGAAGAACCAGACCGACGAGCTGATCGAGCTTGTGGCTTCGCTCTACGGCAAGGACATCGACACGGCTGTGAAGATGTTCTCGAAGGCTGTGGGCGTTGAGTTCGGCTACATATACAAAGAAGACCTGGGCAGTACTTACGAGACTGACGACGGCGATAAGATCGAATACCCCGACGGAGCCGAGAAAAGATACACCTGCTTCGTCTCGAAAAATTCCGAGAGCTTCCGCCTTGTTGGAACGGATTTCATCTATGTCACATTCTCCGCAAGCGAGAATAAAGGCGTCAATAAAGTCTTTATCAATAACTGCTCCGACTACGGCGACTTGGGTGAAGCCGCAGGGGTAGTTCCCGATCTCTCCTATTGCCGCACAGAATACAAAAGGCTCATCGACGAGATAAAGATCTGCGCCGAAGGCGGCAAGATCTCCGAGAGCTTTGACACCGGCTATTTCGTCTGGTACGACTCGCCTGCCGGCACGGTCGGTCTGTGTGCCGTCGAGGAAGAGCCCTCAGACACAACTAAGCCTTATATCTATTATTCTTTCAGCATCGACAGCTGATGTTTTTCAAGGAGGCAAATATGAAGCTTGTATATGCGATAGTAAACGACGAGGATACCTACGCCATAACCAAAGAGCTGCAAAAGAAGGATATCAGAGCTACAAAGCTCTCCTCTACAGGCAGCTTTCTTTCCCGCGGCAACACCACTTTCATGATCTGCTGCGCGGATGATCAGGTGGATGATGTCATCGAAGCCTGCAAGAGACACTCGAAGAAAAGAAAGCAGTTCGTCTCCCAGTCGGCAGTCACAGAAACTGCGGCTTCTGCCGACCCCGTTGAGATAACCATAGGAGGCGCAACTATCTTCGTGACCGACATCGAGAGGTTTGAACAGGTATAATGAAGCTTTACGCAAACGAGGGCACAAAGCAGCTTATCGCCTCGATGATAAGCAAGAAGCACGAGCCCCATTCGATGATAATAACCGGGGAAAAGGGCTCCGGCAAGAGGACTCTTGCCAGGTATATATCGGCAGCTCTTTTCTGCGAGGAAAAAACAGGCGTGCCCTGCGGACGGTGCAAGTCCTGCCGTATGCTGGAGCACGGAAATCACCCCGACCTCATAAACGTTATGCCGAACGAGAACGGCAACTACCAGATAGATACCATACGAGCCATTGTCTCGGACGCAGTCATCTCTCCCAACGAGGGCAGCTTCAAGGTCTATCTTATCACCGACCTCGACCGTTCGGCAAACACAGCCCCGGCGTTACAGAACGTGCTTTTGAAGCTCATAGAGGAACCGCCGGAGCACTGCGTTATAATAATAACCGCCGCAACGAAGGAGATATTCTTAAAGACCGTCATTTCGAGAGTGCTCTGCCTGAATACCGAGCCCTGCACACAGGAGCAGGCTGAGGAATGGCTGACCTCCCTCGGGAAGTACGATGCCGATGAGATATCCCGTGCTGTCTCGGCAGCAGGAGGGAATCTCGGAAGATGTCTCGATCTTTTAGAGAGCAAGGAGCTCGATTCCGCAGCCGAGTGTGCGGAAGCCTGCCTTGAAGCCATTGCCGCCAAGGACGAGTACGCCCTGCTGAAAGCCCTGACAGAAGCCGACGGCAAAAAAGCAGTGCTGAGACAGGTCTTCATCTATATCGCGGAGGCTGCAAATGCCGTCTGCCGCAGAACAATGGGCTTAGAGGGCAGATGTATAGCCTCGGAGCAGCTGATGCTGAGGCTGCTGTCCGGCACATCCTGCGCACAGGCACAGGCTCTCTACGACCTTGCCTCGGAATACGCAGTCCGCATAGACCAGAACTGCAACCTGCTGTTGGTCGTCAACAGCTTCTCGGCAAGAACACGGACAGCAATAAGATAATAATTTTATTCTGCATTTTTTTACACCACCTCCGAGCTGCGGCAGCGGTAAGGAGAAACCATGATATCAACAGCTTTTATAAGCTGAGAATAATATAAACCTGTAAGGAGAAAAAGTATGATAACAATAATCGGAGTGCGCTTCAAGTCGGTGGGAAAGATATACTATTTCGATCCCAAGGGGCTTGAAATAAAGCAGGACGACAAGGTGATAGTTGAAACGGCAAGAGGCGTCGAGTGCGGCACAGTGGTGCTCACAAACAGGGAGATCGACGAAAAGACCTTCCAGAACCCTCTGAAGCCCATAATCAGAGTCGCAACGGCCAAGGACTTTGAAACTATCGAGAAGAACAAAAAGAAAGAAGCCGACGCCTTCGAGATCTGCAAGAAGAAGATCGAGAAGCACGGCCTAAAAATGAACCTCATAGATGTGGAGTGTACCTTCGACAACTCGAAGCTTTTGTTCTACTTCACAGCGGAGTCGAGAGTGGATTTCCGTGAGCTGGTAAAGGACCTTGCCGGCGAGTTCCGCACAAGGATAGAGCTCAGACAGATCGGCGTCCGTGACGAAGCAAAGATGCTCGGCGGTCTCGGTATCTGCGGACAGCCTTATTGCTGCTCCCGTTTCTTAGGCGAGTTCCAGCCTGTGTCCATAAAAATGGCAAAGGAGCAGTCCCTTTCCCTCAACCCCACAAAAATTTCCGGCGCCTGCGGAAGGCTCATGTGCTGCCTGAAATACGAGCAGGACAGCTACGAGCAGCTCTATAAGACCACGCCCAAGGCAGGGTCTATAGTCAAGACCTCCGAAGGCAGGGGAGTCGTCGAAGAAGCGAACCTCCTCACGGGCAAGCTGAGAGTAAAGATAGACAAGAGCGACAATGTCATCACCGTTGATAAGGCGGAGGTCGAGGTCATCAAGGAAGGCTCCAGCAGGATAAACAAGAACGAGTTCAAAGAGCTCAAAAAGCTTGAGGACGACTGATGCAGGGATATAATTGTATAGCCGTAGTTGACAAAGAGGGCAGGAGCTGGCTGATGTGCCGCAGGAGGAAAGACCCCTACAAAGGCCTTTTGAATCTCGTTGGCGGAAAGATCGAGCCGGGTGAGGACAGGGACAAAGCCGCATACCGCGAGCTTTTTGAAGAGACTGGCCTCACAGCAGAGGACATCTCACTTACCCGATTTCTGACATTCGACTACCCCTGCGACGGCTGCTATGTGGATATCTACGGCGGACAGCCGAAAAATGATATAAAAGTCAGCGGCGACGAGAACGAGCTTCTGTGGGTCGGGCTTAATGAGGACTTCTTCGATATGAAGCACTATGCCGGAGAAGGAAACATCGGGCATATCCTCGAGATATTGAAGCTCCACCCGGAGATCGCTGTAATAGAAGGAGTTAGCTATGATAAGATTTAAAAACGGACTTGTAATGGACATGGCAGGGAACTGCAACCCCGAGAAGAAAGAGGTCTGGACGGATAAGGACAAGATCGCCTTTGCAGGCGTGCCCACTGACGAGCAGCTCAAAGAAGCGGTCTTCGACCGTGAGATAGACTTAGAGGGCAACCTGCTGATGCCGTCCTTCAAGAACGCCCATACCCATTCCGCAATGACATTCCTGCGCAGCTATGCCGACGACCTTCCTTTGCAGGACTGGCTCTTCACCCAGGTCTTCCCAATGGAGGCAAAGCTCACCGGCGAGGATGTCTATTGGTTCACAAAGCTGGCGATACTGGAGTATCTCTCCACAGGCGTCACAGCCGTTTATGATATGTATTTCAAAATGGACGACTATGTGAAGGCCTGCATCGAAAGCGGCTTCCGTTCGGTACTCTGCGATGCGGTAAGCGGAAACAAAGAGAGGATAGTGGAGCTTGAAGAGAAATACGAAAAGTTCAATAACATCTCTCCGCTGATAAAATACGACCTGGGCTTCCACGCCGAGTACACAGCCGAGCTGGGTCTTATGGAGGAGATAGCAAAGCTCTCCCACAGGCTGAAGACCCGTGTTTCCACCCACAACTCCGAGACCGTAAAGGAAGTCAGGGAGTGCATCGAAAAATACGGCAAGACCCCCACAGAGCTTTTCGACAGCTTAGGCCTTCTCGACTACGGCGGAGCTTTCTTCCATTGTGTGCATCTTTCGGATAACGATATTGATATCCTCAAAAACAGAGGCGTATGGGCTGTTCACTGTCCGGCCTCGAATTTGAAGCTGGCAAGCGGTGTCGCTCCCATGGTGAAGCTCGCGGACAGGGGAGTGGGACTTGCTCTGGGAACAGACGGCCCAGCCTCAAACAACTGCCTCGATATGTTCAGGGAGATGTTCCTGATGACGGCTCTGCAAAAGCTCACTCTCTCGGATGCTTCCGCATTTCCTGCCGACGACGTCCTGAGAGCTGCCTGCTGCGGCTCGGCAAAGGCAATGGGATTTGATGACTGCGACTGCATAGCACCCGGCAAGCAGGCCGATCTTATAGTCATCGACCTCAACAAGCCCAATATGCGTCCTATCAATAACATCGCAAAGAATATAGTTTACAGCGGCTCGAAGCAGAACATCAAGCTCACCATGTGCGCAGGAAAAGTCCTCTTTGAAAACGGCAGCTATTTCGTCGGCGAAGACGAAACCCGCATCTACGCCAAGTGCGAAGAGCACACTGAAGCAATAAAGAAGCGATAACCCAAATAAAAAAGGTTTCGGGTCAAGCCCTTTCCTTAAAAGGGCTTGCGGATTCCAAAGGCAGAGCCTTTGGTCGACGCCGCAGCGTCGAAACACCCCCACAACGTGCGCTCCGCAAGGGGTGAATTTCAAAACAGTCCGGTGGACTGTTTTGAAAGAGGGGAAGCCCTGCAAGAGAGGGCTTCCCCTTGTCGGGGAAATCTCAAAGCCGTCCTGTGCACGACAGTGCACACGGTTAATGCTCAGTTCAGTGGGGCTTTCCGAGCGCCCCAAACCCCTTCGGACATAAACCTAAAAAAGGTATCCTCTCAAAAGAGAAGATACCTTTTTGCATATCTTTAAAACATCATATCCGCCGATTCTGTCCGGCTCTTTTTCTTTTTGTAGAGTATGGAGAATACCACCGCAAGCACGATGAATACCACGCATACACCGCCGAGGATGAGCCCCGTGTTGAGGGGCGGCTTCATCAGCATCGAGATTATGGCCTTTGCCAGAGCGATATCACTGCTTGTCCCCGCCAGGGAGAGCAGGCCTGTGATACCCAGGGAGGTACCGCAGAAGATCGCAGCCCTGATGCCGAAAACGATGGCATAGCCCCGGAAAGCTCTGTAAATGCCGGAGCCGTCCTTCTTGTAGAGGAATATCAGCCTCAGGAGTATCAGCAGCATTGCGCCTATCAGCACTCCCAGGAACCAGGTCGATCCGATAACGCTGAATACGCTGAACACACCGCCCTGATCTCTCTTAACGTCCTTGATGTTCTTGTTGAAGTCGTCGGCGAATTTGTTGGCTTCATTTCTGATCTTTTCCCAGTCCTTGCTGTTAAGGTCTCTGCCGATAGCCTTCTCGATGTCTCTCTCGTTGTCCTCGATGGCGTCAACGATCTCGTCCGAATCTATCTTCGGAGCGCTGCCGCCTTCAAAAACGAACTCCGCCAGCTTCGAGCTGTATTTCGAGAGCAGGTTGGAGAAGTCCGTGTTCTCAAGCACGTCCCTGACCTCGTCCTCATCAAGGCTCGATCTGCTCTCTATCGCATCAACTATCTCGTCGGATTCCGCAACGTTCTCGGTCACTTCCTTGAAGATGTCCTTTAAGTAGCTCTTTGAGGTCATGAACCTTGCCAGCAGCGAAACGAACAGCATCCCGCAGAGGAAATACACCAGCAGAAGCCACAGAAAAGCCTTTCCCGAAACCCCCGAGCCCTTAACTTGTGCGGCTGGATAAGTACGCACCGGCGCAGCTCCGGGATAATACCCCGGCTGAGGATAAACCGGCTGGCCGTAGCCGTCGTTCTGCACGGGCTGTGCGTAAGGATCGGCTGTGAAATTCTGCCCGTAAGCGTACTGAGTCTGATCCGAAAACCCCGGCTGCGGCGTGGCAGCATCCTGAACAGGTGCCATATCCTGTACCGGCTGCATCTCAGGCGTCTGAGGCTCGGTCGGCGAATCGTTCAGAAAAGGCAAAGTGGGCTCGGAAGACAGCGGACTTCCGCAGCTCCGGCAGAATTTTGCACCGTCGGCGGAAACATATCCGCAGGTATTGCAAGTCATTAAGATCCCCCCAAATGTCAGGTTGTATCCCCATCACCAAACCGTGAAGGAGACATATTACTATTCTATTATATCATCACCCTTCCGCAATTTCAATAGGCGAAAAAAATATTTTTCACCGCTTTACAAACGACCCCGTAATATGCTATAATCAAGATAAGCTATATATTTCCAAAACACCAAGGAGGAATCACCATGTTTGAAAACACACCCGCAGTTAAGCTCGGAGTCATCGCAGTATCACGCGACTGCTTTCCCAAGAGCCTTTCCGAGACCAGAAGATCTAATGTCTGCAAAGCCTTTGCGGACAAGTACGGCGAGATCTACGAGTGCCCCATAGCCGTGGAGAACGAGCAGGAGATGCTGGATGCCCTTGCCGACGTGAACAAAGCAGGCATCAATGCTCTCGTTGTCTATCTCGGGAATTTCGGCCCCGAGACCTGCGAGACCCTGCTGGCAAAGAAATTCGACGGCCCTGTTATGTTTGCGGCAGCTGCCGAGGAAGAGTGCGGCAAAGCCCTCGTTGACGCAAGAGGCGACGCCTACTGCGGAATGCTCAACGCCAGCTATAACCTTGCCCTCAGGAACATCAAGGCCTACATCCCCGAGTACCCCGTGGGAACTCCCGAGGAAGTTGCGGCTATGATCGCAGAGTTCATCCCCGTTGCAAGGGCAGTCATCGGACTCCGCAGCCTCAAGCTCATCAGCTTCGGACCCCGTCCCCAGGATTTCCTTGCCTGCAACGCTCCCATAAAGCAGCTCTATAATATCGGCGTGGAGATAGAGGAAAACTCCGAGCTGGATCTCTTCGCCGCGTATAACGAACACGCAAACGATCCCCGTATCCCCGATGTCATTGCCGATATGGAACGTGAGCTCGGCGACGGCAACAAGATGGCAGGCATCCTTCCGAAGCTTGCTCAGTACGAGCTTACCCTCCTTGACTGGATAGACGCTCACAAGGGCGAGAGAAAATACGTTGCCTTCGCAAACAAGTGCTGGCCTTCCTTCCAGACCCAGTTCGGCTTTGTGCCCTGCTATGTCAACAGCCGCCTCACCGCAAAGGGCATACCCGTTTCCTGCGAGGTGGATATCTACGGCGCTCTCAGCGAGTACATAGGCACCTGCGTCTCCGACGACGTTGTCACCCTCCTCGACATCAACAATTCCGTTCCCGGCGACATCTACCGCGAGGAGATAGAAGGGAAGTTCGATTATACCCAGCGCGATACCTTTATGGGCTTCCACTGCGGAAACACCGCTTCCTGCAAGCTGAGAAAAGCCACCATGAGCTACCAGCTCATCATGCACCGCGGCCTTGAGCCCGATGTCGAGCCTGATATCACCAGAGGTACCCTCGAGGGCGATATAATCCCCGGCGATATCACCTTCTACCGCCTCCAGTCCACAGCCGACGCAAAGCTCCGCGCCTATATCGCACAGGGCGAAGTCCTTCCGGCTGCAACACGTTCCTTCGGCGGCATCGGCATCTTCGCTATCCCCGAAATGGGCCGCTTCTACCGCCACGTCCTCATCGAGGGCAATTTCCCCCACCACGGAGCAGTCGCCTTCGGACATTTCGGCAAGGCACTCTACAACGTTTTCCGCTACATCGGCTGCGAGGAGATAGGCTTCAACCAGCCCAAGGGAATGCTCTACAAGACCGAGAACCCCTTCAAGTAAAAAAACAAAGCCTGCGGAGTTTTCGCTTCGCAGGCAGATAGGAGACAAAAATGAGAAAGACAGCGTTGCTGCTTGCAGCCCTGATGCTCCTTTCCGGCTGCTCGAAAGCCGAAAGCTCCCTGCTGACGGAAGAAGAAAAGCTGGAGTCAGAGCTTGAAAAATATACCGATGAAAACCCTTATTGTTTCTTGCCCGACGGCGTTGACCTCGACGATACGGAGCACGTCCGTGAGCTGGAGCCCAACGGCGAAAACTATATCAGCTTTGAAAAAATGGGAGTCCGCTTTCCCTATGCCGGAAAGACCTATCTTTACGAGCACGATCCCCAGGGGGAGAAATTCTCCAATATCTTCTGTACCGCAGCACTTATCGTGACCTCGGATTTCTTCCCCGAGCTCAGCGACTATGTTATGATACAGCCCTTTACGGACCTCGAACCCTATATCATTTCCTACAAAGATGCCGTCGAACGGCATCCGGCGGACACGCCGACTCTCAGGACAGAAACCGATTATCTTGAAAGGGTAAGGACCGAGATCAAAATGCTTGCTCCCTTTATAGCTGCACACGAAGTGATGTATTGCTATGATTTTCTTGATATCCCGGCGAACAGCAATTTAGAAGATCCCTCCGAAGATGATTTTGAATATCCGGTAGAGTATAATTCCGATTTCCTCTATCTGGGCATAAGCTACGGCTCCACATCACACAAGTGGATACCGCCGGAAACGGAAAGAAGCGAACCCAAGTACGAGACGATGGAGCTTCCCGACGGACGCTTTGCCGTAAAGATCTGCTACACCCAGAAAAGATACGGCATCGAGGCCGAGAAAGAGGTCTATTGGATATACTGCAACGGCAATTCGGTGATGCACCGCGTTGAGTTTTCACATTCGCCCGGAAGCGAACAGCTTTTTGACCCCGGAAAATTCCTGTCACAGCTCGAGCTCTCAAACGGTGCCGCCGTTTCCGAAGACGGAGAAGTCTATGGTTCTTTCAACTACTTTTTGGAATAAGAACACAGACGGCTGTTCAGAATAAAACCCAAAAGCAGAAGCTCCCGCGAGTTTCTGCTTTTTTGCTTAAAAAACCTCCGCGCAGCGGACACTATAACTATTCGCTCTTCACTTTTCACTCTTCACTATCCTCTGTTTCAGCTCGATACACAAAAACAGCCCAAACCACAAAAACAACAAAGCCCCCAAAAACATAACTAAAAAAGGAGACCACCTGCGGCGATCCCCTTTTTCAGGAAAGTATGAAAAAGAAAAATTCGTATTATCTGAATTATTCAGCTGCGTCCTCGACTTTCTCGGCAGCGTCCGCAACGGCGTCAGCAGCGTCTTCAGCAGCATCCTTGGCTTCCTCAACAGCATCCTCGGCTGCTTCCTTAGCCTCTTCAGCACAATCCTCGCAATCGCATACGCAATCGTCGAAATCGTCGTCTAACTCTTCATAGTCATAATCCTCGAGCTCTTTTCTCTTCTTCAGAGCGAGCACAGCAGCAGTACCTGCAGCGATTGCAGCACCGGCAGCGAGTATCTTAAGACCTTTTCCCATTTTAAACACTCTCCTTTAGTTTTTTCTTCCGCTGAAAGCGGTTTTTAAATCCGTATCAGACCACTATCATTATAGCATAGAGACACAGAATAATCAAGCTTTTTTCAAAAAAATAAAAAATATAAACAATTATTTGTGCAATTCTAACAAAAAAGTTTACTGAATTTGTGCATTTAAAAAAATCACATATTCCCCGTCAGGATAAGCAGGGCAGAGGCTGCCGCAAGGGGCGCAGTCTCGCAGCGGAGTATCCTTTTGCCGAGTGTGGCCGTCAGAAGCCCCATGCTTTCGGCTGCTTCTGCTTCCTCGGGAGAAAATCCCCCCTCGGAGCCTATTATCATCCCGACCCTTTTCTCTCCGACAGGCGGCTGCCTTGTCAGGGAAAGACCGCCAAGCTCGTAGAAGAAATAGGAGATATCCAGAGCCGCAGCTTTTTTCAGGCATTCCTCGAAGCCCGCAACAGGGCACACCTCCGGGATGATCCCTCTTCCGCTTTGCATCGCGGCACCCTCGGCGATCTTCTGCCACCGCTCCACCTTCTTTTCAAGGCTTTTGGCGTCGGGCCTCGAAACGCATCTCTCGCTGATGAAGGGCACGATCCTCGATACCCCCAGCTCCACCGACTTCTGCACGATAAGGTCCATTTTGTCAGCCTTGGGCAAAGCCTGGAAAAGCGTCATCTCGATACTGGGCTCGCTTTCGCAGGGCCTGACATCCTCCACCCGGCAAAGTACTTCCTCCCCTGTGATGCTCTCGATTACGCAGCTGTGATCCCAGCCTCCTCCGCAGAGAGTCACCTCGTCCCCGACGCGCATCCTAAGGCTTTTTCCGATGTGCCTTGCGTTCTCTCCGGTGAGAGTCACAGTCCCTTCGGCTCTGTCTTCAATAAAAAATCTCGGCATTTTCTCATCTCCTGTATTTACAGCATATTCCTTGAATATTTTTCCTTAATAGAATGTTTATTATTTTTTAGATTAAGTACACTAACTTTTCACATCTGTATCACATAAAAAGTTTATCATAAATCATGTAAAGACCAACGGTATGCAGGCTTAACCCCAGGCCTTCATATATTGATCGGCAGAAAGTGCCGATCTTCTCCCCCTATATTTTTTAGCTCTCACAGTTCCTGTGGGAGCCTTTTTTTGCATATAGGGGTCATGGAAGACCCAAAAGAAAAGCGACCATTTTCGGCCGCTTTTTCTTTTTTAAGCGTCTTAGTCTCCGAAGGATATACCTATCGCCTTGGCGGTCTGTACCATCTGGTCGTCGGCAGGAACGAACTTCGTCTTGCCCGCAACGTCGATGAGCTTGTTGGCCGTAACGGTGTCGTTCACCATAGCAACGGCAAGTCCGTATTTGTCCTGAGCGATGAGCTCCGCTGCATAAACACCGAACTTCGTTGCAAGAACTCTGTCGTAAGCCGAGGGACTTCCTCCGCGGAGCATATGTCCCGGCACGCAGACTCTTGTCTCACAGCCCGTAGCTGCCTCTATCTGCCTTGCGATACGTGTGGAGGCTGTGGTGATGCCTGCCTCTGCACGGCTCTTGGCGCGTTCCTTCTTCTTCATCTTGGCTTCGTTGATATCGAATGCACCCTCAGCAACAGCAAGGATAGAGAAGCCCTTGCCTGTTGTTGCACGCTTGACGCAGGCTTCGGAGAGCTTGTCGATGTCGTAGGGTATCTCTGGAATAACTATCATATCCGCACCGCCGGCGATCCCCGAATAAAGGGTCAGCCAGCCGGCCTTGTTGCCCATGATCTCAACGACCAGGATACGTCCGTGGGAAGTAGCCGTGGTGTGCAGCCTGTCGATAACGTCCGTTGCGATGTCAACAGCCGTGTGGAAGCCAAAAGTCACCGAAGTCCCCCAGATGTCGTTGTCTATGGTCTTCGGCAGTCCTATAACGTTGAGCCCTTCCTCCGAAAGCAGGTTGGCAGTCTTGTGGGTGCCGTTTCCGCCCAGGGTAAGCAGGCAGTCCAGCTTCTGCTTCTTGTAGGTCTGCTTCATGGACTTTACCTTGTCAACGTTGTCCTCCTCGACCACCTTCATCATCTTGAAGGGCGTTCTCTTCGTGCCGAAGATAGTTCCGCCCTGGGTGAGGATGCCGGAGAAATCGGACTGGTTCATCTCCTTGCACATATTGTTGATAAGACCGTAATAGCCGTTCTGTATGCCGACTATCTCAACGTCGTCGCCGAAACGCTCGTAGCAGGCCTTTGCAACTCCTCTGATAGTTGCGTTGAGTCCGGGGCAGTCGCCGCCGCTTGTCAGGATACCGATTCGTCTTTTCATTTTTATCCTCCTATCATTTACGGGTGCCGCCTAACAGGGAAGCACCCGTAGATTTAATTACGATTTAATACTTGTCGTCCTCGTCGTTGATGACTATTTTAAGGCCTTCGTTGTCCATTGCAGCTGCCGATCTCTGATAAGCCTCGGGGTCGAAGTCGTAGTCGTCGTCATCGTCAGCGCTTGCAGCCGGTGCCGGTGCAGGCTCATCGCCGTCATCAGAGCTTGCGCCGTCATCATTGCCGTAGCCGTTGAAATCGTACTCGTCGAAGTTGTTCTTCGAGGCCTTGTCGCTGTCGGAGAGCCTGAACTTGGCGATCATGTTCTTGAGTATCAGCGACTGCTCGGAGAGCTCTTCGCTTGCGGAAGCAGCTCCGATAGCAGTTGCGGTATTGGTCGCAACAACTGCCGAGATCTGGTCAACGCCTGTGTTGATCTGTACGATAGCTTCAGCCTGCTGTGCGGAAGCGTCTGTGATGTTCTTGACAAGTCCCTGTATCTGGGTGGAGCCTTCAACTATATCGCCCAGTGAAGCAGCTGTCTGTTCTGCCAGCTTCGAGCCCTTGTTTACAGCGTCTGTGGAGTTTTCGATAAGAGCAGCGGTCTGCTTTGCAGCCTCAGCCGAACGGGAAGCCAGACGTCTTACTTCGTCTGCAACAACGCCGAAGCCCTTGGAGCCTTCTCTTGCGGCCTCAACAGCAGCGTTGAGAGCGAGGATGTTGGTCTGGAAGCTGATGTCGTCGATGACCTTGATGATGTTTGCGATCTCTGCGGAGGACGTGTGTATCTGCTCCATGGCCTCCAGCATATTCGTCATGTCTTCGTTGCAGGCGCTGATCGCTTCTGTGTTGTTCGTAACTATGTTATAAGCGTTCTTAGCGTCCTTGGAGTTCTGCTTTACCTGTGTGCTTACGTCGTTAAGAGTCGCCGAAAGCTCTTCGATAGCGCTTGCCTGCTGGGTCGAGCCCTGGGAAAGTGCCTGAGCCGAATTGGATACCTGAACAGCACCGGAGTTCACCTGCTCGGCGGAAGTATTGATGGATGTAAAGGTCTCGGTAAGAGATTCAAGGATCTCGTTGAACGTAGTTTTGATCTTGATGAAGTCGCCCTTGAAGTCGCCTTCCATCCTGTAGGTGAGGTTGCCGTCCTGGATCTCCGTCAGGGCGTTAGTGATAAGGTTGATATACTGCCTCAGTCTCACTACCGTGTCAGCCAGGGAGCCCGACAGTATTCCTATCTCGTCCTTGGAGTAGGAAACTTCAACTCTGTCGGTCAGGTTGCCCTGTGCAAGGCTCCGGATACGGTTGGTAGCGGAAACGATAGGCTTCGAGATGCTTCTTGCGAACAGTACCGAAATAATGATCGTCGCAACAAGAAGTGCAGCGCCGATAAGGAACATTTTCTCAAGTGCGTAAAGACCGATCTTCGTGAAGTCCTCGGAAGGAGCTGCAACCACAAGCGTTCCTCCGAACACCTCGAGATCTGCATATCCTGCAATGTAGCTCGTGTCGTCGTAATCATAGGTGCCGGAGCCTTCTCCTGTGGAGGTGGCAAGGCTGATGAAATCGCCGAAGCTTGAATAATCGTCGTCGCTCTTTGAGAGCTTCAGGGGATTGAACCTTACCTTTGCCTTCTGTATCTCCTTGTGGAGGATAGTGTCTCCGTCAGAGTCCACAACATACGCAAAGCCGTTCTCGCCGAAGTCTATCTCATCAACAACAGCGTTCAGCACGTCAGCCTTTATGGTAACGGCTGCAACGAATTTCTTGCCCTCCAGCTCATATGGATAGAGCACCGAGAAGTATATGTCGTTCTTTACTGTCACGATATTTCCGTAAACCGTCTCTCCGCGGTTGAGAGCATAGGAAATGTCCTCATTGGTAATGGCGTCTGCCGTCATGCCCGGAGTGTTGGCTTTTACAGTTCCGTCCTGGTTGAAGATCGCGTAGGAGTAATCCGTCTCCTCCGTTGAGAAGGAATCCTGTAAGAATTTAAGCCTCTGCTCGTCAGTGGCCTTGTTCTTGAAAGCATCGTTCTTAACATAGGACGAAAAAGCGTCGCCGTAGCTCTCGACAGCTCTTTCAAGGGTCTTTGCCGACTGTTCTGCAAGCGGCTGAGCCGTCTCGTTCAGCGTGTTCCGCACGGATTTGTTTATGTAATATATGCTGAATATCGCAAGGATTATCGTTATGACGAACGATACCGCAAGCATGGACAGCATAAGCTTTGAGCGTATTGTTTTCAAGCAGCAGCCCCCCTAAATTGGTATTAACGCTATACATATAATATAGTATATCATGTTTGCACAGTTTTTTCAAGTGTTTTGCGGAAATTTTTAGCTTTTTGTTGAATAATTTTTGCCCTGTAGGCATATCCATAAGCAAGTACCGCAAATACGGCCTCATAAAAAACGATCTGTCTGAAAGGGGATAAATATGAAAACAAAGATCAAACTGCAAAAAGCCCTCGCCTGTGCAGCAGCTTTGCTTGTCTTCGCGGCAGCGATGTTTATCTCGGGAGCTCTCGGCAAAAGGAAAAGCGCCGAGGCAGCAGAGCAGGCTTCCGCACAGCTCAGAGAAGGCATCTGCGTGCCTGTCATCATGTACCACAGCATCTACCCCGAGACCGAAGGCAGCCGCTATATCGTCACACCCTCCCAGCTTGAAAGCGATCTCAGCTATTTAAAGCGGAATGGCTTTACAGCTATATTCTGTGATGACATTATTTCCTATCGGAACGGAGAGAAGAAGCTGCCCGACAAGCCTGTTCTCTTGACATTTGACGACGGCTGCTATAATTTCCTGACCTATGCCCTTCCTTTGCTGGAGAAATACCATATGCGCTGCACCCTCTCCGTGGTCGGACGGTTCGTCGAAGCCGCAGACGAGGGAACAGACCCGGATCCCAAATACTCCTATCTCAGCACAAACGACCTGAAAGAAGTCCTTGCTTCCGAAAGAGTCGAGCTTGCGAACCACAGCTTCGATATGCACTCCCTCGACGAAAGGCAGGGAGCTTCCCAAATGGCGTCGGAGAGCTATAAGGAGTACCGCCGGGCGATCTTCAACGACGTCTTCAAAGCCCAGAGGATGTTCCGGGAAAACCTCGGCGTCCGGCCGGGGGTCTATACCTACCCCTACGGGCTTACCTGCGCCTCCGGGAAAATGCTCCTTGAAATGTGCGGTTTCGAGCTGCTCCTGGGCTGCGAAGAGAAGCTCAACTATATAACCCAAGGCGAAGAGCTCCTTACCCTCGGCAGATTCAACCGCGAGCCCGACATCCCGACGGAGGACTTTATGAAAAGGATAGAGCCCTGAACCTGAACGCAGTTCAGGCCAAGTTGATTTATTCACGCTGTTGTGCTATAATGAAGTCGCAAAAACAAAAGAGGTGATAAAATGCTATCTGCATATTGCCTGCTCATCGACAGCAGCCTGCACGAGGATTTCGTGCTTTTCTACAGAGAAAACCGTCTGCGCGGTATGCGTGTGGCCTATGATATCCTCCGGGACGAACATCTTGCAGAGGACGCTCTTTCCGAAAGCTTCCTCAAGATTGCGGAATGTTTTCAAAAAATTCACGATTTGCCTTCTCACAAATTACAGGCGTATTTCGTTATTACTGTCAGGAACACTTCCGTGAGTATGCTGCGGAAGGAAAAAGTCATCGACATAACCCCGTATAACGACGAGCTCGACCACAACGATCTTCCCGAAGCCGACTTCGACAGGCTGAAAGACTGTCTCGAAAAGCTCTCGGACACCGACAGGGAGATACTCTATCTCCGCTTTGATCTCGAGCTCGGGTATGAGGAGATATCGTCGGCACTCGGTCTTGCGCCCACTGCCGCAAGACAGCGTCTGCGCTATGCCAAGAAGAAGCTCCGTGCTCTGCTTGAGGAGGAAGAAGAATGAACAACGATCTGCTGTGTCTGGCACTTTCGGATGTCTGCGAAAGCAGGCTTCTTTCCGAGCCGGACTGCACCGCAATACCCGACAGCTACGAGTTCTCTGCGGACTTTGAAAACCGCATGGGCAAGCTCGGTCTCGGGCAAAGGACAGATATCTCAAAGCGACCCTCGGTTAGAAAACGGATCCGCATAGCCCTGTTTGCAGCTGTGATATTTGCGGCAGGCTTCTGCCTCGGCATGGGCAGGATGCCTCTTTGGAACTTCATCCAGAGCTCTTCCGACAGCGGCAGGATCATATCCTTCGACATTGAGAACGCCGGAGAACCCAAAAGGCACATCGACGATATCTATACTATCACACCGCCCGAGGGCTTCGAGCGCGTGCTCGGCGAATGGAGCAGCCGTTCGGCTTATGAGATCTGGGAGAACAAGGAGACCGGCCGGATGATCTATCTCGGGCACTACCTGCCGGGATCGTTCAAGGATGTACCGCTTTATGATGAAGGGGAATACTATATAGACGAGGACGACACCCAGTATTACATAACAGAGGGTGACGGATATACAGATGTTTTATGGTACAACGGCAGCTATGTGATGAATTTGTGCAGCAATTTGTCTACATCTGAGTGCCTTGAATTGTGCAAAACTCTGAAAAATCGGGAAAACTGAAAATTTTTCTCACAAAACCGGCGGCCAAAAGCGTTATATCAGATGCAGGAGCTTTTCTGCATCTGTTTTTTTGCCATAAAGCCAGTTCAATACTATTTAAGGCAACACCGCACAACCCCTGTGCGTCAGAATGCAAAAGCTCAATCAAGATTGAGCTCGCCATTTTTTGTCAGATTGCCTAAATTCGACGCAGGAAGGCTGGCGCCTTTCAAGGAGAATTTGGGAAATATGACGGAAAAATGGCAAGCAGATGACGTGCAGAGGCG
>JAFXRZ010000015.1 GCA_017536105.1 Ruminococcus sp. | reverse complement strand
GCCTAAATTCGACGCAGGAAGGCTGGCGCCTTTCAAGGAGAATTTGGGAAATATGACGGAAAAATGGCAAGCAGATGACGTGCAGAGGCGTTAGCCGCGGGTTGTGCGGTGTTGCCTTAAATAATAATTTGGAGGAAAAAATCATGAAAAAATCAATTCTTGCAGCAACACTTTCAATCATTATGGCAGCAGCTTGCTTGACAGGCTGCAAAAACAGCGACGACAGCTCAACAAAGAGCTCGGACAGTAAGAAAGCCGAACACAGCATCAGCATTGACGGCGGCGATACCGGCAAGACAGAGGCAGATCTTAACAGCGAAGTCAGCTCCGAGGCTGATGAAGAAGAACCCGAACAAGAGTTTTTATTTGTTCCCGAGGGCGATGTGGTAAAAATAGAAGAGGTCGGAAGTAATGTAACAGCACGACTCTACGAAAACGGAGTTCTCGTTGTAAGCGGCACAGGCAGAACGAAAAAAGCCTGGGGTGAAGGTCCGTTTTATGATACATCCGAGATCAAAGCATTGATCGTTGAGGAAGGCGTTGAATACATAGGGGAAAACCTTTGCGCTTATTGCAATAATTTAACTGATATATATATTCCTTCGACTGTAAAAGAGATACACTCGAATATTGTTACTTACGATCCTCGAGGTGAAGGTCCCGGCATCCAGAATATAGTTGTTTCTAAGGATAATCAAGCTATTTGTGCTAAGGATAAAATCGTTTATTCCAAGGATATGACAAAACTGATCTGGTGCGGCTCAAGAGCGGCAGAAATAACTGTTCCCGAAGGTGTCACAGAGATCGGAGAAGATGCATTCAGATCGAATGATAATATGCAGGTTGTTCATTTGCCCGATACCCTGACAACGATAGATGATTATGCCTTTTGCAACGTCCGTATAGATTCCGTTACCATTCCGGAGAGCGTTACATCAATAGGAGAGAAGGCTTTCACTCATTATTACAGTTATAATGATAAAACAATAACGATCAAGGGCAAAGCCGGCAGCGCTGCCGAAAAATATGCAAAGGATAACAACAACCCCTTTGAAGCTGTCTGAAACAGAGAGCTAAAAAACCTACTTGAAAAATAATAAGAGAAGTGATATAATATGATGATGAAAAATCAAATATCGTCCGGCGGAAGAAGGTGCAGCCATGACCTTTGATGATTTTTTGATCGCCGTGTTCGTGTACATGGCGGAGCAGGGTATGCTGGATGATCTTATGGAAAAATACGAATCGGATAGGGAGTAAAAGATATGAAGGATAAAAACACGGAACAGCTTGTGGAAAGAGCCAAGAACGGCGATAAAGCCGCAATGGACGAGCTTTACAGGCAATACTCTGAGCCGCTTCTCAAATTCGTGATGAAGCAGGGACTTAACGAGTTCGATGCGAAGGACGTTGTGTCCGATACATTTGTTGAAGTTATAAAACACATAGACGAGCTTCGCGAGAATTCCTATTTCAGCACATGGGTGCATACCATCGCCAAGCGCAAGGTCTATGAACTCAAGGCAAAAGATGCCAAACACCAAAGGATCAGCTTCGATACCTCCGATACCG
Source organism: Ruminococcus sp. (assembly GCA_017536105.1). Next base: position 2,565 of record JAFXRZ010000015.1, on the reverse strand, counting down.
AGGACGACGGTATGTCGAAGATCGACGGCAGCGAAGCCGCAATAGACCAGGCCTTTGAAGAAGCTTACGGCGACACGGTCATGCTGCCTGCCGACTATGCAGAGAACGAAGACCTAAAGCAGATCATCGCCGAGCAGATACAGTCTCTCAGTCCGACGCAGAGGGAGTCTCTTTTCCTCTTCTACTATCAGAACAAAAGCGTCGCCGAGATATCAGAGCTCACAGGTTCATCTCAGAATACGGTGAAAGTCAGCCTCCACAATGCAAGAAAGAGCCTTAAAAAGAAGCTGGAGGATCTCCAGGAGAAGGGCATCGTTCTCTGCGCTATCCCCTTCACTCAGCTCATACCTCAGTTCGGAAGCGCTTTCGACGGTATCGCAGCCGGTGCCTCCGCAGGCGAAGCAGCAGGAGCAGGTGCAGCAGAGTCAAGTGCTTCGGCAACAGCCGCCTCAGCCTCAGCCGGAACATCGGGGACGGGTATTGCGGGAGCTGCTGCGGCAAAAATAGCTTCGGTAAGTCTTGGAATGAAGATAGCAGCCGCAGCTATCGCAGCTGTGACGATAGTCGGCATCAGCGCTGCTGTTATCCACAACAGTAAGTCGGATGACAAGCCGTCAAAATCGGCATCGACGAAGGTCGTTTCTTCTGATGAGGATGATGGCAAGAAGCCAAGGGCAATATATCATTTTAATCTTGATTATCCCGATCATCATAATGAGTATATGCAGTCTATCAGCGACGAACCAGCAGGAAAAATTGAAATGAATAAGACCTATACTCTCGAATCGGGAGTAGTAAAAAAGGTCGAAGACGAGAATAATTGGCATGATATATGCTTTTTTAACTACAATGCGTTTGATAACGGATTTGCATATTCGTTCCTTGACCTGGATTATTACTATAATGCGCCTTACCGTTCATTCGCTTTTGTCAAAACAGAAGACGGCAAAAACTGGAGCCCTATCCCTCTTGATTCATTTACTGTAAAGAGTTCCGATCTAACGGAGGGAAGTAATACTGACTACTCTATCTTAGATCACGATTATTATGTTACATTAAAGGTCAAAAATGATCCTGATGCAAATTTAGGCATAAAGCTGGTCAAATTAGACAGCGGTTCGGGAGTGTTAATACAGTACATTTATTCCGAAGATGACCCGTCGCGTTTGGATATCACTGATATGACATGGGCAGCAGTAATACCTGATACGGACCACAATATCAGACTTATTGCACATGACAACGCCGACCCCAAGGATAATTTCCTGTACGGCTTGCAGCTTGATGACGGAACGGTATATGACGGAACTTATGAGGTAGAGGTCTGCTTTGATCCGCCTTCAACGGAAAGCGAACCTGTAGCCGCAACCCCCGGACCCTCACTGTCCGATATGACCGATGAAGAATATGAAGCATACATTGAAGAACAAAAAGCCGCTGAGAAAGAGGCTCAGGAAAAGCTTTATAAAGAATACGAAGAAGAAAAAAATGCTACCTATATGACTGTTTACAGGAAGTCCGACGGCGAGAAGATATTCCAGGGCACAGTCAAACTTGATCCCGACACCATGAGGCCTTCCGATGCAGCTGACGCTGTCAAGGGCAAAGAAACATTTATCCCTGCGGGAATGCCCGATCTTGATAATGTTACAATTATTCAGGACAGCAAACCTGAACCCGAACCGGAGATCGAGCCCGAGCCCGAAAGAGTTATACCGACAGTTGATGACCTCACAGGTTGGCAGAAAGCTTACTACGACTATATACAGGAGTATGCTGCTTCGCACAGCGATGCCTCTTTCGGTCTTGTCGATATGAACGGCGACGGCAGACCCGAATTGTTTACCGAAACAGATGTAACACCGGCATATGATTATGATAAACAACTGTATAGGTCTGTCATCACCAGTAACGGCAGCGGAGATCTTAACGAACTGACATATTTAACACCTGACTCATATTACGGTTCCTACATTCAGCTTTATTACACCGGCAAAAGCAATGTTATAATGATCTCAACGCCGGAATCCATGGGCGCACACGGCGGAGTATATGTTTATACTTACTATGAGATCGATAACGGAGTATTCAAAAAGCTGGATCACACAGTCCGGTATGATTTCTCGACAGCAGGAATAACGGGCGACCAAGCCTTCACCGCATACACAGTTGACGGAATCAGCATGAATGATGAAAGCTATAAGAGCTTTTTGAAAGATCTGATGGGCGATACCGAGCTCCTCTGTGCTAATTTCAGTTCGTTCAGCGCCGACTACGCTTTAGCAAGTATATTTAACTACGGCAGATCATAAAAACACAGCGGTCTCCCTTAAAACGGGGGATCGCTGTTTGCATCAAAAAAATTTGACGCTCGGCTGATAATGTGATATACTTTATTATGGCAACACCGCACAACCATTGTGCGTCAGACGCGCAGTCAGATTTTTCGTCAGATTGCCTAAATTCGACGCCGCCTTGCTGGCGCAAGGCAAGGAGAATTTGGGTAATATGACGGAAAATATGCAAGCGGATGATGTACAAAGGCGTTAGCCGGTGGTTGTGCGG
>JAFXRZ010000014.1 GCA_017536105.1 Ruminococcus sp. | reverse complement strand
TTTCGTCAGATTGCCTAAATTCGACGCAGGCGGGCTGGCGCCCGGCAAGGAGAATTTGGGTAATATGACGGAAAGCTGGCAATCAGATGGCGTGCAGAGGCGTCAGCCGCGGGTTGTGCGGTGCTGCCCTTGAAAAAGGCTGGATAACACAAAAAGAGCAGGCTCGGAATTTCTTCCGGGTCTGCTCTTGTTTTCAATAACCTTGTTATAGAACAAGGGGCTTTCGATTTATTATTCAGCTCTCTTCTTTATCACGATCATTGCTCCCGCTGCTGCTGCGGCTGCAAGCATAACTCCTGCTGTGCCTGTCTCGGGATTGTCTCCCCTTTCCTGTTCGGGTACGGAGCTTTCCGGCTTGCTTTCGGGAATGCTGTCATCGGACTTGCTGTCGGGTATGCTCTCGTCAGGCTTGCTTTCATCCGGCTTGCTCTCGTCGGGAGCCTTTTCGGTGACGATTATCTTGCAGAAGGCTTCCACGCCGTCAAAATTCGATACCCTGACGATCACCTCACCGGGAGCAACGGCCCGGAACACGCCGTGATCCAACAGCTCGATAACGCCCTCTTTGTCCGCTGAATACATAAGATAGTTGTCGGTGTTGGGCTGGGGAGAGGGGTTCACAGCGATCTGTCCGTATTCGCCGACATTCAGAGTAATGGTCTCACTTTCGAGGATAAGCTCTGCGGTCTCCTGCGTCGGGGTGATCTCCGAGTCGTAAACGTGGAAGGTGTAGCTCTTCTCAACGCCGTTTCTCAGCTTGACGCTTATCACCGTTTCACCCGTTTTATGGGGAGTGACCCTGCCCTCGTGATCCACGCTTGCGACCTTTGGATCGGAGGAGCTCCACTCAAAGACTCTCTCCTGTGCGTCTTCGGGGAGTACGAGGATATCCGGGCTGAAACTGTTGCCGTCGTTTCTCAGGTCGAACCATACATCGTAAAACCAGAAGTATATATCCTCCGCCATGACCGCTTCATCCTCGGGGATAAACCTTGCGGTGAGGGTGATATCCTCTGTCAGCAGCCCGGGGATATCTTCCGCAGTGCCGTTTTCGAGCTGCCACTCAATAAAGACCCAGCCCTCTTTCAGCGGAGGGGTAACACCAGTTGAGACATCCGTCATATAGTCCTGCTCCGAGACCTGGATGACCTCATCGCCGCTTTTATAAGTGACTCTGAAACGTGCCTTTGTCAACTCATCTTGTACGTTCTCTCTCACCCACTGCTGCCTTTCAAGCAGCCAGCTGCGGAGCTCTTCGATCTGCTGACCGTAGTCGAACTCCATTCCCATTTCGGCATATCTCTCTTTTATCTCCCAGCGCTTTTCGTTGTCCTCCTCGGAAGCCCGGAGCTCGTCCGCATAAGCGTCAAGAACGCCGCCCTCTTTTACGATATCGGTAATGATGCCGTCCAGCCTGTCCCAGGTCTCAAAAAGTATCTGCTGATACTCGGCATTGTAGGCTCTCAGTCTGTTGAGCCAGAGAGTGTTGCCCTTGTAGAAGCCTTCGGCGGATGAACCCGTCATCGACTGGTCGAAGTCCCAGAGAGGTCCGTAGAACAGCTTCCCGTTTCGCGCTTTGTAGAGGTAGGTGCTGGTGGTGGAGAAGGCATCGTGGTTTTTCAGGAAATTGTTTACCCACCAATATGAAGCGGCAGACTGAAGATCGAGATACTCGCTTACAGGCACGCCGTTCTTGTCCGTGAAATCATCTGACAGCACGGCATCCTCGATCTTCTGCAAATAATCGGAGATGTAGGCAAACTGCGCATCCGTACCGGTCTCGTCGTCGGAGTAGTTGGTGTAGAACTCCGGGGTCTCCCCGAAGAACACATTGCCGCCTTCCGTTATGATATGGCGGTAGATCTGCCCGGTGCCCTCCGGGTCGTTCTTGCGTCCGAGGGCGAGAAGATATCCCCCCGTGACCTCCGGCGCTTCGCTGTCCGTCTGTTTCAGCTCGTCTATCTCCACCCGGGAATTGCCGACCCTTACCTGCTCGGACAGATAGTAATTGCCGAGGTAGTCGCCGTTCATCACCACATCAACGGGGAGCATCTGCGGAGTGTAAGCCAAGCCCAGCCTGCTTCCGATATAGCTTGTGATGCGGTTTTTAAGCAGCGTGTCATCCCCCGTGTTCGCAAGCAGCACCCAGTGCTTGTTCTTGCCCATACCCAGCAGATCGGCGCCTTTGTCCAGCTTGAACTTGTAAGGCTTCTTATCTCCGCCCCAGGTAGAGTGCCCTCTGCCGCGGATGTATGAGAGTTTGAGCTCTGCGGTATCGCCGAGAGCCGTATCGCTGTAATCGCCGGTGTAGCCCTCGGGAACATCCAGCCTCACAGTGCCCGTACACTGGGCGGAATGATCCGGGCTCGAATTCATCTCCTCGATAGTGCCGTAGCCCTCGGCAGTTTCATCAATGCTGATATACAAAACAGGAATACCGTTGTCCGCAAGCCCGGCAAGATCAAAAGCCTCCGCCTCCGCAAAAGCATATCCCCCCGGGGATATTGCCGGCATAAATGACGTAAGCATCATCACCGCCGAAGCGGCGCCGATAAATCGTCTGCATAAAGCCCGAATACTCATAAAGCACCTCCGTAAGTTCGTGTTTTTCACTTATATTATATTCCAAGAACAGTGCGGTGTCAAGGAAGTTTAACGTTCTGTCTCACTTCATAGGGCATACAGCCGGCGGAAGCGCTTCGGAAGCCCTCGGCGAGATACTTGAAACCGACTTTGAAAAAGCCCGAATAATACAAAAAAGCAGGCATGTAAAGCCTGCTCATATATCATTCAAAAAAGCGATTTTTTAAGGCCATAACGCCCAAACAACACCCAAAACCGCTTTTTGAGCAAAAACAAAAGCTCCCAAACCGCGCAAATACGTTGTTTGAGAGTTTAAAACTTTGGCGCGGATTGAGAGATTTGAAATATAGGGAGCTGGTTTAGTGTAGTTAAGCAAAGTGAAGAATAGCCCGATTTTACGTCGTTTTCGTTAAGTTGCAGTGAAGTGCGATTAGCCCCAAATCAGTCGAATTTGGTGTAGAGTAGTACCCAAATAGTACCCACAAATTTAAAAAATCGTGCTTTTTTCTTGTTATTTTGGCGGATAAGGTATCTTAATTTTGCCCTCATCGAAATCATCAAAAACTGTCAAAACCACTAACATATCATCAAGTTCACGTATACCAAGAATATCTGTTACATTACCAAAAAAGATTTTACCGTCTTCATTGGCGATGTTATTACGCATTTCACAGTACTTCTTGACATAATCTATGTAATAATCATATATTGCTTCGGGGCTATCATCAACGCCGAATGCAAGCGGCAGAGGGGCGGCAGCGTCCTTGAAATGAAAGTCACAGCCCCACTTAAGATGCACAAAAAGATCCTTGCAAAGAAGTTGCAAAGAAGTGTATGATATACTAAAGACACAGTAAAGAAAACAACACAAGACATACGAAAGGAGCTGAAAGAAATGTTAGTATGCTGCACAATGGTAGTTCTGCTCGGTATCGGAGCAGTCACCGCTTACATCTGCAAGTAAATGATCACAAAAAATCATCAAACCGAAAAGGAGGGAAATACGATGATAGGACTTGCGATCGGCACACTTATTTTCTGCGCTGCACCCACAGTAATTCTGATAGTTTTGCACAACTGCAAATAATGATATAAAAACAAGAAACAGGAGTGTTTTAATGAACAGTAATGTATAGAGCGTCCGTACAATGAGTGCGGGCGCTTTGCCGTATATGAAAATTGACTTTTCTCCGGAGGTCTGATATAATTAAGAAAAATGCTGACTTAGCAGCAAAATAATATGCGGAAAAATACTTTCAATATTCAGCGAGGACAGGTTAGCTTCTGTGTTGATAATAAGATAAATCGGAATTTGGCAGTGAGGTAGTACAATGATCAGAATTATGAAAAACAGTGATTTAACACAATGTGGTTCGATTTATACAAAAGCATTTCCAATGGAATATTGGGGAATAGATTGGACGACAGAAAATGCCACAGAATATCTTCAGGATTTTTTTGAACAGAAAAAATTTGTTGGATTTGTATATGAAGAAGACAAAGAAGTAATAGGGTGTATATTCGCGCTTCGTAAGATCTCAGGCAGCAAAGAAGAGATTTACATTAATGAAATGGCAGTACTTCCGGAGCGACAAGGTCAAGGAATAGGTAAGCAGTTATTAAACGCTGTTAAAGATTATAGTAAGGACAAAGGACTTGCGGGCATTGTTCTTTATACAAGCGAGTATGCGCCAGCGGCTAAGTTTTATGAGAAGAATGGGTTTAAGTTATCAAAGGGAACTATATGTATGTATTGCGAATAATTCAGGGATGCGAAATCTATGTTTAACTCAGTAACACTTTTGAAAAATGGATAATGCAAAAAACATTTATCTCAGCATGGGTCTGAAAGAAGAAAAGACCCGCAACAGGGTCATGGCGACAGTCGGTGACAACATCCGCAGACAGTACGAGCCGCTGCTCTGAAACCCCAACCGGTATAAACAACAGGGTACTCACAAATACTGTGGGTACCCTGCCGCTGTATTCGTTAGCTATTTGCTGTCAGTCCTTCCTGCGCTTCACTGCAAGGAGCATAGTTTTTTAAAAGCAGTTTTACCCGACAGCTACCTCGCCAGATGTCTCTCCGGTGAATGCTCCGCCGTCAAGTACATTGACCGCAACGGAGCTGATGTCGTCCGCAGTTACGCTGTCGAAAATGCTGTCGCCCGAGATGTTCAGCGAGAGGTTTCCGCCGTTGGAACCGTCCTTGCCCCAGCGCCCCGTCGCGGCATTGACGAGCTGACCGTTTGAGCATTCAAGAGTGTTGCCGCCGTTGAGATTGATAACCGAGGTGGTGTTTGTGATGTAGAACATCGGGCCTTCGGTGCCGTTGCGGATTGTCGTTCCTGTCATAGTAAGCTCGGAGCAGCTTGCAGTCGCGTCGCTGTCGGCAGCGTCGCCTGACATACTCTGATAGAGCATTACGCCGTTGTTGCCTCCGCTGACAGTAAAGTCACAGTTGGTCATCGTGATAGAATTCTTGCCCTCGATGACCGCCGCCTGTGCGCCTGTCGATACGCCGATGAGGTTCTCGACCTTGATATCGCCCGTCGAGTAGATGCAGGGGCTGCCATCGCCGGAGCATTGAACTTTGGAGTTCGTTACGGTCACATATCCGCCGCCCCTGTCGGTTGCGATAGGTGCGCAGTGTGCGCCGCTTGTGGTGATGTCAACGTGATCTGCATTGATCGTGCCCTCGTAGGTCGCATACACGCCCCGGGAGGAATTTCCGGTGGTGGTTATCTTAACATTGGATACGTTAGCCGTAGCGTTTGCCGTGGAGAATACTGCGTTGGCTCCGCTGCAATCGGAGGTAATGGTGCAGTCGGTGATCTCCGCCGAGCTGCCCTCACCCACAACGAGTATCACGGAATTGATGCCGTAAAAATTGTAGTCATCCGATACATCCGAGGTGCGCTTGCTGTCATTGGTCGAAGCGTTGCCCGTCTTTACGATCTCGGCATTGGAGATCTTCAGCGAACCGCCGTTGATAACAAGGAACACATTCTGATCGCTCTCCGATGAAGTGTAAGTCCCACCTGTAATGACCGCATCAACGCCGTCGATGATGTAGGCACCGCTGAGATCAATGCTCTTGTTGCCGATCTTCACAGTTGCACTTCCGGAGGTCAGCGACGTATTATCGGCGCTGGCTTCGAGTATCTGGATATCGGAGACGCCTGCGGAGATCTCTGCCGATGCTTTCTCGGCTTCGCTATCGTCCGGTTCAGATGTTTCAGTTTCGGACGGTTCGGAAGCATTTGCCGCTGTTGTAGTTTCTGCGGTGCTGCTGTCATCGGTTTGAGCTTCGGTCACAGCCGCTGAGGATGTATCAGCCGCAGAAGAACTTTGTCCGCTGCTGTCAGAGCTTCCGCAGGATGCCAGTGAGAGCATTGTGATGACCGCTACAGTTATGATAAATCTCTTGGTATTGTTTTTCATAAGAAAGACCTCCTTTTCAAGTCTATGGTCATATTATACACCGCCGACCTTAAAGGGACTTAAAGTGTATGTGATAGCTGTGCGAAAATATGACCGCCGGATTTAAACGGCGGGTTTGATTGACTTTTCCCTGGTGCTCTGATATAATATAGGAGATCGATCAGTGACCGAAGGGAGTAATATTATGTGGAAAGATCTTTCAAAGCACTGGCAGGCTGCTTTTGAAGAAGCGTGGATCGCATTTGGAAACTATAGTTTGATTTCAACAATATTTAGGAGTGATAAAAATGTGGAATGAAGTATCTGATATATGGAAAACAGCTTTTAATGAGGCTTGGACAGCTTTCATCTTGGGAAGTACACCTATAGGGGCAGTCATTTGTGATGAGGAGGGAAAGATCATCTTATCCGACCGTAACCGTAATAATGAAGTTCATACGATAAACAAAAAGATCGCCCATGCAGAGAGTAATATATTAAAGTCTCTGGATACTTCTGTGTATGACCCAAAAACTCTTACTCTGTATTCCACAATGGAACCCTGCCCTATGTGTATGGGAACGATACTTATGGCGAATATCCAAAAGATACGCTATGCAGCAGCAGATCCTCATTGCGGAATGACACACCTTCTCAAAATAGATCCCTATTATTCTTCCAAAAAAGTTTCCTGCACTTATGAAGGAAAATCACTGGAACAGTTTCAGATCACAATTCAGTCATATTATGAGTTAAGATATATAGAGCAGGGGGCGGACGGTAATGTGTTAGAAAAGTTTACAGAGCTTTGCCCTTCAGCAACAGAGACTGCAAAGGTATTATACAGGACAAAGTGGCTTGATAAAGCTGCGAAAGCAGGAACAGACATAGGCGAGGTCTTTGATCATATCCAAAGCCTGCTGTAATATCGCAAGGAACTCTTTATTCCGGCTTCCTTTTTAGATCATACATCAAATGATTATTTGTCAATGCGTATCAGGCTTCAAAGCGTGGCATACATCTGAAATGCGAGCTGCTCGGCAGCGGCAGGATTGCGATAAGCGGTGAGGCGGTTTTCAGGCTCGTTCTTTGTCTAGGTAGCGTAGAAGCTCATATCGTCAGCGAAAACGAGATCATGAACGATGCCCCGACAGTCATCCCCGAGGAGCCCGCAGACACCTCTGCTCCCGACAGCTTGACAACCGATAGTTCCGCAGCCGCAGCTGCAACAGAAAGCCAGTCCTCCGACAGCTCCGAAAAGGAGGCCAAGGACGCAGGTTCTGTTGTCGGCACAGGCACAATGGTCGCTTCCTGCGTGGGCTCGGCGGCACTCGGTGCGCTGATATGCTTCTTCATTGTCCGCAGGAAAAAGGGAGATAATGTTGCGGCGTAAGAGCTGAACCTGCATTATAAGTATTCAAGACTTCCTAAATAAATAAGTAAACGGCTTGCTTTCCACAGAGGAAAGCGAGCCGCTTTTTGTTTTGCAGTTCAATATGGAGCGTGTCATCGGGCAGGATTGATTTTCCGCAGGGGACGAGGGGATGGATATGATGTGATACAAAAGCTGCCGCTCCATGCGGGGCGGCTGTAAGTATTGTATGGGTGACAGATCAGAATTTGCCTATTTGTTTAGAACGCAGTTATAACGGACAACAGAACCGTCGGGATAATCAACTGTGATCCTTTCCTCGGCAAAGCCACACTTACGGTAAAATCCTATCGAATCATCGTCCGTTTGTGCTTCTATCCTTTCCATGCCCTCTGATCTCATTATAAATTGGATCATCTTACTCCCGATCCCTTTATGACGGTCTTTTTCAGATACAGCAATTCCGATGATCTCAGCTATAGCATCTGAGAGTTTCAAAATGATCATTCCTGTTTTCACACCTTGATCCTCGCATACATATACACTCACAAATGGATCGTTTACCAGATTTTCCATTTGCTTTTTGAAGTCCTCATATGTCGGATGATACATACACGAAGCATAGATCAAGAACGCTTCTTTTGAAAGAATCCAGTCTTTATCATCATATAACATAACGTTCATAAATACCCTCACATATTCTGATCTATCTTATTATCAACACGACAAAAAGGACTCACTTTATCTTTATCCTCGGCAGCTCCGCAGACTCCGCTGTATCCATTATACCAGCCAAAACCCAGAATGTCAATTTCCATTTAAAAAATCGAACAAACGCATTGGCAAAACAAACGTTCTATCCTATACTATCATTAGTACAAATGTTCGATTTCGAAGCGGGTGAGTTTAGTGGACAGGATATATATCTGCATAGACCTGAAAAGCTTCTATGCTTCGGTGGAGTGCGTCAGCAGGGGGCTTGACCCGCTGAAGGCGCGGCTGCTGGTGGCGGATGAGAGCCGTTCTGATCAGACTATCTGTCTTGCGGTCTCTCCACCCTTGAAAGCAATAGGCGTGCCGAGCCGCCCCCGGCTGTTTGAGGCAAAGCAGCCGATCCTGCGGTCTTAGCTGCGGTGACCCGAACAGTGGATCATTAATGCGGCTGTCTTTTCATGCTGAAAAAATTTTTTCAGTTTTTTTGAAAATCCCTCTTTTTTGTAAGACAGTTGTAATACCGGGTGTGTTATTATGTGATCACAGAAGAGGAAAACACCTCGAACAACCAAAGACTAAACCGAAAGGGAGAGATCGTTATGAAAAATACAACTAAGAGATTTACAAGAAAGCTCGCTGCAATGCTTGCAGCAGTAATGGCAATGACCACATTCGCAGCGGTTTCCGCATCGGCAGACAGCGGAAAAATCAAGCTCTGTCCGATAGAATGCGTACAGGCATTCAGACATACGTACGTTCCCGAATGTGTTGCAATGACAGTGGTAACCACCAGCGGCGAGGGCATCGTAAGAGGCGTGAGGAGCAACAGCACTGCACAGTTTGACGTTGAAGCCGGCGGCGACAGAGTGACCGTCGATCTCTGGTCGATAAAGGGCGAAGAGCTTATCTTCACGGCACAGGGAAAAGAGGGCTGGAAATTTGTTCACTGGCTGAACGCAAAGACGGGTGAGGTTTACTCCACAAAGGCAAAGCTGACGTTCGGTACGGGAGATTATTTTGAGCTTGTCGCAGTATTTGAAGAGGATCACACAGAAGAGATCAAGAACAAGTACCGCAATTACCCCGGGATCGAGGAAATTGTCAAGCTGATCCCGCCGATCATCTGTTAAGCATAAGACTGTTTCGATGACCTGACAACTGAGTACGCCCGGGGAGCGATTCCCGGGTGCTTTATTTTATTCCTTCATCCGATCCGCCGCACAAGTTCACGACCTTTTTCCCAATCTTCTCCGAATATTTCACCGTCCCATACGCCCCGCCCGATTTATGCTCAATGCAGCAGATAACAAGATCAGCACGCTCTGCCATATAGCGGTTCCTCTGCTCGATCGCGGCTTTGAAATATGCCCCCTCGCCGGGAAATATCTCGATCTCGTCGTAATATGCCTCAAAACTGTCCTTGTTGTCTCGGTATTCGGCACGTTCATAAGGGAGGACAAGGATCAACGAACTCTTTATAGTTCTTCAGCACACAAAAAAGCGTCCGCACTATTGCACAGACGCTCTACTCAATATTCAATGTCATTCAAAAACTCCTTGTTTTTACTTGAACGGATTTCCGAAGAAATATACATATGTGCAGTAGCCCATTGTGGCTATTATAGCTGTGCCGTAAAGTGCAACAAATGCTGTGAACATATCAGTTTTCTCCTTTCGTTTTAAGTTTATTTATCGTAAGTGTTGTTTATTATCCGAAGATCGTCGAGAGGATGCCTCCAACGATATATGCGGTCGTGCTTATACCGAGCATTACATAACAGAATGTGATCATATTAATTCTCCTTTCATTTAGGTTTAGTTATCGTAAGTGTTGTTTATTATCCGAAGATCTTTGAGAGGATACCTCCCACGATATATGCGGTTGTGCTTATGCCGAGCATTACATAACAGAATGTGATCATAATTTTTCCTCCTTTCTGTATAGTCTTTGTTTATCGTCTGTTATTAAAGTACGAAAAGTAAAACTTCGCTTACCACAAAAACTCCGCCTGCTATGCAGATCCATGTAATCATTGTTCTTTCCTCCTTTCAGATCAA
>JAFXRZ010000013.1 GCA_017536105.1 Ruminococcus sp. | reverse complement strand
CGTCAGATGCGACGTCCATTTTTTTGTCAGATTGCCTAAATTCGACGCAGGAAGGCTGGCGCCTTTCAAGGAGAATTTGGGAAATATGACGGAAAAATGGCAAGCAGATGACGTGCAGAGGCGCTAGCCGCGGGTTGTGCGGTGTTGCCTTAGATTATCAAAAAAAGATCACGCACGAACAAAACCGTGTGTGATCTTTTTTACTGGCTCTTTCCTTTCCGCTCCGAATAGAATTCGGCTGTGCGGCGGACGTCGGCCTGTATCTGTGCGCGGAGCGCCGCGATATCCGAAAATCTCTGCTCCGGACGCAGGAAAGTGTCCAGCCTCAGCTCAACTTCCTTGCCGTAGAGATCGCCGTCGAAATCGAGGATGAAAGTCTCGGCAAGGGGCGCTGTCTTTTTCTCGACAGTAGGCTTTACACCGATATTCGCGACCCCGAAGAACGTCCGATCCTCGGTCTTTGCCCTTGCGCAGTAGACCCCGAACCTCGGCAGGACTATCTTTTCTGGCAGCAGCTGGTTGATGGTCGGAAAATTCCAGGTCCTGCCGATCTCGTTGCCGTGTATCACAGGCAGAGTCCAGCCGAAGGTATAGCCCAGCAGGCGGTTGGCTTTTTCTATCTCTCCCGTTCGGATCAGCTTCTTTATCCTGCTCGAGCTGACTGTTGCGCCGTCCATTTGCAGCTTATCGAGCACCCTGACCTCAAAGCCCAGGCGTTCGCCTTCTCTTCGCAGAAGGTCTGCGTCTCCCACAGCTCCTCTTCCGAAGCGGAAGTCCTTTCCGCAGACGGCAAGTCCGCAGCCCAGCTGTCCCGCGAGGACTTTTTCCGTGAACTCGGCAGGGGGCAGGGATCTTATATCGGCAAAATCCGGAGCCATGATATATTTGATGCCAAGCTTTCCGAGACGTTCATACTTTGCCTCGTCGGTGAGCAGGCACTCTGTCTGGGGCTTTGTTGTCACCGTTCCGCTGCGGAAGGTGAAAACCGCAGGCACAAGGCCTTTTTCGGCTGCTGCACAGGCTTCGTCCAGCACGAGCCTATGCCCGAGGTGCACGCCGTCAAATATACCGAGAGCCACGGCGGTGCGTTCTCCGCCCGGCAGTCCGTGTTCTGTTATATCCTTCATTGTATATCACCGCAGTCTGCGCACTGAGCGCACCTCTTTTTTTTCGTTCACCTCGGCAAGTCCGATAAAACCTCCGTCGTCGCCGAATACTCTGAACATACCCTCCGGCGCATTTATCTGCTCGTCTCTGAGCTTTACGCCGTTTTCAAAAAGCCTTGTGAAATGTGCATTTAGTCTGACTTCAGGCAGCTCTTCAAAAAGATCCTCCACCGGAGCGATAAGTTTTTCGATATCATCTTCTGCCGACGCAGCTTCAATCTCCGCAAGGGTGAAGCAGTCCTCCTTGCAGAAGCCGCAGGCAAGTGTTCTTTCCAGCGAAGTCATGACTGCTCCGCAGCCGAGACTCTCGCCGATGTCGTTTATCAGCGTGCGGATATATGTTCCGCGGCTGACTTCCGTTTCCAGCACGCCTTCCCTGCTCTGCTCGTCGTAGTGCAGTATCTCTATAAATTCAACGTGTCTCGGCCTTGCTTCCCGTTCTACGGTCTTTCCTTCCCGGGCAAGCTCGTAAAGCCTTTTCCCTCCTGAGCTCACAGCCGAAAACATCGGCGGCACCTGCATTATATCTCCGCAGAAGCTTTCAGCCGCTTCGGTGAGTTCAGCGATGCCCACCTGCTTATCACAGGTCTTTATCACCTTGCCTGTTGAATCCTGGGTATCCGTCGTTACTCCGAGTTTGAAGCCTGCTTTGTAGCCCTTTGCGGTATCCGGCAGGACATCGCAGGCCTTTGCCGCTTTCCCAACAAGCACAGGCAGAACGCCTGTGGCCATAGGGTCGAGAGTTCCCGTGTGGCCCAGCTTTTTCATCCCGAGGATGCCTCTCAGCTTGGCGATGACGTCAAAGGAAGTCCAGCCCGAGGGCTTATACACGGGCAGCACTCCGCAAAGCTCTTTTTTCATGAGATGACTCCGTCGAGCTTCGACACAGCCTCGATGACAGTTTTCTTCACTTCTTCAAGGGTGCCGGTTATCTCGCAGCCTGCCGCACGGATATGTCCTCCGCCGCCGAACTGTCTGCAAAAGCCCGAAGCGTCTATCTTCTCCGTTGTGCGGACAGAGAGCTTGAACACGTTCTCGTGTCTCTGTCTGATAGTTATGCCTATCTCCACTCCCTCGACAGTCAGCGGTATCGAGGATATGCCCTCGAACTCCGCAGGCTCTATCCCGAAGGACTCCATCATCTCCGTGGTGAGGCTGATGACAGCGCACTTTCCGCCGAAGGAGTATTCGATGCTGTTGGTGGCGATTATCTCGGCACGGAGCCTTGCGCGGCTCTTGATGTCGAACATCTTCCTGTTGACAGACGCAAAGCCGATATTGAACTGCATAAGCTCTGCTGCCGCAAGATGCGCCTGGGGAACCGTGTTTTCGTATTTGAAGCAGCCCGTGTCCGTTGCGATACCTGTGTAGAGGCACTTTGCGATCAGGTCGTTTATAGGTCTGCCGAGCTCCTTGAACAGCTGGTAGAGTATCAGGCAGGCAGCAGATGCGGTGCTGTCAACGTAGCTGTATTTTGCGTAGTATTTATTTGAGATGTGATGGTCTATGCAGAGGTCGATGGACTTCGGCTCGGTATAGCGTGCAAGGCCTGCTCCGAGAAGGGTGGTGTCCGCGATATCAACGGCAATAACGCACTGCTCGTCGAATCCCATATCAAAGTACCCCTCGTACAAAAAGCTGTAGCGGTCTGGGAAGCCGTCGGAATTCAGGACGTTTGCCTTCTTGCCCATCTTTCTCAGATAGGCGCACAAAGCAAAGCCTGCGCCGAGAGTGTCTCCGTCGGGGCTTTTGTGGGTGAGTATGGTGAAGCAGTCGTGCTCCTCGAAAAATCTGCCTATGTTTGCAAAGCCGATATTATTTCTGTTCTCCATCAGGCTCCTCCGTTTCAGAATCGTCCTCTGTCTGTGCGGGTGCAATGTTCTTCAGCTTTTCAAATATCCTTGCGGAATATTCCGCCGAGTCGTCGGCAACGAATTTGAGCTCGGGAGCTTTCCTGAGTCCCAGAACGTTGGAGATCTCTCTTTTGAGATAGCCCGAAGCGCTCTCGAAGCCCTTCACTGCCTGCTTTGCCTTATCTATGCCTTCAAGAGACGAAACATAGACCCTGCAAAACGAGCCGTCGCTTGCGACCTCGCAGCGAACCACGGTGAGAAGCTCTCCTCCGCCCAGGCGAGGGTCCTTGAGCTCACGCATCTTCGCCGAGATTATCCTGCGTATATCCTCGGACATACGCCCTGCTTTATATCCAGCCATAATGTATCCTTTCTTTTATCTTCCCGTGTTTTATATTTCTGCGTATCAGAACTGGTCGTCGTTGAGCTTAACATAAGCGCAGTCGGAGAGCTTGAATGTGAGCCTGTCCTCCTCGGCTTCGCTCTGTGCGATGACGAACTCGTTCTTCTCGAAGCTGTAGAGTATGCCTATGAATTCCCTTTCGCCGTTTACGGGCCTTATGGTCTTCACTCTTACCTCGTCGCCGATGCAGACGATGAAATGCTCTTCTCTTCTCAGCTCTCTTCCGAGACCCGGGCTTCCCACCTCGAGGATATAGCTCTGCTGTATCGGGTCAGCCTCGTCCAGCAGCTCGTTCATCGGCCTTGTGAATTTTTCGACAGCGTCCATATCCACGCCGCCGTCCCTGTCTATCAGTATTTTGAGGTACCAGCTTGCGCCTTCCTTTTCAAACCTTACGTCCCAGAGGAAGAGCTCCTGCTCGTCGCAGAGGGGCTGTGCAAGCTGCCTCACCTTTTCAACTGTGTTCATTTTTCCACCTGCTTTGTCTGTATCATGAAGGGATAATATATACCGTCCTCTGTGATGTAGAACCAGCTCTGGACATTGGCGTTGCTTCCGTCGCCTGCCCACATCCTCACAAAGCCCGGGTACTCGGTGCTTTCGCTGTATTTGCCCTTGCTTATGGTCTTTTTGCCGGCTTTCCAGACCCATTTTCCACCGGAAAATGATATCGTAGTCTTTTCCTCGGTGCCCACAGCGTCGGTGACTTCCTTGATGAATGCCTGCTTCTGATCCTCCGAGAAAAAGGCCGTATCTGAATAAAGCTCGTTCTCGGTGAAGATAGCCGTGGGATCGAAGCTAAGCTCGAGATCCTTGCCGGCCTCATAGCTGCCCTTGACCTCTGCGCCGTATGCGGGGGCACAGATGAAGGCGCCTTTAAGATAGAGCCTCATGGCATATCTGCCCTCGGTTATGGCATAGGGCATCTCTGTCAGGGGGAGTTTCAGCATTATCGGTATCTCGGAATAGATATCGCTGCGCTGCACTCTTGCTGCCGGAGGATTGACATAATCCGTATAGCTGCCAAGGGAGCTCATTCCCTTCATCTTTTCGGCGTCGGCGCTTTTGCCGTCGGCCTTGATATCGTTGCTGCCCTGCTTCATCACCTTATAGATAAACGACAGGGCTCCGCTCTGATCAAGGGCATAGCTGCCCGTGTAGATCACGGCAGGGACATTTCCGTCTGCGGCACTCTGCCAGAGCTCGAACTTTCCTTCGCCGAGCCTCAGGGTCTTAACGAATTTAGGCACGTCCTCAGTATAATACTCGTTGGCATTGTTTTTGAGCAGGCTAAGCCCCTCGTCCGCAGTTGCGGCAGAGGTAAAAAAGTCATCGTCCAGCCTGTGGTATTCATCATAGACGATCATTTCGTGCGGCTCGCCCTCCGAGCCGGTTTTGCCCGTGTTGTCGTATTCCGTCATTTCGGAATTGTTTTCTTTCCAGCCGCCGGCTTCGCCGCCGAATGCCTTGCAGCCCGTGAGCATGAGACACAGGCAGAGGAATACTATCATCTTCCGGCGCATTTCCGCCAGCTCCTTTCAGTTATAATACGCGGTCTGCTGCTTAAGATCAGTCGCGGTACTCTTCCATCTGGTAAGCTTCAAAGATGTCGCCTTCCTTGATATCGGAGAACTTCTCCAGGGTGATACCGCACTCGTAGCCCTCGGCAACTTCCTTGACATCGTCCTTGAAACGCTTCAGGGAGCTCATCTTGTCATCCGCAACGATTATGCCGTCACGTACAACTCTGATAAGATCGTTCCTGCCGATCTTGCCCGAAAGCACATAGGAACCTGCAACGTTGCCGACGTTGGAGATCTTATATACCTGTCTTACCTCGACTCTTGCCGTGTCTATCTCGCGGAACTTAGGCGCAAGCATACCCTTCATGGCTGTGGTTATCTCTTCGATAGCATCGTAGATTATCCTGTAGAGTCTGATATCCACGCCGTCTCTCTCGGCGTTCTCCTTTGCAACGGGGTCGGGTCTTACGTTGAAGCCGACGATTATAGCGTTGGATGCGTTGGCGAGCATAACGTCGCTCTCGTTTACGGCACCCACTGCACCGTGGATAACGCGGACTCTTACTTCCTCGTTGGATATCTTCTCGAGGCTCTGCTTTACAGCCTCCACCGAGCCCTGAACGTCTGCCTTTACGATTATGGGCAGCTCCTTGACCTCTCCCTCACTTATCTGGCTGAAGAGGTTGTCGAGAGTTACCTTCTGATACTTCTTGAATTCTTCTTCCTTTGCAGCGTGCTTTCTCTGCTCAACAAGCTCTCTTGCCAGCTTCTCGTCAGCAACTGCGTTGAATGTATCGCCGCTCATGGGCACTTCCGCAAGACCTGTGATCTCGACAGGTGTCGAAGGTCCTGCCTTGTCGATCTTGCTGCCCTTGTCGTTGGTCATCGTTCTCACTCTGCCCACAGCCGTGCCTGCGATTATTACATCGCCTGTACGCAGCGTACCGCTCTCAACAAGGAGAGTAGCTGTCGGACCCTTGCCCTTGTCCAGCTTGGCCTCGATAACGGTACCCTTTGCTGCCTTGTTGGGGTTGGCTCTCAGCTCCTTGACCTCGGCAACGAGGAGAATGTTTTCAAGCAGCTCGTCGATGCCCTGGCCGGTCTTTGCCGAAACAGGCACAGCGATAACGTCTCCGCCCCACTCCTCGACAACGAGGCTGTGCTCGGTGAGCTCCTGCTTTACTCTGTCGGCATCTGCGCCTTCCTTATCCATCTTGTTTATGGCAACGATTATGGAAACGCCTGCTGCCTTTGCATGGTTTATAGACTCAACTGTCTGGGGCATGATACCGTCGTCAGCCGCAACAACGAGGATAGCAATATCCGTAACGTTTGCACCTCTTGCACGCATGGCTGTGAAAGCCTCGTGTCCCGGGGTGTCGAGGAAGGTTATCTTCTTGTTGTTGTAATATACCTGATATGCACCGATGTGCTGGGTGATACCGCCTGCCTCGCCTTCTGCGACGTTGGCATTTCTTATCCTGTCGAGGATAGAGGTCTTGCCGTGGTCAACGTGACCCATAACAACTACAACGGGGCAGCGTTCCTCAAGGCTCTCCTCGGTGTCTTCCTCATCAACTATCAGTCTTTCCTCGATAGTAACGATAACTTCCTTCTCGACTTTAGCGCCCAGCTCTTCTGCAACAAGCGCAGCGGTATCGAAGTCTATGGTCTCGTTGATGGAAGCCATAACTCCGAGACCCATGAGCTTCTTGATAACTTCGGTAGCGGTGACTTTAAGTCTCGAAGCAAGCTCGGAAACAACGATCTCGTCCGGGATAAGGACTTTGAGCTGCTGCTTTCTTGCCTTTTCAAGCTCGAGACGGCGCAGTCTGTCCTTCTCGCTCTCAGCCTCACGCTTTCTTGCTCCCTGGTTCTGCTGCTTCTTGTACTGCTGGGACTTCTGGGTGAGCTTCTGCTTCTTCTGGAAGTTGTCCTTGCTCTTGTTCTGCTTGGTGTTTGCAAGGTTGTCGTACTTCTCGTTATACTTATCCAGCTCTACATAGCTGCCTCTTGTATCAACGTGCTTGCCCTGAGTCTCCTGGGACGAAACAGTATAGCTCTCGTCAGAATCGTTCTTCGATCCTCCGATGAAGGACTTAACGCCGTGCTCCTGCTTCTTTGCAGCCTTCTTGGGCTCTTTCTTCTTCTTTTCCTCTGCCTTCTTCTCCTCGGCAGGCTTCTTTGCCGGCTTCTCCTCGGGCTTTTCCTCGGGCTTTGGCTTTTCTTCCGCGGGCTTTTCGGGCTCGGGCTTCTTCTCTGCCTTCGGCTTTACTACCTTCTTTGTCTTCTTCTCGGGAGCTCCCTCGGGTCTTACCGTGTTGGCAAAGTAGGCGTCAAAATTCTCCACCTGGTTCTGCTGTGTAAAGAAATCGAACACAAAGCTGACCTCCTCGGGAGTCAGCGAAGAAACGGTCTTTTTCGGTTCTCCTCCCAAAGCGGCAAGGCACTCCACGAGCTTGCCGCTTGCAAGTCCCAGGTCCTTTGCCAGTTCGTTGAGCTTGTATTTCTTATTCATAGGCAGTTATCCTCCTTAATATGCTTCATAACTCTATATCGCTCACATCTATCTGTGTGAGCCCCTTTGCGCACGAGGCTGCAAAGCCTGCGTCGTTCACGGCGATGATGCCCGTTTTTCTTCCGAGCCCCTGCTGTATCCCCTCCATGGTCTCTCCGAGGCGGTAGAGCTTTACGCCGTATCTTGCGCAGTAATACTTCATTTCCTTGAGGCTTTTTTCCGAGAGGTCATCAGCCACAAAGACACCCTTTGCGTTTCCGCAGCGGCAGGCGTCCTTGGCCATGTCCATGCCCAGCGACAGCCTTCCTGCTTTTGCGCACATCGAAATGAGTCCCAGCTTACTCTTCATCCGAAAGCTCTGCCTCCATTCCGTCATATACCGCGTCGTCTATCCTGCACTCGAAGCTCTTTTCGAGCCTGTGGGTCTTCCTTGCCTTTTTGAGGCATTCCACATCGCGGCACACATAAGCGCCTCTGCCTGCCTTCCGTCCCGTCAGGTCAAGGGATATCTCGCCCTCCTTGGACTTCACTACTCTGATGAGCTCCTTCTTGGGCTTCATCTCTCCGCAGCCGAGGCACATCCTCATGGGTATCTTCCTGGTCTTCATTTACCTCTCCTTATATGCTCAGTCGTCGGTGTATTCCGGCTCCTCCTCAGGCAGCGGAACTTCGGGAAGGATGTCTATCCTGTAGCCCGTGAGTCCTGCCGCAAGCTTCGCGTTCTGGCCCTTGTTTCCAATGGCAAGCGAAAGCTGGTTGTTGGGAACTATCACCTTGCACTCTCTTACTTCTTCGTCCTCGTACACCTCTACGCTCTTGACCTCTGCCGGAGCCAAAGCCTTGGCAATGAACTCAGCAGGATCTTCGCTCCAGAGGATAATGTCTATCTTTTCGCCCCTGAGCTCGTTGACGATAGCCGATATCCTCGACTTGCCGGGTCCTATGCAGGCGCCGATAGCGTCAACGTTGGGGTCGTGGCTTATAACAGCTACCTTGCTCCTTGCTCCCGCAACTCTCGAGATAGCCTTAACTTCTACTATGCCGTCTGCGATCTCGGGTATCTCGCGCTCGAAAAGCCTCTTCACAAGCTCGCGGTGTGTGCGCGAGATGCGGATCGAAGGCTTTCTCTCGGGAGAGGATACGCCTACAACATATACGGAGATAACATCGCCCGGCTTCAATACTTCACCCGGGATCTGCTCTTTCCTTATAAAATATACTTCGTTCTTGTCGATCGTCACTACTGCGTTGAGCGTGGTGGGCTCAACTTTCTGTACAACAGCAGGCACGCACTCGCAGACCTTGTCCTTGTACTGCTCGATAAGCTTCTCGCGCTCAAAGCCCTTGATCTCGTGCTTGATCGACTGCTTCGCGTTCTGTGCAGCAACTCGTCCGAATTTGCCGGGGTTCAGCTTTATCTCAGCTATGCCGCCTACTCTCGCACGCTTGCTTATTGCCTTCGCTTCGTCAATGTTGATCTGATTGTCCGGATCCTCAGGCTCTCCCTCTACGATCTCTTTCAGTATCTTCATCTCGAATTTGCCGGTCTCAGGCTCGATCTCTACCGAAATGTTCTCGCAGTTCGGGTAGTCTTTCTTGATCGCCTTCATTATGCCGCCCTTGACCGTCTCGATCAGCGCCGTGGCATCAATGTCGTTCTCCTTCTCCAGAAGCGTCAGCGCCTCAAATAATTCCTTGTTCATCTTTCTTGACCATTCCTTCCGTTTTATTGTCCCAGTCCTTCCCACAGCCCCTGCTATCCCGGCTTTGTGCCTTGATATTATCTTAGTGCGATTGGGGGAGACCCTTTTGAAAAAGGGTCATCCCCCAAACCCCCTCCCTAAAACTTTCAATGTTTTTTGCGAGGGTGCCTGCTATCCCGCTGAATGCAGATAGCTTTAGAGTCTGATGAATCAAGAGAGATCTCAGACACCCTCGCAAAAAATCGCTAAAAGTCTTTGGAAAGGGGTCTGGGGAACAACCTTTCTTCAGAAAGGTTTTCCCCAGCTGCACCAAGGCAGCATCAAAGCACAAAGCCCGAACAGCAGGAGCTGTGGGGAGGGCTGAGCGTGGGGCAATGAAAAAGACCGGAAATTTGTTTTTCCAGCCTTTCATTAAAAGTATTGAATACATTATAACAGATAAAACTGCGATTTTCAAGGGGATACGGGCGACAAACATTAACAAAGTTTAAATAATTGCTTAAATTTTTATTGCTCGGACGATATAGGAGGGAGTTTGTTGCGGTTTTTGCGGATACCCTCGGCGAAATCAATGGGGAGGGTAAAGATAACTCCGGTGTTGGGAAGGGAGAGATCGCCGACGGTGCTGTAGATAACTTTTCTTGCTATGTCGAGCTGATCGTCGCGGATGACGGACAGGATAGTGCGGTTGTCCTCGTTGCCGTCGGAGCTGAAAAGAGCCTTTAGAGAAGCGCTGACGAAGGAGCTGTCGAGCTTTGAGAGGGTCATAGCCATTCCCGAGGATTCGATAATGGTGGCACCGCCGATACCGGCAGCGGAAAGCCCCTCAAGAAGATACTCGAGCGCATCGAGCTTGTTAAGGATAATAACCATCAGCTTCAATTTGACCAAACCTCCAATGTGTTATGCTGCGACTTTTAAGAAGGGACCTTACCCTCGTAGGTCTCCATCAGCTCGTTGACGAAGGTGCTGTCAACGTAGAATCCGCCGTCGTCAGCCCATGAGCCCTCGGGGATAAGAAGCTCTGCGGGCTTGATGTTGTGGTCGAGCATTTCGTTTATGTAGCTCTTGTGCAGGCGGTAGTCGTTCTTGGTGTAGTTGCTCTCACCGCCGGCAACAAACAGGGTGTAGATGTTGTCGAGACTGTTCTTTGTAAGATTTATCTGCTGGAAAGCGTTGTTCACCATCTGGGCAAGAGCATCTCCGAAGAACTTGATCGCATCGGTCTTTCCGTCGGGGAAGACCTCCGGGGTGTCAGCAAGCAGCCTTATCTGCCTGCCCGTCATGGTGGTGGCAACACCTGCCTGATACGAGATATCCTCGGTGTCCTTCTCGGAGAGCCTGTAAAGCAGAACTGTCGGCGTGTAAACTATTCCTCCGAGAACGTCGCACACGCTCTCGAAATTCTCCTGGGAGGTGGTAACGTAGAAATCAACGTTGATAGAGAAGGTGTCCTCAACTGCCTTTTCAAGCTTTCTTATGCCGCCTTCTTCATAAACAGCCCTCATGTTCGAGCCGGACTGCTGATAGATCGTCTCACCCGGAACAGGAGTAATGATTATCTTATCGCTGCCCGGACGGAAGCGGATAAGCCCCATATCAACAAGAGTGCTGGTGTCCGACGTCCTTGCGAACATTATGGTAAAGTCGGCCGATGAATCCACCGGCGCCAGCGAATCGTCGCCGTTAAGAGAATCGACCTTCTGCATGAGCCGATAAGCTATAAAGCCGAACACTCCCATAAATACGAGAAGCGTTGTGAAATATACCAGCGCAACAGGCGCCTGTGATCTCTTCTTATTTTTTGTTTTGCTCATATCCCTGTTTCCTCCGGATCTGTCTATTTCATTCTTTTACTTTCTTTATCAGGGCATCTCTAAAAACCCATTTGGTCAAGGAAAAACAGATAGGTGCGTCAGCTGCAAGGAAAGACCTCGCAGGCGTACTTCCGTACTCCAAGAGGGCTTGACGCAGCAGATGACGTGCATAGCTGTTTTTCCTCAAAAGGGGTTTTTAGAGGTGCCCTTCAGGCAAGCGTCAGCCTGTCAATATAAAACAGCGGGTTGTCGTCAAGCTCGAGGATGTGCATATCGAGCCCCGCTTTTTCAGCCATTTTGATAGTCTGCAAAGTGCCCGTCGAGCCCACCTTGCGCTTTACCGCACCTATCAGCCGCGACGAATGACCTATCATAAACTCGTTTCGCCGTTTGTAGCAGCCTTTCCGGTACTTCTCCGACAGCTCAACAACGCTGCAGTGAGCAGTGATCAGGCTGTGCAGGTATTTGTCCCTCGGCAGGGAAAGGTCTCTTTCGCGCTGGCCCGCAAAGGGGATAGCGCAGACCAGCCGGACATTCTCGCCCCGCATCATTTTTGAAAAGACTATCTCGGCGCAGATGAGGTCGATGCCCTCAGCCATGCCGGAGAGAAAAGTGTCGAAGCCCTCGCGGACAGCCTCCTCTATCTCGAGGTGGAGGGAGCTGACGAGATTTTTCATCCCGATAGTTGAGCGGTCGCCGGCGAAGGGGAGATCGCGGTCCCTATGGCCTGCGAAGCAGCAGGTACGGGCTGCATCCAAAGTATTATCAAACACGGGTCTGCCCCCTTAAAACGGCATTCGGGCTAAGCCTTTTCACAAATACCCATAATATTATATCACAGATATATCAATAATGCAAGCATTTTTTCTCACGAACGAAAGCACCCCCTCGCGCAGCGCATTAAAGTTTGGGGTCAGGCCCCTCCCAGCGGCATCACCGCGTCCTCATCGGGTAAGATAAACTGCCGGGGGAATCAAAAAGAAAAAAAGTGTTGACAAAGCAGGGAAAGTGTGTTATACTGATACTTGCAATTATGTACTCGATTTAAAGCGCTAAAGTTTTGAGCCGTGCGATCGCGCATTTCCGCACGGAACAGGAAAGGAAATGAGTAAAATGAAAGAAGTATCAAAGCTTATCGACTTCAGACCCGATATCAAAGTGGTCGATGCGACCCTCAGAGACGGCGGACTTGTGAATGACTTCCGCTTCACAGAGAGCTTTATCAAAGACCTGTACACCGCGAACCTGCGTTCGGGAGTTGACTATATGGAGTTCGGCTACAAGGCCGATAAGGAAATGTTCGACGTGGACAAGTTCGGCCCCTGCAAGTTCTGCGACGAGGACTTTATCCACTCCATAGTCGGCGATAACAACACCGACCTCAAGATCGCTGTTATGGCGGACGTGGGCAGATGCAACTACAAGCAGGATATTATCGACCGCAGCAACAGCGCTATCGACCTTATCCGCGTTGCCACCTACCTGACTACTATCCCCACGGCTGTGGACATGATCGAGGACGCTCACAAGAAGGGCTACGAGACCAGCTGCAATATCATGGCCATCTCCAACGGACGCGAAAGCGATATAACCGCTGCCCTTGATATCATCGGACGTTCCCCTGTGGATGTTATCTACATCGTTGACAGCTACGGTGCACTCTACCCCGAGCAGATACAGCGCATGGCCGCCTTCTTCGGCGAGTTTGCGGCGAAGTACAACAAAAAGCTGGGCATCCACGCCCACAACAACCTCCAGCTTGCTTTCGCTAACACCATCGAGGCTGTGGGCGACGGCGTTGACTGGCTGGACGCTACCTATATGTCTATGGGCAGAGGTGCAGGCAACTGCGCTATGGAGCTGCTCCTCAGCTTTTTGAAGAACCCGAAATACAACGTTTACCCCGTTATCCGCTTCATCGAGAAGCAGATGACCAAGCTCCGCGAGCAGGGTATCGTCTGGGGCTACGACCTCCAGTACCTGATGACGGGCATCCTCAACCAGCATCCCCGTTCAGCCATCTCCTTCACCAAGGAACAGCGCGACGACTACGCCGAGTTCTACAAGGAGATAATCGCTCAGGACTAAGGACAGAAGCGCGAAAATACGCGATTTGCGGCACTTCCGGCCAGGCATCGGCCGGAAGTGCCCTTTTGTTTTTGCAGGCTTCGCTTTCAAATGCTGCCTGATTTTTGGAAATTTTACAGCCGGTTTTTTCCTCTGTTCAGATATTCGGACAGTTGATATATCTCATATAATTGTTGAAAACTCTGTTGAAAGTGTTAAAAACTCGCCTATAAAGTGCTTTGTAAGACTGCCGGATACCGACTTTTCAACAATAATACAAAAAATCTCCCTTAAAAGCTCACTTACAGAATTTTCCATTTTTCTGTCTGTACATTTTACCTCCCTCCAAGCAGGCCCGCAAAAAACGAACAGCACCAAAGGAGTACACCGACTGTTCACAGATCGGGCTGTAAAAGTCTTCCAAAGGGATCGGAAATCGTTTTCGATACCACCTGCAGGGCATCGGTTTTATGCAGATTTACAGCCGGGAGCTTCGTGTCCGGAGCTTGCAAATAATGCGTAAACACGAACTTTTATGCCCTTATGCCTTGTATGTAATTATCCAAATCATAAATGGCAGATATGGATTATTGTACAATATGACGAAAATGTGAAATGTGCTTGACTTTAGGCGGTAAATGTGGTTTAATATAATGTAGTATCGTATATTGGGGTAAAAGCCGCCGGCGAATTATGTGCATTTTGTAAATGTCAGAGAGTGAAGAGACATCGGCAGTCCGGCGAGTGATCCGGTACGCATTTTCTTTTGGAAAGGGTCCTCGGAAAAAGTATGAATGAGAACAAGGAACAAGAAATAGATCTTCTTGAATTGATCGGCGTGCTGTGGAAGCATTTCTTCCCCATCGTGCTGACAACGATCTTCGCTGCAGTTGCAGTGCTGCTCTACACGCTGTTCTTCGTAACACCGAAATATCAGTCCAGCGCAATGCTCTTCGTAAACACCTCGTCTCTGGACGTCGGAAGCACAAAGATCAGTCTTCAAGACCTCACGGCTTCAAAAAGCCTTGCAAACACCTATTCGGTGATCCTTAAATCGAGGACGACCCTCGAGGAAGTAATAAAAGAAGCAGACCTTAAATATACATATACGCAGCTCGGAAAAATGATCTCCACAGAAACTGTGGAAAACACCGAGATCTTCCGCGTCGTTGTGACGAGTGAGGATCCGAACGAGGCCGAGCTTATAGCCAACACGATAGTTAAGGTGCTGCCCGAGAGGATCAAGACCATCATGGACGGAAGCGCCGTTCAGGTGGTGGATACCGCAATAGTTCCCAAATCCTACGTTTCACCAAGCTATAAACGAAACGCAGCTATCGGAGCTTTGATAGGCTTCGTCATCGCCTGCGCTGTAGTTATCATAAGATTCATGCTTGACACCACGATACACTCCGAGAACTTCCTGCTCAGCGAATACGAGGATATACCGCTTCTTTCGGTCGTCCCCGTCGTAACAGAGCATTCGGGCGAATGATCCCGGAAAGTTTTTGAGAGTGAACAGAGGTGAAAGCAATGGCTGATAAGAAAAAAGTCAATACAAAACCCAAGACAGGCAAAAAAAGCAGCGAGCTCAATGAAAAATTCAAAAAGGGCTCCAACATTATAAAAAGGATACTCAGGCAGGAGACCGAGTATGACTTCCATACAAAGGAAGCCTTCAACCTGACAAGAACCAACCTGATGCTTTCCTTCGCAGGAACGAATTCATCCAAGGTGGTCGGGATAACAAGCTCTATCAAGGGCGAAGGAAAATCCTTCGTGGCCTGCTCGCTGGGACACGCATTAGCAGAAACGGACAAGACCGCGATCCTTATCGACTGCGACCTCCGTCTGCCCACAGTTGCAAGCAAGCTCGATGTGTCGAAAAGACCCGGGCTCTCCAATATACTCACAGGATCGGTGAATGATATCACAGAGGCTATCGTCTATGAAGCCTTCGGCGGACTGGATATTATCCCCGCAGGAGATATCCCCCCGAACCCCTCCGAGCTTCTCGGTTCTCCGAGGTTTGAGCAGATGCTCAAGCTCCTCGGCGAGAAATACGATTACGTCCTCCTGGACCTGCCGCCTGTTACGGCTGTTACGGACGCGATAATCGTTTCAAAAGTCATCGACGGCATCATCCTTGTGGTGCGCCATGAATATACCGATAAGAACGCCGTTAAGGAAGCTATCAGACAGCTGAATATCGCAGATGCAAAGATACTCGGCTTTGTCTATAACGGAATGTATGTCGGGAATTCCAAGTACGGAAGATACGGCAAGTACGGTAAATACGGTAAGTACGGAAAGTATAAGGGTTATTACGGTTACGGCTACGGCTATGAACAGCAGAAGACCACGACCGATAACAAATAACAAAGCACCATGAAAAGAAAGCTTATGCTTGCTGCCGCTTTTGCGCTGTTTGCGCTGGCCGGGTTCTTTATGTACCAGGTGATCTCACGGCAGTATCAGATAAGAAAGGCCGAGTCGGACAATTCCCGGCTGAGAGAAGAAGTTATGAGTGAGAACGACGGCTTCAGCGACCTCAGACCCGACGGCGATAATTCCGATCCTGACGGAGACGACAGCCTTAACGGGAATATCTACTATCGCCACAGCGTCGATTTCGATAAGCTGTGGGAACGGAATCCGGACGCCTGTGCATGGATCGAGATCCCCCATACGGATATGAGCTTCCCGATAGTCCAGCACCCGGATGACGACAACTATTACCTGCAAAGAAATTTCAGCGGCGAACGAAGCATTTACGGAGCTGCATATATCGAGCTCTATAACAACAGGGACTTCAACGATAACGTCACCGTTGTTTACGGACACGATATAAGCCACGGACAATGGTTTGGCCAGCTTGAAACCATATTCACAGATTCGGAGGCTTTTGAAGAGAGCAAGGATATAATCCTTTATCTCCCCTCCGGAACGCGAACCTACCGCGTGTTCGCAGCTATCCCCTACGGGGACGAGCACCTGCTTGCAAACCACGACTTCTCCAAGCAGGAGGAGTTCGAGAGCTTTGTATCCAATGTGCTCTCAACGCGGACCATCAACAGCATAATCCGTCCGGAGGATGCTCCGAAGTTCGGAGACAAGCTGCTGGTGCTTGAAACTTGTTTAAAAGGCGACTATTCAAATCGCTTTTTAGTGTTAGCGCGTAAGTGCTGACAATATCTTGTGAAAGGAGTAATGTTATTATGAAGAGGAAGCTTGCGTGCCTTCTCACATCCTGTGTTGTGGCTGTAGCTGCTGCTATGCCCGCATTCGCAGCTGAGGAAGACACTGCTGTTCCCAGCGTTGCACCGGAGTCTTCGCCTCGTATAATTGCAGCAAACGTAACTATCGACGGAGAAGACTATGATCTCGAGGGCCTTGAGGAACTTGGATTAGAAATGGTCGTTACGCCTCTTTCCGAGAAAGATAATGCAGTTAATGACACCATCAAGGCTATGCTTGAAGAGGCTGAGAAAGATGTCAACAGCATGGATCTTACTTTTGTGAAGGGTGCCGATCAGGACAAATTCGATTCCATCAAGAATGATGTTACTTGCTCCGAGCTTGTAGACGTCAGCATCGTTTATGCCGACACTAAGGAGCCTTATCAGGACGCAACAAACATCACCTTCACTCTTGAGACCGCTAACTGGAACAACATAAAGGCACTCGCTCATGATTCCTACCTTGGTTGGGAGCTCATTAGCGATGTTCCTACCAACGCAGCTGACGGAGCAGTAACGATCTCTGTAAGCACTCTTAGCCCGTTCGCATTCTTTGCTGACAAGGCTGCACCCAGTGATTCCACCGGTGAGTCCAGCAAGGACGAAGGCGGTAACGGCGGCGGCGGTACATCCCCCAGCACCGGTACTACAAACGGACTGCTCTTCGCTATCCCTGCAGTTGTTGCAGTAGCAGGCGGTATCGTTCTCGTTAAGCGCGCTAAGAAGAACTGATTTCTTTAGGAGAAAATCATGACCGGTTCCGAAAAACAAGGCCGGAAGACTTGGGTCTTCCGCCTTCTTATCGCGTCGGTCGTCCTGTGTGTCACTGCTGCAGCAGTGTACTTTCTGGGTGAACTGGCCGAGAGAAAAGTTAATAAGGAGCTGAACGATTCTCAGCAGACGGATCCGTCTGCTGAGAATATTGTTGTTGACGGAAAAACGATACAGGTTAACGGAAAGACCTATACCAAAAAGGAGAATATCGAAACGATACTTCTTATGGGCGTCGATAACGACGGCACCGTTGAGAACACGGGGACCTATGTCAATAACGACGTTGCGGATTTCCTGCTTCTGATCGTGCTCGACCACAGCACAAAGTCTTACCGTTCCCTTGCAATAAACCGCGATACCATGACACAAGTCCCTGTGCTCGGCATCGACGGCACTCTTGCTTACTGGGATAAAAAGCAGATAGCCCTCGCCCATACCTACGGAACGGGCAACGAGGACAGCTGCATGAATCAGGTGAGGGCTGTGTCGGAGCTTCTGTACAGGCTCGAGATCGAGCACTACGCTTCTTTTGAGATACCGGCTATAGGGATCGCAAATGATGCTGTAGGCGGTGTTACCGTTACTATCGAGGACGACTTCGGCGACAAGCACCCCGATATGGCAGTCGGAAAGAAAGTTAAGCTCAATGCTGAACAGGCCGAGCTGTTCGTCAGGGGAAGGATGTCCGTCGGCGACAAGACAAACATCAACCGTATGTCCAGACAGAAGACCTATATCAAGGCCTGGCGTGAACTTGCAATAAAGAAAATGGAGAAGGACGGCAATTTCTTCTTCAAGCTGCTGGGAATGGTCAGCGACTATATGGTCAGCGATATGAGCGCAAACAAGCTCTCTGAGTTTGCGAACCAGGTATCGGGCTACACCGACAACGGAGTGCTCGATATCGCAGGCAAGGCGCAAAAGGGCGAGAAATACATGGAATTCACATACGACGAGAGCGATCTTCAGAAAAAGGTCCTCGAGCTGTGTTATGATGAAGTTGTTGTTTCTTGACACGTGACGCAAGCTGCGCATGCTTACATTGAGCAAGAGGAAAAATATCCCACGCGGTCAATGATCTCACGCGGCGTCACCCTTAAAAACTAAACAGCACACAAAAGCGGCATCTACCTGGAAAGCTCCGGGCAGATGCCGCTTTTGATTTTAGATTAGTCTTTTATGAAACGAGCCATGCGAGGACTTCAAAGTCGTCGCGTTCGCCTTCGGGAACAGTCACAGTTACCTTGTGCTTGGCTGTCTCTTCGGACCTATAGACCTCGACGCTTGCGCCGTAATCGCCCCAGCCGCCGCTGAAATCGCCGTCAACGACTGCAACTTCCGCGCCGTCAACGCTTACCGTAGCAGCGCCTGTCTTGCCGTTGGTGGTCTTATAGTAGCACATTCCGAGGTTGCGGAATTCCATTTCAAATTCTATGGTACCGCCCTTGCCTGTGCTCCAGCCGTTCTGGAAGTTCCAGGGTGTGGTGGTGTCAGTGAAGTTGTCGCCCATATTGACTTCAACGTCGCCTGTGGAGGAATCTGATACCTTTGCGTTCTTGTAGATGTCGCCTGCGATGGATTCGCTGTCGGGATCAAATGCAGGAACGTCTGTGGTGTCGATGGTATCGAGCTTATCCATAACTCCGCTGATGAAGTTGGAAAGTATCTCAAATACCATGGTGTGGCCGCAGTCGTTGGGATGTGTGCCGTCGGAGGAGATACCGTCGGTATCGGAGGGCTTGCGCTTGGAGGATGTAAAGGTCAGGTTGCCTGCCTCGATCTCGGGATTTACCGCATCGTGATAGGAAAGCACGGGAACATTGTACTTCTCGCCTACTGCTGCGTGTGCTTCCTGAGCGTTGCTGCCGCCTTCGAGGGACATCTCCAGCAGGATAACCGCAGGCTTGGTCTCGTAAGCGAGGCACTTTCTGACTAAGCTCTCCATTGCAGCCTTGTAGAAATCTCCGCCGCCTGCATCGTTGATGAACTCGATAACGATGATGTCGGGCTCATAGGAGAGAACGTCTCTGTCAACTCTGTGTACGCCGTAATAGGAATCTGTGGCACCGATGCCGGCGTTGTAGACTCTGTAAAGGACGCCCACGTTATCCTTCCACCAGTTTTCAAACTGCTTGACATACTGGAACTTGGAGTTTGAGACTGTGCTGCCGGCGGTTATGGAGTCGCCGAGGAATACGATGTTGGTCATCTTCTTCACGTCGGGGTCCTTGGCTTCCTTCAGCTTTGCCGCGAGCCTTGTGGTGTCTCCCTCAAAGTGTACCGAGCGGATGAGCATATTCTCTGTGCAGCCCTTTGTAACGTCGATAGGTCCGTCATTCACAGGAGCTTTGAGATCGCTGCCGTTGTCTGCGGGTGTGTCCTCGCTGCTTTCGTCGGGCTCTTCAGCGGAGTCGCCGTTCCCGGCATCGGAAACATCCTCAGCTGTCGATGCTGTGCCTGAGGACTTGCTCGAAGCTGCCGAGGAATCCTCGCTGCCGCAGCTTGCCAGTACAGCCGCCGCCATAACAAAAGCCAGCGCAAGAGCAAATATTTTTTTCATTGCGTTTCTTCCTTTCGTGGTCTGATATCGTGTTTCTGCAAAAATATTATACATCATTTGTTTTTGCTTTGCAAGCATTTTTTCTCAATTTTTCGGCTTTCAAGCAACTTTTTTCATCGAAAACGATTAAGCTCCTTGAAAATATATTCGCATTGTGTTATAATTTAAACGACCAGAAACCGGAACCGATCTTAAACCACAGGAGGTATAATTATGGCGGAAAAGTTTATCCCCTTCAACAGCAGTGCCGTGACGATCATGGGACGTACCGACAACCCGACAGGCGAAGCCGAGAGGATCGTCTTCGCAGGAACACAGATCACAGTAAGATTTGTCGGGACAAAGCTTGCGGCTGTGCTTTGCAACCACAAATTCTATAATAAAATGGAGCTGGGTGTGCTGGTTGACGGGCTCGAGAAGAAAGTCGAGATACCTGAGAACGACAAGCGCATCTCCGTGACCCTCTGCGAAGGGCTCGACAGAGGCGAGCATGAGATCACACTCTTCAAAAGGCAGGACGCCACCCATTATTTCGACTTCTTCGGCTTCGAGACCGACGAGAACGCTGAGCTTCTCGATCCCCTTCCCCTGCCGGAGCTCAAAATCGAGTGCTACGGAGATTCCGTCTCAGCAGGAGCTGTCTGCGAGGCCGTGGATCACGTCGCTTCTCCCGACCCCGACAACACCGATGGCGTGTATGACAACGCTTACCATTCCTATCCGATGATAACCGCAAGAAACCTGGGAGCTCAGATACACAATATCGCTCAGGGCGGTATCTCCATATTCGACAGGACAGGCTATTACCATGCGCCGGAGACTATCGGCATGGAAACGGCTTACGATAAGGTCTGCTATTTTCCCGAGGCAGAGGGGGGATATTCCGCCTGGGATTTTGAGAAATACACGCCGGATATCGTTATCCTTGCCGTAGGGCAGAACGACCAGCACCGCGAACAGGGCGACGACCCCGACATCACCGACCCGAAATATCGCAGAAAATGGAAGGAGCGGTATAAGGAGATCATCCTCGACCTCAGAGGGCACTATCCGAAGGCAAGGTTCGTGATGCTGCTGACGGTGCTGATGCACGATCCCACCTGGGATGACGCGCTGGACGAGATCGTGGAGGAACTCGGCGGAGAGTGGATAGAGCATTTCAGGTTCAAGCGCTGCGGAAAGGCAACACCGGGGCATCCGAGATTGCAGGAGCAGTATGAGATGGCATCGGAATTAACGGCATATCTTGTGAAAACCAAGCTGAAATAAGGCATAGGTCGCAGCGGCGACAGCGCTTGAGACAGTCGGTGCCCCGACGGGTCTTGACACGTTTTTTCTTGACACGTGACGCAAGCTTCGCATGCTTTTTTCTTGACGCGTGACGCAAGCTTCGCATGCTTACTTTTGCGCAGGAGGGTTAGTGTCCCACGCGAACTGAGCCTTACAGTGGCTTAACTACGCTTAAAGCTGAGTGTAGTATTAAAAATAGCAGCACGCTCTGTTGGGGGCTTTCCGATCGCCCCCAAACCCCTTCGGATACAAAACTTATTCTTCTGATTTAACATCACAATAAAGGCTATAGCCCAAAAAGCTATAGCCTTTATAAATGTCCTCTTCGCGTGGGAAACTTGTCCTCTCGTTCAACGTAAGCATGCGCAGCTTGCGGAACGTGTCAAGAAAAACAAAAAAAGAAGCCGCCGGAGCGACTTCTTTCATTGTTTGATTCTGAATTACCAGTTAGTACCGCAGGTATGAGTCTCATCAGGATCAGTCTCAGGATCAGGATAACGACCAACGATGTCGTCGCCCGAACCGGTGGAGAAGTGAGCCCACTCAACTGCATACTTGGTTCCGTTAGTACCAGCAGTATCAACAGACCATGCAACATAACCGGAATCGTCACCGTTGTCCTTGAGAGCATCGTAAACGGCCTTGCCGCATACAGAACCATCATCAAGATCGCCAACAGATGTCTGACCCTTGGATGTGATGTCGCTGAGAGCGCCGCCGTCAGCAATAACGTCAGCTGCTGCTGCCTCAACGGTTGTGAATACGAGCTTAGCGCTCGAGTTTGCGGACTTCAGCTTGGACTTCTTAACGTAGCCCATCATTGCAGGAACAAGGATGGCTGCCAGAATGCCGATAATGGCAATAACTACGATAAGCTCAACCAGAGTAAAGCCCTTCTGTGACTTTTTCATAGAAAATCCCTCCATAAAAATTTTTAATAAAAGCAGCGGACCTTTCGCCCACTGAACTTTCCATAATTCTATCAGAACATCCGGAGGCAACTGCCCCGCAGCTCGTTCTGTACTTTGAATTATACACCTACTATGCAGATTTGTCAATAGTTTTTTGTGTCTCCGGAATATTTTTGGAGAAATAAACAAATAGCGCCATTAAAATAAGTAAATATGCCCAATCAAAGAGAGAAAATGCACAATTTATGAATAGAATAATTGTTTTAATTGACTATTTAAATCAATTCACAAACCGCCTTCCCGGGGCATTTCATATTTCCCTAAAGCTCCGCATATGCGCGGTTTAGCGGCTGTCACTTCCCTGCCGTGATCCCTGTTTCTGCCGCATTAACGCAGTGCATCTGCATCGCTGTACAGCCTCAAAACGGTGCAGGGATATGATAATATTATCGGCAGACTGACCAAAAAACCACGGACTAATTATACTTCAGATAGTTGAGCAGGCCGCCGAACATACCCACGGTGGAATAGATTATGATTATCGTCGAAAGGATCTTGATTATGATGCCGAGAACAGGCACCCAGCCCAGGGCAAATATCAGCAGTATCGCAAAGATTATGGCGCCGAGGTATATGCCGGTCAGCTGAAGGAGCTCCTTCACGCCGTCGTCCTTTATCTCGTTAAGGGGGAAAATATCCGTGAACTCGATCTCGCTGAACTCACGCTCCTTGACCTTCTTGACCACTCTTGTCAGATAGTACATATCTTTCATTTGCTTCGCCTCCAAATATATCTGCACGCATTTGCGGTTTTCCGCCGCTGCGAAATAGCCTACATAATGATTATACAACATAAAGACGAAAAATGAAACAGTTTTTTAAAAGTTTGTGAACTATGTATATGCGACCCGTGTGATTTTAGGCACATTTGACAAAACAAAAAGACCGGTGCGGGTCAACACCGATCTTTGCTTAATTTTTCTTACGCATTCAGCGACTTAGCAAGCTGACTCTTCTTTCTTGCAGCCTTGTTCTTGTGGAGAATTCCCTTTGTGCAGGCCATGTCAACTTTCTTGATCGCTGTCTTGACTGCCTCTGCCTTGTTTTCGTCGTTATTTGCTACAGCAGCGTCAGCCTTCTTGAGAGCGGTCTTGAGGTCGCTCTTGATCATCTTGTTGCGGAGAGTCTTGGCCTCGATGACCTTTACTCTCTTCTTTGCAGATTTGATATTCGGCATACCGACACCTCCTCATTTTGAATAATATAACACTTATTCGGACAAACTAACTGCACGACTGAGAGGAAATGCAGTAATTCATTTAAACAAGCCTTGTAAAACATTATAACACAGCCAAAGCCAAAATGCAAGGGCTTATTTTAAAAAATTTGCACTGTTTTGCCGCGCTGTATTGTGCATTTCGCTGTTAAAAGCGCGGTTTTTGGGGGGATCGGTAAGAGATGATCTCACAAACAAGACTATCGATCCAAGTTCTTCATATTATCTGAGATCATCGAAAGAGGATAAAAAAGCCTGCCTCTTTAGCAAATTAAAACTGCCTCCCCCGGGGGAGGCTTCGAAAAGGATTCCTCTTGCTCTTTTGAAAGCGGAGGGGCGAAAAAATAGGGCGAACCTGAGTGAGATAATAGAGAATCCTATCGGAATTGTCATCGGAGAAGGGGAGCTCGAGGGGGAGAATATCTCTTTTTGAAAAAAAGAGATTGAGAACCAGGGTTCGCCCTATTTTGCGGTTTTTTTGTGGGGCGGACGTTCCATTTCGACTATTAGAATAAGCAAAATCAAGACACAAAAATTTTTATATATGATTTTTGGAACTTGATTTTGCTATATTCTAAAGGAGAAATGCAACGTTGGTCTTCCTTTTGGTTCTCCCCCTCGAAAGCAAGGTAGTGTTTGCCTCGAATGAAAAACAGGAGAATATCTTTGCTTTACGCTTCTTCGTTTGACAAGGCAAATACCGTGTGCACTGTCGTGCACACGGGGCTTTGATGTTTACCCTGGCAAGGGGAAGCCCTCTCTTGCAGGGCTTCCCCTCTTTTAAAACAGTCCGCCGGACTGTTTTAAAATTCACCCTTTTCGGAGCGCACGTTGTGGGGGTGTTTCGCCGACTGCGGTCGGCGACGAGGGACGCTGTCCCTCGACCCTGCCAAGGGGCTAACGCCGCCCCTTGGATTCCGGCGAATGCGCTCCGCGTCGGGAGATCATGCCCCTGAAAGAGGGTCTTCACCAAACTTACCTAACGGCTGCACCGCCGCCTCTTACATAAAGTGAAGCCGCCTCCCCTCCGGGGAGGCCTGGCAAAGCTTGCCTGATCCACTATTAAAAGACGGAGGGGGTATTAAAAAAATGAGGACTGATCTTGCTATGGAGTCCGAGCAGCAGGCTGCTGCCGGCGGGGATATCCCCGGACTCGAAAAAACTGTCCGCATTATCGAAGGTGCTCAGCTCGAGCTCACCGAGATACGCATAACCGGAGACGAAGCAGCCCGGCGTCTCGGCAGGGCTAAAGGCACTTATATCACTGCCCGGAGCACCTCGGGCAGGCTTTGCGATGCCTGCGAATGCAGCGCTGAACGTGCCCGGGCTCTTGCCGGCGTTCTCACCGGGCTCATCGGCGAAAAAGGCCGGTTCCTTATCGTCGGCCTCGGGAACACGGAGATAACTCCCGACAGTCTCGGGCCCCGCACTGCTTCTCAGGTGCTTGCGACCCGTCACATAAAAAAGCTCGCATCCGATCTGGACACGAGCGAGCTTGCGGAGACGGCTGTGATAGCTCCCGGGGTGATGGCGCAGACCGGCATGGAGGCACAGACGATAGTCCGCTCCCTATGCCGCGAGACTGAGCCGGAGCTGGTTATTGCCGTTGATGCTCTGGCCTGTGCCGAGCTTGGGCATCTCGGCAGCGTTGTGCAGCTATGCTCCACGGGCATTTCTCCCGGCAGCGGAGTCGAGAATGCCCGTGCCGAGCTTTCGGAGGCTACTCTCGGGGTGCCGACAGTTGCGATAGGCGTTCCGACGGTGACGGACTGCGCTGTTATCGCCGAACAATGCGGCGGAGAGCTCGAGGAACGCTTCTCGGGGATGATAGTTGCTCCGAGGGACATTGACGCACTTGTCAAGCGTACTGCCGAGCTTATTTCCGAAGCTGTGAACCTTGCCCTGCACCCGACTCTTTCCCCCGAGGACCTGCGGCTGATAGTCGGGTAGGGTCAGGCCTTTGATCTGCGTTTTTTCATATCGGCGATGATTGACGGATAGTCTTTGTAAGCCTCGTCGAGATCGACTCTTCCGTTGATGCCGGGGACTGAGCCCGAGAAGGAATACTGCCTCATACCGCCGGAAAGGGTGGGTGTTCCGCCGACGTCGGCTATCCAGAGGTCGTACTTGCTGCGGACGTCTTCCGTCACGTAATTGAGAAGGAAATCCTCGTATGAATAGAGGCAGACATAATACCCTGCCTGCTCCAGCTTATTGCAGAAGGCATAGATAATGGCTGAGCATTTTTCCGCACCGAGCTGCACCTGCGCACTTTCCTCGATATCGAAGGCAAGGGGATAATCCAGCTCTTTGTCCTTTATGAGGGAAAGCATGAACTCCGCCTCGGCTTCAGCTTCAGCCTCATCAAGAGCCATCGAATAGAGATAAGCCCCCACGGGTATGCCTGCGCTTTTTGCTTCGCGGTAATTGGACTCGAAGCGGCTGTCTTCCTCCTGTCCGCAGGCAGCACGGAGCATAGCGAAACCGCCGTTTTGGTTATTTTTCACCCTGTTCCAGGAGACCGTGCCCTGCCATGCGGAAACGTCGATGCCGAAAGCAGGGTCGGGTGCTCTGGTGCTTCGGCGTTTGGAAAGCTCTTCCTTGCGGCGGCAGATGCCGCAGGCGTATTTCTCGGCTATGCGGAGGATATCCGCAGAGGAGATGCCCTCCGAAGCCTCGATATTCGCCGGGCTCGTTTCGCGGGCAAGAGCGTTGAGTATATCTTTGAGCTTTGTTTCTGTCATAAAATGACCTCCCTGAAAAAATTGCTGTACCATATTATATGCGGCAGGGAGCCGAGTTGTTAAGGAGCCTGTATGCTTGTTGTATTTATCAGAGCCGTGCTGCTCTATTTTCTTATAATCGCTGCGGTAAGGCTCATGGGCAAGCGGCAGATAGGCGAGCTCGCACCCTCGGAGCTCGTCATAACCATACTGCTCTCCAACATAACCACCCTGCCCATAGAAGACCGCTCTCTCCCGATGCTGACGGGGATAATCCCCATAGTCACCCTGGTGTGCCTGGAGGTCTTCACCTCGCAGCTGACCCTTAAGTCGAGAAAGCTGCGGAAGCTGGTGTCGGGAGAACCGAAAATAATAATCTCCCGGGGAAAGATAAACTCCGGCCTGCTGAAAGAGCTGCGATTCTCGGTGGATGACCTTATGGAGACCCTGCGGCAGATGAGCGTTTTCGACATCAGCGATGTGCAGCTGGCGGTGGTCGAGACTACGGGGCACGTCTCCGTCTGCACGAAGGAAGACAGCAAAAGCAAGGATCCTCCGCTGCTGGTGGGGGCTGACGGCGAGCTTATGCCCGACGCTTTGAGGTCGATCGGCCGGGACACAAAATGGGCAAGGAAGATGCTGCACGCAAAGAACTGCCGGGTGGAGGACATATTCATCATGACAGCGGACCGCAGCGGCAGCTTCACGGTGATCCGGAAGGAGGACTGCCTGTGAAAAGAACGGGGATCTGCGCTGCGGCGATGCTTGCCGTGATACTTGTCTCGGCGTTCTCTCTGGGGACAGTGAGAAAAAGCAGCGTGACCCTCAGCGAAGCGGCGGAGGGGGTGCTTGAAGCTGCGGAAAGAGGGGAAGCTATGCCTGCGATCGAGGAGCTTGAGGGCAAATGGAACGAGCTTCGTCCTAAGCTGGGATATTTCGTGAAGACGGAGATAATAGAAGAGATCGGGAGCATCATTTCGCGGCTCGGGGAGATGTACGCGCAGGGCTCGGATGATTTCCGGGCAGAGTGCAGCGAGCTTGAAGAGAGATTAGACGCGATGTACAGATCGGAGCTGCCGCAGCTGTGGTTCGGAACGCAGGGGCTGCTGCTTCTTTTGTGATTTCTCTATTTACTTTTTTCCAACCTTGTGTTATAATAGTATTGTTGTGAGCCGCTTGCGGCCGAATATTATTTACGAAATGAGGAAATTGTATGACAAACAGCTACGAAAGCCCGTTCTGTACCCGCTATGCCAGCAAGGAAATGCAGTTCATCTTCTCAGCAGATAAAAAGTTCTCTACCTGGAGAAAGCTTTGGGTGGCTCTCGCCCGTGCAGAGATGAAGCTCGGCCTCGGCGTTACTGCCGAACAGGTCGCTGAGCTCGAAGCCCACACAGAGGATATCGACTACGCCGTCGCCGCTGCTTACGAAAAACAGTTCCGCCACGACGTTATGGCTCATGTTCACACCTACGGCGAGGTCTGCCCCAACGCAAAAGGCATCATCCACCTGGGTGCTACGAGCTGCTACGTCGGCGACAACACGGACATTATCATAATGCGCGATGCCCTGAGAGTTGTAAAGAGAAAGCTCGTCAAGGTCATCGACCAGCTTGCTAAATTCGCCGACAAGTACAAGGCTCTTCCCTGCCTTGCTTACACACACCTCCAGCCTGCACAGCTGACCACCGTCGGCAAGCGTGCTACTCTCTGGTGCAACGAGCTGCTTTACGACCTCGAAGACCTTGATTTCCAGCTGGGACGTCTGAAGCTGCTGGGCTCCAAGGGCACCACAGGCACACAGGCTTCCTTCATGGAGCTTTTCCACGGCGACACCGACAAGGTGAAGCAGCTTGAGGCTCTCATCGCTGAGGAAATGGGCTTTGACGGCGTCGTTCCCGTTTCGGGACAGACCTACTCGAGGAAGATAGACTTCGCTGTTTGCCAGGTGCTTGCGGCGATAGCTCAGAGCGCTATGAAGTTCGGCAACGATATCAGGCTCTTACAGAGCTTCAAGGAGATCGAGGAACCCTTCGAGAAGACACAGATCGGTTCTTCCGCCATGGCTTACAAGCGCAATCCCATGAGAGACGAGCGCATCTGTTCCCTTGCAAGATACGTTATGGTGGATGTGCTTAATCCGGCATTCACAGCAGGCACACAGTGGTTCGAGAGGACTCTCGACGACTCGGCCAACAAGCGTATCGCAGTTGCGGAAGCCTTCCTCGGAGTTGATGCCATACTCAACATAATGCTCAACGTAACCGACCCGGAGAACGGTCTTGTGGTATATGAGAAGATCATCCGCAGGAGAGTCATGGCTGAGCTGCCCTTCATGGCAACGGAGAACATCATCATGGACGCCTGCGAAAAGGGCGGAGACAGGCAGGAGCTCCACGAGCACATCAGGTCTCTTTCCATGGAAGCCGGTGCTCACGTAAAGCGTGACGGTCTGGACAACGATCTTGCCGACCTCATCGCAGCCGACCCGATATTCAAAGTCACCAGAGAAGAGCTGGAAGAGATAATGAAGCCCGAGAATTACATAGGCCGCTGTCCCCAGCAGGTGGATGAATTCATCGCAAACTGCGTTAAGCCCGTTATCGAAGCCAACGGCGTTTCCGACGACGTTGCAGAGATAAACGTATGATATGAGAGGTGCGAGCTATGTCGAGAGTTAAATTAACTATACTTATCCTTGGGATAATATGTCTGATATTCGGAGCTGTCGGTATTTCTGACTGCATAAAGATAATGAAAGAGGACTACAAGGACATCGAGACCTCCACCATAGGCGGTCTTGATACAGGCGATCTTGCTAAAGGCAAGCTCTACTGGGGCTACGACAAGATAGCTGTCCACAAGACCTCGCGTTCCTACGGATTCATCCCCATGGGCTCCAGCGAAGAACCATATTATGTTGTTAAAATCAACGAGCATTTCGTTGTTGTGAGCGCTGCCAACAAGGATGTTCAGAAAGATATTGAAAAGCTCGGAAACGAGACCCTCAGCTACGACAAGGGAAACACCGCCAAGGAACCGACCCCTGTTGAGGTAACGACCAAAGTCGTAGATATGCCCGATAAAGTCCGTGAATATCTCAGGGATTATTTCAAGGAAATAGGCTACACCGATTCGGATATCGCCAAGTACGTTGAAGATGCCTATGTATTCGAGTGCGTTGATTACAGTTCGATGAAGAAGATACCCTTTATAGGCTTCGGCCTCGGTGCACTGTTCATCATAATATTTGTGATACTTGTCGTTAAGGGCAAGAAAGGCGGCCCCGGACGCACAGTCTATGTGGGAGAGGACCCCACGATGTTCAACGGTCAATAAATTTCTCTGCAAAAGAGTTTTCAAGAAAGGAAAGATTTAAAATGAAGATCGAGACAAAATGCCTGCACGCAGGCTACACCCCCAAGAACACCGAGCCGAGAGTTGTGCCCATAGTTCAGAGCACCACCTATGTTTACGACTCCACAGACGACGTAGCGGCTGTATTCGACGACCCCACAAAGAGCCTTATATATTCCCGCTTCGAGAATCCCACCGTTATGGCTGTTGAGGACAAGATCGCAGCCCTTGAAGGCGGAATAGGCGCTATGTGTACATCTTCGGGACAGGCTGCTTCCCTGCTCTCCCTGCTCAATATCTTAAAGGCAGGCGACAGCTTCATCTCCGCAGCTACCATCTACGGCGGAACTATCAACCTCTTTGCCTACACCCTGAAGAAGCTGGGCATCGAGTGCATCTTCGTTGACGCAGATGCTCCCGAGGATGAGATCAGGGCTGCATTCAAGCCAAACACCAAGGCTGTATTCGGCGAGACTCTTGCAAACCCTGCTCTGACTGTTTTCGACATCGAGAAGTTTGCAAAGATAGCCCACGAGAACGGCGTTCCCCTCATCATCGACAACACCTTCCCCACTCCCATCCTCTGCCGTCCCTTTGAGTTCGGCGCTGATATAATCGTACATTCCACCACCAAGTACATGGACGGACACGCTGTTCAGGGCGGCGGCGTTATCGTTGACTCCGGCAACTTCGACTGGACCAACGGCAAGTTCCCCGAGTTCACCGAGCCCGACGAGAGCTATCACGGCACGATCTACACCAAGGCATACGGCAAGGCTGCATACATCATCAAGGCAAGGATGCAGCTGATGAGAGACTTCGGCTGCTATCCTTCGGCACAGTCGGCATTCTATCTCAACCTTGGCCTGGAGACTCTCCACGTAAGAATGAAGCAGTACTGCGAGAACGCTCTGACCGCTGCGAAATTCCTGGAAGCTAACGAGAACGTGGTTTCCGTAAACTATCCCGGCCTCGAGAGCAATAAGTATCACGAGCTTGCTAAGAAGTATCTGCCTCTCGGCACCAGCGGCGTTATCTCCTTCTCGATCAAGGGCGGCAGAAGCGCAGCTGTGAAGTTTATGGACAGCCTGAAGCTTGCTTCCAACGAAGTCCACGTTGCAGATATCCGCACCTGCGTGCTGCATCCGGCATCGGCGACACACCGCCAGCTCACCGACGAGCAGCTCGTTGCAGCAGGCATCGACGGCGGTCTCATCCGTCTGTCGGTAGGTCTTGAGAACATCGACGATATCCTCGACGACCTCAAGCTCGGCTTCGCTGCATTATAATAAAAAATCATAATGTATCTGATCCACTCCTTCGGGCATAATAGTACCGAAGGAGTGATATTTATGAGCAGAAAACGCAAACGGCCGCCCGAGGCGATCTTCGACGACGAAAAGGACCTCGAGCTTGAACGCATGGGGCTCGACTCCGGCACGGCTTCGGCCACCGAGATGACGGGCATCGTCCCCAACGGCTGGGACCTGACAGACAGCGAGTACGAGGAGCAGAAAGACCTCTTCCCCTTCGGGCTGCCGAACAGGCTCCAGTGACAAAGGCCGCAGCACTTCCGGAAACAGCCGGAAGTGCTGCGGCTTATTTGCTTTGGGGGCTTGAAATCGGGAAAGCTCTATGCTATAATAGTGCGCAGGAGGGGATATTATGAAAAACTTCAAAATGCTCATCAACGCAGACGATAAGAGATCGCACATCAACCGGGAGATATACGGACATTTCTCCGAGCATCTGGGAAGGTGCATCTATCAGGGGATATATGTGGGCGAAGATTCGCCGATACCGAATATCCACGGCATACGCAAAGATATCGTCGAGGCATTCAGAGAGATAAAAATGCCTGTGCTGCGTTGGCCGGGCGGCTGCTTTGCCGACGAATACCACTGGATGGACGGCATAGGCGACAAGAGCAAGAGAAAGAAGATAGTCAACACAAACTGGGGCGGAGTGGTCGAGGACAACAGCTTCGGCACTCATGAATTCATGGAACTTTGCGAGTTGGTGGGGTGCGAGCCATACATAGCCGGAAATGTGGGCAGCGGAACTGTCCGGGAGCTTTCGGAATGGGTGGAGTATATGACCCTTGAGGGCGGTTCTCCCATGTCCGAGCTTAGAAAACAGAACGGCCGTGAAAAGCCCTGGAAGCTGAAATACCTGGGCATCGGCAACGAAAACTGGGGCTGCGGCGGAAACATGACCGCAGAATTCTACGCCAGCGAGTACAGACGCTTTGCAAACTTCTGCAAGGACCACAGCGGCAATCACCTCTGTCGAATAGCCTGCGGACCCAACTCCTCGGACTTCGACTGGACAGAGACGATGATAAAAAACCTGCACAAGAACGGCTGGTGGCAGGCAAACGGTCTTGCTTTGCATTTCTATTCGATACCCGACTGGAACAACAAGGGGCTTGCGGCTGAGTTTACCGACGAAGGATATTACGAGCTGCTCTCGGTCACGAACTATACCGACGAGCTTGTTACACGCCACGCCCAGATAATGGACCGCTACGACCCCGACTGCAATGTGGGGCTCATAGTTGACGAGTGGGGCACATGGTATGACGTTGAGCCCGGCACCAATCCCGGCTTCCTTTACCAGCAGAACACCATGCGCGATGCCATAGT
Organism: Ruminococcus sp.; assembly: GCA_017536105.1. Next base: position 682 of record JAFXRZ010000013.1, on the reverse strand, counting down.
TGCAGCGATCTCCCTGAACACCTTCAACCGCCACTCCGACCGCGTAAAAATGGCCAACATCGCCCAGGTGGTGAACGTGCTCCAGGCCATAATCCTCACAGAAGGCGAAAAGCTCATCAAGACACCGACTTACTACGTCTTCGATCTCTTCAAGGATCATCAGGAGGGCGAATGCGTTTACTGCTATTCCCAGAACGAGAACCTCTGCGAGGGCAAGAACGTTCCCATGCTCACATCCTCGGCTTCGGTCAAGGACGGCAGGCTGACTCTGACAGTGGCCAACTGCTCTCTCACCGACGAAGCGGAGATAAGCTGCGAGATCTGCGGCTTTGAGGCAAAGACCGCCAAGGCCCGGATGATAACCGGCGATGCCCACGCACACAACGATTTCGACAAGCCGGACGAAGTTGCCATAACCGACCTCGGCGCAGAGATCGAGGACGGCAGGCTGAAGCTCAGACTTCCTGCCTGCTCCGTTGCAGCCGTCACGATAGAATAAAGATCGCAAAACAAAAAAGCTTGTGCTCCCGGGATCGGGGGTACAAGCTTTTGTTATTTTGGGCAACACCGCACAACCCCTGTGCGTCAGATGCGACGTCCATTTTTTTGTCAGATTGCCTAAATTCGACGCAGGAAGGCTGGCGCCTTTCAAGGAGAATTTGGGAAATATGACGGAAAAATG
>JAFXRZ010000012.1 GCA_017536105.1 Ruminococcus sp. | reverse complement strand
AGGCTTGCAAGCGAAGTTCACTTCGCTTTACGCAACGTCAAGGAGAATTTGGGTAATATGACGGAGAGCTGGCAAGCAGATGATGTGCAGAGGCGTTAGCCGCGGGTCGTGCGGTGTTGCCTTTACTGTACAGCAGAGCTAAATGATGCTCCGCACGAAAATCTACCGTGGGTCATAACGATTTTCCGTAATAATCTCATAACAATCATATCATGATTTACAATTAAAGTCAATATAAATACATTAAGGCAACACAAGCTCTGTCCGCAGCTTTGATATTGAAATATTTCCCGAAACAGGCTATAATACAATAAGGATAATGCCTTTTGCTTGAAATTTTTTCAAAAACTGTTACCTTTCGGCTCTTTGGAGCGATCTTATTACAGGAGGTGAGAGAAATGCGCGAAACGGAAATATTCGCTCCGTCGCTTGACGAAGCAATGGAGCTCTACAAGCAGACCGTCTATGGGCTTGCCGTGTCCCAGCTTCGGCTGAAAAGCGAGGCTGACGACGTTTTCCAGGAAGTTTTCCTGACCTATTTCCGAAAGAAGCCGCAGTGCCCCAACGAGCAGGCTCTGCGTGCATGGCTCGTCCGCACTACCCTCAACCTTTGCAGAAGATCGAACAAAAGCATCTGGAACACCCGGGTGGACAAGCAGGAGAAGGCCGGCGAGGAGCTGACAGTGGAATTTCTCTCGAAGGAGGAGAACGAGGTCTATACTGCCGTGCGTTCGCTTAAGGAGAAATACCGAGTGCCTGTGTGGCTGTACTACTTTGAGGAGATGACCGAGAAGGATATCGCTGATGTCCTCGGGCTGAGTGCGGGAGCTGTCAAGATGCGGCTGTCCCGTGCAAGAAAGATGCTGAAAAAGAGATTGGAGGGCGAATACTTTGAATAGAGATATATTCCGTTCTATAAGATCACAGCTCGCCCCGGACGAGACCTTGATGCAAAGGGTCGTCGAAGCTGCGGACGAGCCGCAAAAAAATGAAGGAGAAAAAAATACAAAGACCACAAGGCCTGCACAGCTCAAAAGAAAGAACATCGGCATAGCTGCGGCAGTTCTGGCTGCTGCCATAGGTATCAGCGCCTTTGTGGTAGGCACACACATGGCAGGCAAGAGAGCAGAGCCTGAGAACGAGAAAGATATCGCAAAGAAAGCCGTGGATCAATGGGGCGAATGGACAGAAGGCACCCAGCAGTTCAGCGTTTTCATCGACCCCGGCAAAGGCGGTGAAGACAACGGTCAGACTCTTGTCGATGAGGAAACAGGAGAGATCATTCGTGCCGAAAAGGACGACAACCTTTGCCTTGCGCTGGAATTGAAAAGCGATCTTGAAGCCCGGGGAGTGAAAGTGATTTTGAGCCGCGAGGATGACAGCTTCAACACCGTGGATGATATTTGCAGGAAGGCTGAGTTCTACGGAGCGGATATGTTCATCTCGCTGAACAGGTCGGGCAGCGACGACAGCTGCACAGCCTGGATACACAGCTCGAGACCCGAGCCGGACAAAGTGCTTGCAGAGAATATCGTCTCCGCAATGGAAGAAGCCGGGATGACCGGCAGCAGTGTGAAAAAGGGATATCCCGATCATCCTGAGCAGGATATGGTGCTCAATATCGTATCTATGCCGAGCTGTATCGTAAAAGTCGGTTCGGTCACAAGCGAGACCTCAAACGTCTTCTTCTCCGACAATTACAAAGAGCTTGCAAGGTCAATGACAGATGCTGTTATCAAAACAGCCCGCGACCTCGATGTTGTTGATAAAGAAGGCAGACGCCTGCTGGAAACAAGGCTCGTTTCCACCGAGCAAAAGCTGGCGGACGTTGAGGCAAAATACCCCGACGATACCCCGTCAGATACAGATATCCTTACCCGCAGGCTTGCGGAGAAAGGCGTCAGCGTTGATAACTGCGAGTATAATGAGGAAAATAACTGTCTGAAGCTCACAATAAGATCACAACCGGAGGGCAAAGCCTCAATATATGCAAAGCGGATCGCCCGAAACACTCTGAGATACGAAGCTGAAGATCTGAGCATGATCTCCTCTATGAAAAAGTACAACGAGGTCATTGTAAACTCGGCAGGTGCTGTGATCCTTGAATCCGAATCGGATATCATGGAGCTGCCGGACTTCCCCGAGTGCATTTCCCTTCTCCAAAACAGGGCCGCAGTTCCCGATCTTGAAAAACCGGAAGCATCGATAAAGAAAGTTACAGCGGAGGATGTTGAAGTAAATCTGGACGTAAGCTCCTCTGCCGCCGGCAGCACCCTGCATATCCGGCTGGGCTTTCCGGAAAGAGATGACGAGGCGATAAACGAGAACATCGCCCTTATCATGAGAGAGATAGACGCTTATAACCAAAAAGATCCGGCTGTACATCAGGTCGAATTGACGGTGAACTGCGGCGATGAGCTGCTTGTGTATATGTATGCCGATCTGATCTACAGAGATTTTTCATATTGGCAGACCCCCGATATGCAGACAAGCTGGACAGAGTTCTGAAACAACAAAAAAAGAGCAGGCTTTTTCAGGCCTGCTCTTTGTCGTTCTGTTTATTATTTCTTGTTTACGAACTTGTGGCTGTTGACATCGTAGGTCTCCTTGCTCTTCTTGCCGAGGAAGACATACAGTGCAACTATGGCGATAACGATACCGGAAACAACGCCGATAACGATGAAAATCACGTTGCTGCCGAGGGAAGATGAGCTGCTGTCGGAGGAGCTGGATGCTGCGGTGGTAGTGGTCTCCTCGGGAGCTGCAGCAGGAGCAGGGGCAGCGGTCGTCGTTGTCTCTTCCTTGGAGCTTTCCTCGGGCTCTTCGGGTACGGCAGGTGCAAGGGTCTTGCAGTTGAATACGAACAGATCGGTGCAGGTAACTGCGTGCTTGCCGGTGTCTCCGACATAGGCTACGGAAACGCAGCTGAAATCATCGATACCGTAGGCATCAACGATAGTATCATAGTTGAAATAAGCGAAGGTGTTGGTGAACATCTCGGGAGATACCTTAGCCCATACAGTTCCCTTCTTTGCCTTGGGAGAAACGTCATCGTCCGTGCTCTGGAGGATGAACTCAACAGGCGATGCGGGCAGCTCGTCAACTGCATCTGTCTCGTAAAGTGCAACTACGTAAGAGTTGGGGGTAAGTGTGCTGGTGTCGAACTGATCCACACTGACTGTAAGAGTCTGTCCCCAGTTCTCGCTTGTCGAAGGGGTCTTGGGGTGTACCCAGATGGTGCGGTTTATGCCGTTCTCAGCCATTTCGGCTTCGGAATAAACATTTGCTGCCTGAACGCCCGTGCAGGTGAATGCCGAGCCGGAAGCCGCGGAAACATCCATTGCATAGACCAGGGAAAGGTCGGTGTCGCCAAGGGCTGCTTTGATATCTGCGTATGTAAATACAGCCTTGCCGTCCGAATACTCGCTTGCTGCCACTTCCACAGAAGCAGGTTCGCCGATACTGAGATTTTCCGAAGAAGCTGCATCCCAGTAATCAAGGACGAGCTTTGCAGGGCTCTCGTCACCCTCTGCTCCGTCACAGGTCACGGTGATAGTCGAATCTTCCTTGAGCTGTGAAGCGGCGAGCTTATTTGACTTAACGGTAAAGGAAACGCCGTCCGAAGTCTCGACTGCCGTTTTGGTGTCGATCTCAACATCCGCAGCTGCTGCCGAAAAAACGCTGAAAGCCATCGCAGCCACAGCTCCCATGAGCATAGCCAATGCTTTTTTCATTATCCTTCTCCTTTTTGTTTTCATTATAAGATTTGTTAATACTTTAAGCATATAATATTATACCACACCGCGCAAAACCCGTCAATTACGCTATTTGGAGAATTTCGGGCTTTATTGTTTTTTTATATAGTGACATTTCACAAAACATAGTCCGCTGCCCCGGCTGCCGAACTAACATATAATTTACGCATAAACAAAAAGTCCACCGCTGACAGCCGTCAGAGATGGGCTTTCTGCGCGGAGCCGCGCTTCTATGGTAGGGATCGGATTTGGCTTTGTGATCTGCCGCCCTTATCACGGATAGCAGTAACAAACCGAATATACGGTGGTAGTATCCTTCTTGCAGCCCACATGGATCTGGTCAAGATACCCGGAGAAATACGAGCTGCCGAATGTGCTTACGCAGTCATCGTATGAGAATTTTGCAAAGTGATGACCGTTGGCGCTGCCGTACTCAGATGCCTGGACCTTAGCCCAGCCTTCTGCGCCTGACCAGCTCTGGAGTATCAGCTCGATCTGCTTCTGATCGCTGTTTGAATACTCAACGTAGAAGTATCCGCCCCTTGTGATGTTTGCCGCATCGAAGGGACCGCCGTTCTTGGATGTCATTACCGATACAGGCTGACCCCATGCTCCGGCAGAGCTCTCGCCCCAGAACAGGGACACATAAGGATCGCCTTCGTTCTCTGTCTCCAAGGTGCTGTCTGCTGCGGACTCTGCTGTGCTTTCAGCTGCGGAGCTGCTGTCGGGGATGACTTCGGAGGAGCTGTCGGTATCGGTGCTGCCTGTGCCGTAGTCGTAGCATACGGAATATACCGTTGCGCCCACAGTCTTGCAGCCCACATAGAGCTTGTCGAGAAGTCCCGGGAAGTTGGAGCTGCGGAACGCGCTTACGCAGTCATCATAGGAGAACTTGGCAAAGTGATGTCCGTTTGCGCTGCCGTATTCGGAAGCCCAGACCTTAGCCCAGCCTTCACCGCCGGACCAGCTTTGCAGGATAAGCTCGATCTGTTCCTTGTCGCTGCTTGTGTATTCAACGTAGAAATGTCCGCCGGGCTTGATGTTTGAAGCATCGAAGGAGCCTCCGTTCTTGGAGGTCATTACAGATACTGCCTGACCCCATGCTCCGGCAGAACCCTCTCCCCAGAATAACGAAACATATTCGCTGCTGTTGTCTGTTTCGGAGCTTGTGTCGGAAGCTGTCTCGGAGGAGCTGTCATTGACCTCTGAGCTGTCTTCGCTCGAGCTGTCCGCAGGAGTTTCGCCGGTAAAGATCGTGCAGGTCTTGGATGTTGCCTTAATACCGCTGCTGCCGTTAATAAGGGTATTGCCCCAGGAAGTGAGGGATGAGCCCGACCAGTCGTTTGCAATATCGAGATATGCAAGGTCGGAGCTGTTGCCCTTCCATGACCAGCCGAGATAGCCTACGCCCTTCTGTGTGCAGTAGCTCATTATGGTTGCTTCGTCAACGTCGCCGTTGGTGTGCTGTCCGCCGAACTCGCCGATCACTACCGGCACACCTATGCCGAGGGCGTTGTCGATATTGGTCCTGACGGTATTGGCATTTCCGCCTGCATACTCATACATATGGATAGAGAAAACGGTGTTGGCCTGGCTGTCGGCATTGAATACTTCCCTGCCGTAGTATTTTATGGAATCGGGATACTGTCCCCAGCCGGCACAATCCACCATAAGCATATTGCTGATGCCTGCGTTCCTGAGAGCCTTTATCGCTGTCTTGTAGCCCTCTGCCCAGGAGGAACCGTTCCAGGAGCCGTACCATTCGTTTGCGATGTTGACTATAACATACTTCTCGTTGCCCTGAAGGACGCTCTTGTTCTCGATCCAGTAGTTTACCGCTGCATCAAGATCGTAGATGTTGTCGCTGCCTGTTGCGTCGTGGACTTCAAGGATACAAACGACCTTGTTTTCCCTGCACATCGAAATGATGCTGCTCAGATCGCTCTTTGAAGTCTTTGACCACCTGCTGCCGTCGGCAACAACTACTCTTACTGTGTTGGCTCCGTTCTGTGCCGCAGCCCTGATGGAATCCTCGGTGTATGAGGAATACCAGGCGTGTGCGATGTTCACGCCTCTCATCACGAACGCATTGCCGTTAGCGTCCATGATGTTCGTGCCGCTGACATAAAATCCCGGGCTCGACTCGGCATTGGCGCTGAGATCAAGATCGCCCAGAAACAGCGACATGGTGAGAACTGCCAGAAGCAGAGCGGCTATTCGCATTGAAGCGGACTTAGTGTTGACCATCTTACATCATTTCCTTTCGTATCAGATTTAACGTTCAGCAGTGGGATATTTCCCGTTAAATTAAACATATCACCAAATTAAAATTTAGTCAATAGTTCACAAAGATGTAAACGTATCCACTAAATCAACTTTGTATCCTTGGCTAAATTTAGCCTGCCCGATTTGTTCATTATCGCTAAAATATTATACTATGTTTGTATATTAGTGTTGAATTCATGTATTTTGTTTCGATTTGAAACAAATGGCGTATATTCTTCGCTATGTTCATCAAACGAGCTTCAAAAGCGGAGAAAAAGCATAGCTGCCGCCTCTGTTTGCAAGCTGGTTAAATATGATTAAACTTTGATAACTGCACAGATTTATTTACCTTTGCCAAACATACAAAAAAACACCTTCGCCGGTTCTCCCGGGAAGGTGTTTTGGCTTTCGATCTGTTATCCTTACTGATACATACCCGTCGCCATGAGTATGCCACTGACGGTTATCCTGAGACTGCCGATCAGGTTCTCGTGGTGAGCCTCGACGTATTCAAGGTCTTCGTTCTTTGCGGCATCCTCCAGAGCCTTTGCAGCCTCTGAGAGCTTCTCCGCGCCGATAGTTTTCGACGCACTCTTGAGGGAATGGACTGCTATGCGGTAGGTCTTGAGGTCCTTGTCGGCAAAGCTGCTCTCCAGCTTTTCTATGCGCTCGTTGGAGCCCTGGGCGAATTCCTCCAGCATCTCGATATAGAAATCCACATCGTTTATGCAGTATTTCATACCGATAGACGTATTGAGACCGCCCACCTCCAGCATCGCAAGGAAGCTGAACACTCTGTCGTCCGAGCCGCTGCGGTCGGAGGCTTCATTTTCGTTTTCGTTCACCTCTATATGTTCCTTCATAACGTAATCCTTATCCTCACTGATTATCAAAAGCATTATATCCGCAAAGCCGGGGTCGAACTGTGTTCCCTTGCCCTTTGCAAGCTCCTCGATGATATACTGCTGGGCAAATATCTCGTGGTAGCTTCGCCTTGAAGACATAGCGTCGTAAGCGTCGGCAACTGCGATTATCCTTGCTTCCTCGGGGATGTCCTTCCCTGCGAGGCCGTCGGGATAACCCTTGCCGTCGTAGCGTTCGTGGTGCCACCTTGCGCCTATTGCCAGCTTCGGCATCTCGGTGATGTTCCTCAGTATCTCGAAGCCCACCATGGGATGAGTCTTTATTATCTCATACTCCTCTTCGGTAAGACGCGAGGGCTTGTTTATTACAGTATCGGGTATGCCTATTTTTCCCACGTCGTGCAGAAGGCCCATCATGTAGATCTCCTCCTGAGCCTTTTCGGACCACCCTGCCCTCTTGGCGATCTCACGGGCGTATTCGGCCACACGGCTGGAATGTCCTCTTGTGTAGCTGTCCTTGGCGTCTATGGTGCCTGCAAGGGTCTTGACTATCTGAAGAGAGAGCCTCTCGTTCTTTTCGTGCTCCTTGACTATCTCCATTGTCATGCTGCGGACCTCTTTTTTGAGGTCTGTCTGGAGACGCATGAGCTCGATGGTGTTTCTCGCTCTCATTATCAGCACCGAGGGTGTGAAGGGCTTTGTCACGAAGTCCATAGCTCCTGCCGCAAGAGCCTTTGTCTCGGTGTCGCTGTCGTCGTCTGCCGTCAGGAAAATAACGGGTATATCGCGGCTCTTCCTGTCCTTTTTCAGACGGGTAAGAGTCTCGAAGCCGTCTATACCTTCCATATGCAGGTCCAGCAGAATAACGTCCGGCGTGTTTTCCTTGACGAACTCCAGCAGCTCTTCGCCGGAGCTGAGGCAATCTACCTTATATCCCTGAAAACTCAGTATCCTGTCCGCCGCTTTAAGATTTGAAGCGTCGTCATCTACGATCGCAGCCCAGTATCCCATATTTTTTCTCCTTCCGTCAAAGCGGCATCAGCCGTTTATTATCCCAAGCACCTCGGCAGCATCGAGAGGCTTTCCGATGACTCCCACAGCTCCCAGCTGCGATGCCTTCTGTCTGACTTCGTCAGTTACCGTGCCCGACATCATGCAGACCCTTATATCCCCACAGGGTCCGGCTTTGAGCTTTTCAAGGGTCTCGAATCCGTTCATCCCCGGCATCTCGACGTCAACGAAGACCATATCGAAAGCGCTTTCCCCGGCAAGGCTGATGCCTTCCTCGCCGGAGCCTGCCGCAACGGCTTCGTGACCTCCTTTTTTCAGGATGAATCCTGCCATACGCAGTATCATGCTGTCGTCATCGATTATCAGTACTTTCATAGCTCTGCCACCCTTCCGATCTCTTCGATCAGTTTTCTGTAAGCCTTTATAAACTCCTCGTGATGAGAAGCGATGTATCCCGTGTCGCCGTCTCTTGCGGCAAATTCAAGCATCCTTGCCTGCTCCGAGAGAACGTCTGCGCCTATGGTCTTTGCAGCGCTCTTTATGCTGTGAGCCGTTATACGGTAGAGCTCCGCATCCTTGCTTTCAAAGGCCTTTTCGAGCTCCTCCGACTTGTCCGCCTCCACAAATCCCTTAAGGGTGTCGAGCCAGAACTCTCTCGAATCCATGCAGTGTCCGAAGCCTGCTGCCAGGTTGAGGTCGGGGCATATCTCCCTGATCTTTATTATCTCATCGAAGGTGAAGCTGTCGTCTGCGGGCTCGGGCTCCGATCGCTTTTTGCGTTCGGGAGCTTCGCGGTACTGCAGCTTGCTCTCCGGCAGGCTCTTTCTCAGCTGCTTTTCAAGCTCACGCTTTTCGATAGGTTTGGTGAGATAGCCTGTGAAGCCCTCGGCAAGATACATCTCTCTTGCGCCGATTATCGCGTTGGCTGTCAGAGCGATAACAGGGGTGCTCTCCGGAAGAAGATGCTCTGCCTTTATCTCCCTGATGACCTCGATGCCGTCCATTTTCGGCATCATGTGGTCGAGGAAGACGATGTCGTAGCTGTTCTTCTTTATCATCCCGAGAGCCTGCTCGCCGGACTCGGCGACCTCGGCGTTTATCTCGTAGAGAGACAGCAGGTTCTGTGCGACTTTCAGGTTCATGGGGTTGTCATCAACAACGAGGACCTTAACGTCCGGTGCAGAGAGATACTGTCCCGGCTGGGCTGTGCCGCTGGAAGCGGCTGCTCTCTTTTCATAGCTGCCCATGGGCTCGGCGTTCACAACGCCCTGCTTCAGCCGGAAGCTGAATGTCGAACCTTCGCCGTAAACGCTCTCCACCTCCAGCTTGCTGCCCATCATCTCAAGGAGCCTTGTGACTATGGACATTCCGAGGCCTGTGCCCTCGATGTTGCGGTTGCGCTTTTCTTCAAGGCGCTTGAAGGTCTCGAAGAGTGCGCCTATATCTTCTTCCTTAATACCTATGCCGGTGTCGGCGACTTCAACGCAAAGCTCCGTTTCTCCGGCTGTGGTGTTCTCTCCCCGGACAGTCAGTCTGACCGAGCCCTTCTCGGTGTATTTCACGGCATTGGTGAGCAGGTTGAGAATGACCTGCTTGATACGGACATCGTCGCCCTTGAGCATACAGGGCAGGCTCTCGTCGGCATCGACGATGAGCTCCAGCTTCTTTGAAGCAGCTCTCGGTGCGATAGATGTCACAAGGTCGTTTATCATTACCGCCGTGTCGTACTCGGCAGGGATTATCTCCATCTTGCCGTCCTCGATCTTTGAGAAGTCAAGGATGGAATTTATCAGCGAAAGCAGAGTCCTTCCGGAGCTCTGGATATTCGACGCATACTCTCTTATGCTCTCGTCGCCGCTCTCGTGGATTATCATTTCGTTCATTCCAAGCACGGCGTTGATAGGCGTTCTGATCTCGTGGGACATCTGTGCCAGGAAGTCGCTCTTTGCCTTGTCGGCTGCGATAGCTGCATCAGCCGATTCCTTGAGCTTGGCGTTGGCTTCGTCCTGGAGTCTGATGAGGCTCGTCATTACCTTATACACAACGATGACGCAGGCGATGAGCACAAGGATACAAATAGTGCCGTAGATCATTATGCCCTTGTATATGGTCGCGATGTTATCTACCACATATATGCTGAAGCCCGAGGCTTCGTTTCTCGTTGCGATAACGGCCTTGTACTTGCCGTCGTAGTCCTTGATGAAGCGGACATCCTCGCCGCTGGGTTCTGCCTTGTTGTAGGGCAGCTCGATGATGTTTGCCGAGCCGTTCTCGGACATCTGATATTTGCCGTAGGGGTGGTTGATTATCTCTCCCCCGGCATCAACAAGGAAGGCATAGCTGCTGTCGGAATAGCTGCTGCCCAGGATATCCACCAGCTTGTCCATATAGAAATCTATACCGAAATTCCCGAGGAACTCGCCTGTGCGGTCATTATATACTCTTTCTGCAAGAGTCACGCAGTAAAGTCCCGTCTGCTCATCGTAATAAGGAGCGGAGATTATCCAGTTCTTCTCCGAAGCCATGAGATCCTTATACCAGCTTCTCTCCTCAACGTGCCAGTCGCCGTCAGGCTCCCAGCCGTTGTTCATTATTACCGTATGGGGAAGATCAGGATTTGCCATATAGCTCACCGATATCTCGGGATACTGCTTTGTTATGCGGTCGAGATACTCCACTGTGGCTTCATAGTCGTTGAGCATTTCGGGATTGGTGGAGATATTGCTGCAGAACATATCGAGGATGCTCTTCTGGGTGTCTATCCACTCGGCAAGCTGGTATTCGTAATTGCTGACAGCCTTCTGCATCTGACCCGTGCCGTATCGCATGGAGGCGTTTATGTTTATATATACACAGATCACCATGACCAGCAGCAGTGCCGCAAGTATGATAGAGCGGAAATGCCTGCTGACAGTTACCTCACGGGATCTCTGCTTCTTTTTCTCTTTCTTCTCCGCTCTCTCATCGTAGCTGTCCGAAAGCTCGGAATAGGAATGGAGCTTCGAGAGCATCTCCGTAAGCTCTGCACCGGCGTCTCTTATGCTCACGAACTCCTGCTCGTAATCCGTGGAGTTTTTGATGTTCTCGATGCTGGCTCCGCTGTTGATGCGGTCCGCAGGTTCACGCAGCTCGTTTGCGATGCCGTGCAAAAACTCCCGCTCGGCGTCCAGCTTGAGCTGCACGTTCTTTGCGTGTCTCAGATTTCTGAAATAGAGGGCAAGGACGATACAGAACATCGAAAGGGAAAGCACGATCATTATTATCATCGCGACATAGGAAGTTCTGTAAAGGGTCCAGTTGTTCTCGCTGACTATGAGATACCAGCCGAAGCCCGAACGTGCCGCAAAGAGGTTTTCTCCGCGCTGATTTATCGAAACGGTGCTGTCGCTGTTCTTCACCAGCGAGAAGATGCCCGCATAGTCCGGCAGGCTCTGTACAAGGCCTTTTCCCACAAGCTCCTCGTCGGAGCAGCCTGCGATTATCCCCTCGTCGGTGACGATAATTGCCTGCTGCGAACCCTTTTCGTCCATCTGCTTTATGTGCTGCTGGATGTTCTCCATCGTGTAGTCCATGCAGACGATGGTCTTCCCGTCCTCCAGCATAACGGAGACGGTATAGCAGATATTACCCGTCATAGCGTCAACATAGGGGTCGGTGACATAAGGCTCGCCCTTCTGCCTCATAGCTCCGACATACCACGAACGCTTTTCTATCTCGTAATCGTCAGGCTCCTCGAAGTCGGGGATGTAATACCAGCTCCCCGAAGCCAAATAAACATTGAAGCAGACGGAATCCGTCGAATCGAGCATTTGTTGTTTTTTGCTGCGGACATATTCCCGGCAGGAGCTTTCGCTGCCGAGAAGGGGCTGTATCTCGAAGCCGAATTTCATAACGGAGAGCTTGGCGTCATTTATGGTCTCCTCGAGCTCGCCGCCTATGACCTCGAGCCTGTCCGCGCCGGACTGTTTTGTCTGGGTCGAGGTGACGTTGAAGACAAGCATGATCTCCGCGACGTTTGCGGCAATAAGAAGAACGGCAACGATAATGATGACGAAAATCTGTCTTGAATTGCTTTTCATTGTCCGTTCACTCCTTCCCCGGCTTTTCGGTATGCCACAGCCACAAACGACCGTACCTTATATTATAACACACACATCTGTCATTTGCAACCCCTTTTTGCTCGCCCGCCGATGTTTCGACCGAGCGCTCGGCAAGGCTTATTTGACAGCCCGCTATCAAGGAGACCGCGCAGCGCGTTCGCATATAAAAAAGGCATCGCTTTAGCGCAATGCCTTTCGTCATTTTTATCCTATCTTCGCCATTCTTATCGGGTCGGGGATCACTACCCTCTTGATGTCTGCACCGAGTCCGCGGAGCTTCTTGTCTATCTCCTCGTATCCTCTCTCGATGAAATGTATGTTCTCAACTTCCGTCGTTCCCTCTGCCGCAAGTCCTGCGATTATCAGCGCAGCTCCTGCACGGAGGTCGGTGGCTACAACAGGCGCTCCCTTGAGCCAGCCCTTGCCCTGTATTACTGCAACAGTGCCGTCAACGGAAATGTCAGCGCCCATTCTTCTGAGCTCCGAAACATATTTGAAGCGGTTGTCGAAAATGTCGTCGGTGACGATGCTCGTTCCCTCTGCCAGCGTCAGCATCGTGGAGAACTGAGGCTGCATATCCGTGGGGAATCCGGGATGCGGCATGGTCTTCAGCGAGGTCTTCTGGAGCGGTCCGTCGACCTTGACTTCGACGCTCTCGTCCTCTTCTATAACGGTAACGCCCACTTTTCTCAGCTTGGCTGTTATAGATTCGAGGTGCTTGGGGATAACGTTCTTGATGATAACGTCGCCCTTCGTTGCAGCAGCGGCTACCATATAAGTGCCGGCCTCGATCTGGTCGGGGATGATGCCGTAGGTTATGCCCTTGAGGTAATTGACGCCTCTGATCTTGATGACGTCGGTACCTGCGCCTCTTATATCAGCTCCCATGGAGTTGAGGAAGTTTGCAAGGTCAACGATATGGGGTTCCTTAGCGGCATTCTCGATAACCGTAAGGCCCTTGCTCTTGCAGGCAGCCATGATAGCGTTTATCGTACCGCCGACGGTATTGAAGTCGAAATAGATCTGAGCGCCGATAAGGTCGTCAGCCCAGACATGGACCTGTCCGTTCTCGATATCGTTTTCGGCACCGAGCGAAGCAAAAGCCTTCAGGTGCTGATCTATCGGCCTGTCGCCGAGGTCGCAGCCGCCGGGCATTGCGACATAGGCATTATGGAATCTGCCGAGCAGAGTTCCGAGAAAATAGGTCGAAGCTCTCATAGAGCGTGCAAGCTCATAAGGCACCTCAGGCTTGGTTATCCCTCTTGTATCGAAATATACGGTATTCTTATCCACCAGCTTAACGACAGCGCCCATGCTTGAAAGTATCTTCATGCAGATGGTGATATCGCTTATCTCGGGGACATTCTCGAGCACGCAGGGCTCGTCGCAGAGAATAGTGGCAGCAACAATGGCAACAGCAGCGTTCTTAGCTCCGCTGATAGTCACCTCGCCGCTGAGCGGTCTGCCGCCTTTTATTACAAACTTTTCCAAAGTGAACACTCTCCTTGTGAGTTGCGGTCTCAGCCGCAAAGCACGCATTTACGCCGTGCAGAGTAATAAAATATATAGGCATCGCAGGGCATTTTACGCTCTGCGACATAATTCGCTTCAAAAGACAATAATATTTTAACACAAATGCACTAAAAAATCAATAGTAAATAATGTAATTTTGCGCTCCAAACAAAATTTTCTCCGTTTTGAACGAAAATCGTAACTCGTCAGTAATCATTTGCGTGTAATGTTTTGGACAGTTGTAACTGTTTTGTTACGAATTTCAACAATTTGTAACAGATCAAGTACAAAAAAACTCCCTTCTGACCTTATCCGACACAGATCCAAGAAAAACTTCACGGCCAAAACTCCCGAAAAACCGCACCCGGATTTTTCAATCGGGTAATTTTTCGCACAGTTGCAAAAAGAGACATACTTTTTCGGCCTGTCGAACGGCAGGATCACTTCGTCATTCTGCACAAAGAGGCGGTACAAGTTTCCATCGGCCCCGCAATATCGCAGCACGAACTGTGAAATTTACGAAAAACGCAACCAAAACAGGCATTGCGTGTTATCTTTGGTTGGTTGACTTTTACGCAACCGTATGTTACCATATTCACAGAAATCACACCACAGGAGGCAGCTATGAATATTGTTGAGTTGAAAAACGTTTGCAAGACTTACCCCGAATTTCGGCTGAACGATGTTTCTTTCTCGCTCGAGAGCGGAAAGATCACCGGCTTCATCGGCCGCAACGGTGCAGGCAAGACCACCACTATAAAGTCCATGCTGAATCTCATCCACACGGACAGCGGAGAGATTAGCTATTTCGGTCTGCCCCTTTCCGGCAGCGAATCCGAGATCAAACAGCGCATCGGCTATTCCACCGGCACTGTCAGCTGGTATCCGAGAAAGACTATCCGGCAGATCGCCGAGGTTACCAAGAGCTTTTACCGCAGCTGGGACGAGGAGTCTTACAGGAAATATATGTCCCTGTTCTGCCTTGACGAAAACAAAAAGCCCTTGGAGCTTTCCGAGGGCATGAAGGTGAAATTCAACCTGCTGCTCGCTCTTTCCCACAAGGCCGAGGTTCTTATCCTTGACGAGCCCACGAGCGGACTCGACCCCTTTTCCAGGGACGAGCTGCTGGAGGTTTTCACGACGCTGAAAGACCACGGATCGACCATACTTTTTTCGACGCACATCACCTCCGACCTTGAACGCTGCGCCGATAACATTATTTACATCAGCCGCGGAGAGATCAAGGCAAGCTGCCCGAAAACGGATCTTATCCGCGATCTCGGAGAGCCCGGCGAGACTCTTGAAGAGATATTCCTGAGGCTGGAGAGGGAGGCGAGGTCATGAACGCACTGCTGAAAAAAGAGCTGAAGCTCAGCGCATCGATACTGTCCTATCTGTTCATCGCTTTCGGAGTTATGGCGATGCTGCCGGGGTATCCCGTTCTCTGCGGAGCGTTCTTCATCTCCATGGGCATCTTCCAGAGCTTCCAGAGCGCCAGAGAGGCGAATGACATCGTTTATTTCGCTCTGCTCCCCGTTGCTAAGCACGATGTGGTAAAGGGCAAATTCCAGTTTTCGGTATTTATCGAGCTGTGCGGCATGGCAGTTATGTCCTCTCTGACCCTTGTCCGCATGACGGTGCTTTCCGAAGCCAAGGCTTACCGCGAGAACGCTTTGATGAACGCAAACCTGTTCTTCCTCGGCATGGCATTTCTTCTCTTCGGTTTGTTCAATCTTATCTTTATCGGAGGATTTTTCAAGACGGGCTACAAGCTCGGAAAGCCCTTCGTAACTCACATAATCGTCTGCTTTCTGCTGATCGGTATTGCTGAATCCCTGCACCACATCCCGGGGCTTGAGGCTGTGAACGCTTTCGGCTTCGACCATATAGTTTTGCAGGTATCGCTGCTGCTTTGCGGGACGATCTCATATATCCTGCTGACGCTTTGGGCATACAAGCTTTCGTGCAAGAGATTTGAAATGATAGACTTATAAAGGGGTGGAGATATGCTGAAAGACAATCTTATAATGCTGAGAAAACTCAGCGGCTACTCACAGGAGCAGATAGCCGAAAAGATCGGTATTTCCAGGCAGGCTTATGCAAAATGGGAAAACGGCTCCACCATCCCCGACATCGAAAAGGCTTCGCTGCTGGCGCAGGTCTATGGGGTGACTATCGACGGCCTGATGAAGACCGAGACCGCCGACGGCATCGGGATAATACCTCCGGCGCCCACCGGAAAGAACATCTGGGGGACTGTCACTATCGGAGACAGAGGGCAGATAGTCATTCCAAAGGCGGCAAGAGATCAGTTCTCCTTCAAAGGCGGAGACAGGCTCATGGTCCTCAGCGACGAGGTGGGCATAGCTCTCATCCCGGCAGGATATTTTGAGAGCAAGATGCAGGAATTCATGGACAAGATATCCGGTCAGCTCTGACACGGTTTAGCAAAATATACAAAAATAGGTGTATGTTTTTGGCAGGGCGGTGCTTGAAATATGAACAGTTCTGTGATATAATGTTAAGGTAGATTATTATTTCACGGAGGTATCTATATGGAAAACAGGATACAGACTATAACCAACACCAGGAACAACCGCATCAAGATCGGCATCATTCCCGGACATTTCGCCACCAACCACTCCCATGTCAATTACTACGTTGACATGACCTCGATAAAGACCAGCCACAAGATGGCAAACGAAGCTGCAAAGGAGCTTGCAGGCACCTACACCTCGACCCATATCGACACGATAATCTGCCTTGAGGGAACAGAGATGCTGGGAGCTTTCCTTGCGGAGAGCCTGTCCGAGCAGGGCATAAACAGAGGCGCTGACATCGCTGTGGTAACTCCCGAGCTCAACATGAACAACCAGATGATCTTCCGGGACAACACCCAGAAGCAGATCTGGGGCAAGCAGGTGCTCCTGCTGATCTCCTCAGCTTCCACGGGCAAGAGCATCGTCCGTGCAGTTGACTGCCTGAAATATTACAACGGTCATCTTGCAGCCATAGGCGCTATCTTCTCGGCTATAAAGGAATCCCACAACATCCCCGTACACGCGATCTTCTATTCCGAGGACCTGCCTAAATACGACAGCTACAGCTCCACCACCTGCCCGATGTGCGCTGACGGCAGAAAGGTAGATGCGCTGATAAACAGCTTCGGCTATTCAAAGATCTGACGATCAAGGGCGGACAAAAGGCAACACCGCACATCTCAAATGCGGTGTTGCCTTAAACATTCGCCCGTTTGTTTGTCTGTACAAAGTATCTCTTACTGAAAGGAAAGAATAAAATGAGCGAAAACATCAACGAAAATGCAGTTGACAACACCAACGAAAAAAAGGGCACCGCCTCACTTGGCTTTGCGCTTTTCACCGACGCCAACTTCGACTGGCCGAGGTTCCGCCACTACCTCAAAGAGGACTGGCAGATAGAGTTCAAGGAGGATCCCAAGGACGGAGCCGTGGTTTTCCGCTGCGGCGATCTTATGGCTGCCTGCTCGCTGATGCCGAACCCCGTTCCAAACGGCGAAGCTGAGAGCTGCGCAAAGAACAATGTTCTATGGGGAGAGGGAGAAAAGGAAGTCTCAAAACACAAGGCTCACCTGCTGACGGCGGTCATGGACAGAGGCCAGCCTCTCGAACAGGCTCTGCTCCTTGTGAAGATCGCAAGCTCGGCGATGAAGCTCAAGAACGCTATCGGCTTCTACCAGAACCCGACGGTATATGAGAAAGATTACTATATAAAGATAGCGGAGATGCTCAAGGACGGTGATCTGCCCACTCCCCTGCTGGTCCATGCGGGAATGTATATCACCCAGGGAGAAAAGGGCAGCGTGCTCAACGGCTTCACCTGCGGACTCAGGCGTTTCGGCAAGGAAGAGATCGAGGTCGTCGGGACAAGCGCTCAGCCTGCGGAGCTTTTCGGTTTTCTCGTTTCTATCGCCGAGTATGTCATCAGCGAAGATGTGGAGCTCAAGGACGGCGAGACTATTGGCTTCTCCGATGACGAAAAGCTGCCAATAGCGCTTTCCGATGCCGTCAGCATTGACGGAGAGAGCCTTAAGATAGGCTTCAAGAACCTGCAATGAACACCCGGGAAAGGCTTGCCGCACTCCTTGCGGAAAACCGGGGAGGATTCGTCTCGGGAGAAGAGCTGGCAAAGGAGCTTGGCTGCACGAGAGGTGCTGTCTGGAAAGCCGTGAGAGCTTTGCAAAAGGAAGGCTATGCTATCTCGGCTGTCACGAACCGGGGCTACAGGCTCGAAGAAAAAAGCGATATGCTCACCGCAGCCGGGATAAAAAAATATCTGGGAGAGGCGAAAGATACTGTCTTTCCCGAGGTCTTCAAGTCCGTGGATTCAACCAATACAAGGCTTCGTGAGGCTGCTGTCTCGGGAGCCTGCGAGGGAACGGCGATCATCGCCGGGGCTCAGACGGCAGGCAAGGGACGGCTCGGCAGGAGCTTTTATTCCCCGGAGGACACAGGGCTTTACATGAGCCTGCTGCTGAGGACAGACCTTCCGGCAGAGCAGGCAACTCTCATAACCACCGCAGCCGCAGCCGCTGTGGCAGAGGCGGTTGAAGCAGCCTCCGGCAAAAAATGCGGCATCAAATGGGTGAACGACGTTTATATCGGAGACAGGAAGATCTGCGGGATCCTGACCGAGGCTTCTGTCTCACTTGAGAACGGCGGTCTCGAATATGCGATAGTGGGCATCGGGATAAACGCCTGCGAGCCGAAGGGCGGTTTCCCCGAAGAGCTCCGGGAGGTTGCAGCGGCTGTTTTCGATTCGGCCGAGGGCGATCTGCGGAACAGGCTTGCCGGAGATGTGCTGAGAAGGCTGATGAGATACTACCGCGAGCTCGAAAGCAGGAGCTTCCTCGAAAGCTACCGCAGCAGGCTGATGTGGAAAGGCGAGAAGATCAGGGTCATCAGCGGAGAGAGCTCCTACAGCTGCGTTCTCGAGGACGTTGACGACAGCTGCCGGCTGCTGGTCCGGACCGAAAACGGCGAAAAAAAGACCGTCCTCAGCGGAGAGATAAGCATAAGAAAGCAATGAAATACACCCCTTTGCGGAGAAAAAAGCTCTGCATCGGGGCTTTTTCTTCTTATAAATAATGTTAAAATCTTTTTATAAAAAAAGTTAAAAAATACTGGACAATCCAAAGCAAATATGGTATAATTGTTGTATATAAACGTTTAAGCTGCCGGAAACGGCGCAGGTACGGCAAAGGAGACAGATGGATATGGAACTTTCGGCAGAGACCGCGTTCAAGTGCAAGGGCGTTGACTGTGTTAAGCTTACCGCAGGGCGTTATTTTGCCATTGTGGCACCGGCTATCGGCAGCTGCGTTCTCAGGCTTTTCGATACCGAAAACAACATTGAAGTGTTCCGCTGGTCGGAAAAGGCAACATTGAAAGAGATCAACAAGGCAAGAGTCCTCTGGGGTCTGCCTACGCTTTATCTCCCGAACCGCTTTGACGGCGGTACCCTAAAGACCAGTGACGCTACCTATCACCTGCCGATAAACGAGCCCAAGCTCAATAATTTCATCCACGGCTGGGTACACGACAGAGAGCACAAGCTGGAGCTTGCAGAAGTTCAGGGTGACAAAGCCGTGTGCGTGACCTCATACACCTTCGACAAGACCGACAAGATGTATGAGTACTTCCCTCTTGATTTCAAGCTCACATATAAATATGAGCTCTCGGAGGAGGAAGGTCTGAAGCAGACCGTTATCCTCGACAATCTTTCGGACAAGCGGCTGCCTGTCTCGGTATGCACCCACACCTGCCTCAGCGCTCCGATAACTCCCGGAGGCAAGCAGAAGGGCATGAGGCTCAGGATAGCTGTGGGCGAGAGATGCGAGCTCAACGAAAGATGCCTGCCAACGGAGCAGCTCCTGCCTCTCACAAGCAGAGACAAGCGCTATCCCAACGGCTCCATGCATCCCGTTCTCCACACTATAAACAACGAGATGTACACCGCCGAGACCACCGACCTTGACGGCAAGCCCTTCTACGGGGCCGTAGTCACCGACAAGATCACAGGCAAGCGGGTGTGCAACGAGGTATCCAAGGAATACAGGTTCTGGAACGTCTGGAACTGCCGCGGCACAGCCGGATTCTTCTGCCCCGAGCCCATGACAGCCATGATAAACTCGGCAAACCTTAAGCTCAAGGGCGATGTCAGCGGATATCAGGAGCTCAAAAAAGGCGAGAGCTACCAGTGCTGGCAGAGATTTTTCACGATCGGATAACCAAGCGGCATGGACGGATTTTTTGACCTCGATAAGATACGGGAAACGAGATTTGAAGAAAGAAAATGGGCTGCATTCTTTGCAGGCTTCGCCCTCACTTATCTGATCGCTCGCTGGCTGAGGAAAGATGCGCTGGACAAAGCCGATCTCCTCGGCGGAAAAGCTACGGTGGAAGGCTTTAAGAGCATAAACATCGCAACGCTGGCCTTTTCTCTGGTGGCTTTGGCGGTATTTATCTTTCTGGTGATAAAGACCTGGAAAGGGCGCGAAAGCTCGATCTTTCAGCTGGTATTCACCATAGCCGCAGGGCTGATAGTCCTTTACGGGATATTCGTTCCGGCAAGCGCAGTTATAAAGATAAGCTCCGAGCTGAAACACCCCACGGAAGTCACCGTAAGCAGCTATGTGACGTGTATGCAGGACGGCAAATGCCTGCTGGTGTTCGACGAAGAAGGCTCCTCTGACAGTATCGTTCTCGTTATCCCGAAGGAAAAATACAGCGAGCTCAAAGACGGCGAACCCACTCCCTCGAACAAGACCTATCTTTCGAGGAGTTGGCGTCTCATCGACGGATCGGAATACGGCGGATACAGCGATGCCGCTCTATACAGCTCCGAGATCGACGTCACCTACTATGAATACTCGGTGATCTATGAAAGCGTAGGCTTCAGTAAATAACGGTAATAATTTATGGAAATAAATTTTTATACATAACTTATGAAAGGTGGAATTTCTATGAAATTCGGTTTCTTCGATGACGTAAACAAGGAATATGTCATCACCAACCCGAGAACTCCCTATCCCTGGATCAACTACCTCGGAACACAGGAGTTTTTCTCGCTCATCTCCAATACAGCAGGAGGCTACAGCTTCTTCAAGGACGCACGTCTCAGGAGAATAACCCGCTATCGCTATAATAACGTTCCCGTCGATATGGGTGGCAAGTATTTCTATATCAATGACGGCGAGTGCGTTTGGTCTCCGGGCTGGAGCCCTGTTAAGACCGAGCTCGACGGCTATTCCTGCCGCCACGGTATCGGCTACACCGTTATCAAGGGCGAAAAGAACGGCCTTTCGGCTGAGGTCAGCTTCTTCGTTCCCCAGAATTTTAACGGCGAAGTTCAGAAGGTAGTCCTCAAGAACACTTCTGATAAGGCTAAGAGCTTCAAGCTCTTCTCCTTCCTCGAGTGGTGCCTCTGGAATGCTTCCGACGACGGCGAGAATTTCCAGAGAAACTTCAACACCGGTGAAGTTGAGATCGAAGGCTCCACCATATTCCACAAGACCGAGTATAAAGAGCGCCGCGATCATTTTGCATTCTATACCGTTAATGCCGACATCTGCGGCTTCGACACCGACAGAGAGACCTTTATGGGCAGCATCTACAACGGCTTTGCAAATCCCGGCACCGTTTTCGAGGGCAAACCTCAGAATTCCGTTGCCGACGGCTGGAGCCCCGTTGCTTCCCACTGCCTCGACATCACCCTTGCAGCCGGCGAAGAGAAGAGCCTTGTCTTCCTCCTGGGCTACGTTGAGAACGGCACAGACAAGTGGAACGCTGACGGCAGCATGAACAAGTCCAAGGCTTACGCCATGATCGAGTCGATGAACACCGCCGAGAAGGCTGACGCCGCTCTGGCAGAGCTCAAGGCTTACTGGGACGGTCTGCTTTCCCAGTATCATGTTGAGACTGCCGACGACAAGCTCAACAGGATGGTAAATATCTGGAACCAGTATCAGTGCATGGTAACATTCAATATGTCCAGATCCGCTTCCTACTTCGAGAGCGGTATCGGCAGAGGCATGGGCTTCCGCGATTCCAACCAGGACCTCCTGGGCTTCGTTCACCAGATCCCCGACAGAGCAAGAGAGCGTATCCTCGACCTCGCTGCAACACAGTTTGAGGACGGCGGCTGCTATCACCAGTATCAGCCTCTCACCAAGAAGGGCAACGACGCTATCGGCGGCGACTTCTCGGATGACCCGCTGTGGATGATCCTCTCCACAGCTCAGTACATAAAGGAGACAGGCGACTACAGCATCCTGGACGAGCAGGTGCCCTACGACAACGACGAGAGCAAGGCTCAGAGCATGATGCACCACCTGAAGATGAGCTTCTGGCACGTTGCCAAGTTCGTAGGACCTCACGGTCTGCCTCTTGCAATGAGAGCTGACTGGAACGACTGCCTGAACCTCTCCTGCCATTCCGACACACCGGGCGAGAGCTTCCAGACCTATACTTCTCCCAAGTACGGCGAGAAGAAGTTCAGCCAGATCGCAGAATCCGTGATGGTGGCTGCAATGATGAGCTTCATCGGACCCGAGTACGTTGCACTCTGCAAGTATAAGGGACTCGACGACGAGGCTGCTGCTGCACAGGCTGAGATCGACAAGATGAACAAGGCTACTCTCGACTACGGCTGGGACGGCGAATGGTTCATCCGTGCTTACGACGACTTCGGCAAGAAGGTGGGCTCCAAGGAGTGCGAGGAAGGCAAGATCTTCATCGAGCCTCAGGGCTTCGCTGTAATGGGCGGACTCGGCAAGGAAAGCGGCAAGGACGTTATCACGATGAACAGCGTCAAGAAGTACCTTGATTCCAAGTACGGTCTTGTGCTTAACAATCCGGCATTCACAAAGTATTATAAAGAGTACGGCGAGATCTCGACCTATCCCGGCGGCTACAAGGAGAACGCAGGTATCTTCTGCCACAACAACGCTTGGATAATCTGCGCTGAGGCTGCTATCGGCCGCGGAGATCAGGCATTCGAGTATTACTCCAAGATCGCTCCGGCATATCTTGAGGATATCTCCGACCTGCACAGGACTGAGCCCTATGTTTATGCTCAGATGATCGCAGGCAAGGACGCCAAGAGACACGGCGAAGCCAAGAACAGCTGGCTGACAGGTACTGCTTCCTGGAACTTCGTTGCTATCTCGCAGTACATCCTCGGAATGGTCCCCGACTACAACGGACTGAAAGTCGATCCTTCCATCCCCGAGGCTTGGGACGGCTACAAGCTGACAAGAAAGTTCCGCGGCAACACCTACAACATCACCATCAAGAACCCCGATCATGTAAGCAAGGGCGTAAAGAGCGTTGTTGTTGACGGCGTTAAGATCAACGGAAACGTTCTTCCCGTATTCGATGCAGGCACAGAGCATGAGGTCGAGGTAGTTCTCGGCTGATGAGCTCAGAGTTCTGACAGCTCAGGCACTTGCGCCAAAAACGGCGCAGGTGCCTTTTTTGTGCCTCTGAAATTCCTTATTATACCAGCCGGAGGAGCTTTATTTATCGAACTTTACCAAATATGCAGCCGGGTAAGTTCGGCTTGGTGCGACATATTGAAAAAATTTTAAAAATATTTGGAATAGTGTTGTAATTTCGGAAAGAATAGTATATAATATAAGATGCGGTGTTGTGTTCGGACAGCACCGGACATAACGACACAGGGCAAAAAGACCGCCCGACAGCAAAAGAGAGGTTGCAAATGTCAGACAAGAATAAACTGATTGGCTCGGAGGACGACGAGCTTGAACAGATAATCTCCGCTGCGATAAGCAAGAAAAAACAGCGGGAGCAGCAGACGGAAGAGCCTGCCGAAGTTCCCTCTGATGCGGATAACGGCGAGAGCGATCTCGGAGATATCATCTCGGCTGCAATGGCAAAGAAAAAAGAACGGGCACTTGCAGCAAGTACAGAAATGAAGGATGTCCCCGAAAAGGCAGAAGCTCCCAAAGAGCCCGAGCCCGAGAAGGAAGAGCTCCCGAGACCCGACCGCAGCGAAAAGCCGGAGATCAAGGACGAAGAGCCTGAAAAAAAGCCTTCGGAAAAGATAGATGACGAAATAAAGCCTGTGCCCAAGGAAAAGATCGCAGCTGCCGCAGCTCGTGACCCCGAGCACAGACCGGCTCAGAGAAAAAGACCCGCCGGTGCCGGAAACGGGAACCGTGCAAGGAACGGCCAGCATACAAAGAACGGCCATCCGAAAAATATAAGACCCGAAAACGGAAAACAGAGCAGCCGCAGCAAAACTGCCGGAAGCTCGAGCCAGGGCAAAAAGACCTCCGGCGGAAAGAACGGCAAGGGCAAAAAGAAAAAGCTCACCACAAAACAGAAGATACTCTTTATCGCAGGAACAGTCTTCCTCGGGCTTTGCCTGATAGCGCTGGTGATATTCCTGATCTTCCACTTCTATTTCGGGAAGCTCGCAGGCGAGGACAGCCGTGCAGACCCGTCAGCTCCCATGAGCTATGCGGATACCGACCCGAATATGTCCGACACCTTTGACCCGGAGGAAGAGGAAAGACGCCTTAAAGAAGAGCTTGAACGGAATGCTACAGACATAATGAGCGACCAGGATGTGTTCAACGTGCTGCTCGTCGGCGAGGACCTGCGTTCCGGCTCCGAGGAAGTCCGCGGAAATACCGACGTTATGATGCTGATCTCGCTGAACAAGAGGCTCGGTACCATAACCATGACCTCGTTCATGCGCGACCTGTACCTGTATATCCCGGATATCGATGCTTCCGACAGACTAAATGCAGCCTACTACCTCAGCGGCATAACAACTCTGAAGGATACTATCCAGCAGTATTTCGCGGTAAAGATCGACAGATATGTAATAGTGAACTTCAACCAGTTCGTTGAGATAGTCGATACTCTCGGCGGACTCGATATCGAGATCACCAACGACGAGGCTCACGGTTATCTGAACGAGAGAACGAACAACCCCGACGGCGATAATACCAGAGGTATGGAAAATCCCCTGGACGAGCAGAACGCGATCCTCGGCAACGACTGGGGAACCGACTACCTGCCGGAGCTCAGCGAAGAGGGCGAGATCGTTCACTGCAACGGAAACCAGGCGCTTGCTTATGCAAGACTGAGACACATCGACAAGGGAACGAAGTACGCAGACTTCGGAAGGACCGCAAGACAGAGAGAAGTTATCTCGCTGATAATCAAGAAGGCAAAGGGAGCATCGCTCATGCAGCTCAAGGAGCTTGCCGACAAGATACTTCCCGACACCTACACCGACCTTGAAGAAGGAGAAACTGCTTCGCTGCTGCTGCACGCCTTCGAGTATATGGGTTACGAGATACAGCAGGTACAGATACCTGCCGAGGAAACATTCTCGGGACACTTTGTTGACCACAAGTCGGTGCTGCTGGCAGACCTGAGAGCTAACGCAAGGATAGTACAGCAGATGATCTACGGAACGACGGTGATCGAAGAAGACAGCCGCGACGAGAACGACACAACGCCGAGCTCGAACCCCTACGATCACAACGGATACTACGATGACAACGGAAACTGGATAGACTACGAAGACCAGTACCGATACGGAAACAACAGCAGCAACTACAACGCATTTTAGAACTAACGAACGGCACCTCACGGAAAACTGTGGGGTGCCGTTTTTAACGCCAAGCGGTTGAAGCAGGCGGAGTCTGCGAAAACGCCTGCCGAAAAATTGGGTATTGCCAAAATCAGAAAAACGTGTTATAATAAAAGGTACTGATAATTTGAAGAGTCGAAGGAAAGTCGATGATTAAGGAGAGTATGAAATGATAACTGTAAACGAACTGACTCTGTCTTTCGGAGGACAGCTGCTGTTCAAGGACGCCGACCTGAAATTTACAGGCGGTAATTGCTATGGCATAATCGGTGCGAACGGTGCCGGAAAAAGTACGTTTTTGAAGATCCTCTGCGGAGAGATCGAGCCTACAAAGGGCGAGGTCATTATCGACAAGGGAACGAGAATGTCTGTACTCAGGCAGGACCACTTCGCTTTTGATGAGTACAACGTCCTCGACACCGTGATAATGGGAAACAAAAGGCTCTACGATATAATGCAGGAAAAGGACGCGCTCTACGCCAAAGAGGATTTCAGCGAGGAGGACGGAGACCGCGCAGGTGAGCTGGAAAGCGAGTTTGCAGAGCTCAACGGCTGGGAGGCTGAGAGCGATGCCTCGAAGCTCATCCAGGGGCTCGGGCTGCCGGAGGAGATACTCTATTCCCAGATGTCTTCCCTCTCGGGCAACGAAAAGGTCAAGGTGCTGCTGGCTCAGGCTCTGTTCGGCAACCCGGATATCATCCTGCTTGACGAGCCTACAAACCACCTGGATATTGACGCTATACGCTGGCTCGAGGATTTCCTTTCGGAATACTTCGGCACGGTGCTCGTCGTTTCCCACGACAGACACTTCCTCAATAACGTCTGCACCCACATCGTGGATATCGACTACACCAAGATAAAAATGTATGTCGGCAACTACGAGTTCTGGTACGAGTCCTCTCAGCTGATGCAGAGGATGATAAAGCAGCAGAACAAGAAGGCCGAGGAAAAGATAAAAGAGCTGCAGGAATTCATCAACCGCTTTTCGGCAAACAAGTCCAAGTCCAAGCAGGCGACTTCACGCCGCAAGCTCCTTGACAAGCTGACAGTTGAAGAGATGCCTGCTTCGTCGAGAAAATACCCCTACGTCGGATTTGAAATGGACAGAGAGCCCGGCAAGGAGATACTCAAGGTCGAGGGGCTTTCCAAGACCGTTGACGGCGAGAAGCTTCTGAACAACATCACCTTCACCCTCGGACGCACAGACAAGGTGGCATTCATCGGCGAGAGCGAGCAGGCTATAACAGCACTTTTCGAGATCCTTGCCGAGAACACGGAGCCCGACGAGGGCAGCATAAAATGGGGTTCGACCACATCCCGTTCCTACTTCCCCAAGGACAACAGCGCCTTCTTCAACGGCTGCGATATGACTATCGTTGACTGGATAAGGCAGTATTCCACCACCGAGGTGACGGATACGTTCCTGAG
This sequence comes from Ruminococcus sp., assembly GCA_017536105.1. The sequence goes on along the minus strand of JAFXRZ010000012.1, from coordinate 108,838 downwards.
GGGCTTCCTCGGGAAGATGCTCTTCTCGGGCGACGACATCTACAAGAAGGTAGATGTGCTTTCGGGAGGAGAAAAGGTAAGGTGTATGTTCTCGAGGATGATGCTGTTCGGCTCGAACGTGCTTCTTCTGGACAGGCCCACCAACCACCTGGACCTGGAGTCGATAACCGCCGTGAACAACGGACTCAGGGATTTCAAGGGAGTAGTTATCTTCGCTTCCCACGACCACGAGATCATGCAGACCGTTGCAAACAAGATAATCGAGATCACCCCCGACGGCTGTATCTGCCGCGAGGGAACATACGAAGAATATCTGGACTACCGCCGCGAACACGGCATGAAGTCCTTCATCGAATAAAAAACGAAACGGAGTGAGAGCAGATGAGATACAAGCTGAAAAGCGCAGCCGCTATGCTGTCGGCTGTTGTATTTGCGCTGCTCGCTCCCGGTATCGCTTCCCGGACAGCCGGCGAAAGCCCCATCAAAACAGCCGAGCCTGTTCAGACGGCTGTGGAGACTGTCACCGAAACAGCTGTCCCCGCCTCCGCACCTGCGACCACAACCGTCACCACCGTCGAGCCGGAGTTCACACTTACCGTGACGACTCTGGACAGCGAGGAGCTTGTGAAGCTCTCGGAGGATAAGAAAAAGGAAGAGAAAAAGAAGACAAAAAAGGAAACGACCACAACAGCTCCCGAAGAACCGGAGCCGGAAGAAACAACTACAAAAAAGAAGAAAAAGAAGACCACGACCACAACGATCACAACAGCTCCCGAGGAGATACCTCCCGAGGAGGAAGAACCCGAAGAGGAAGAGGAGCAGACTCCCGTTGAGAGTTCGGAAAGCCAGCGCGGAGACTCCAGGATCTCGGGAGACAGGCTCAACTATATGCAGCAGAAGGCCATGTGGGTCACCTGCATGACCCTTTCGGAGCTGATGTCCGGCGGCGGAGAACAGAACTTCCGAAATAACTTCTCGACCCTCTGCCAGAACGCAAAGGACCTGGGGATAAACACGCTGTATGTTCACACAAGAGCTTTCAGCGACGCTTTCTACAAGTCTGATCTCTTTGTCTGGTCACGGTGGATAACCGGCTCGTCCGGAAAAGACCCCGGCTACGATCCCCTGGCGGTCATGGTGGAGCTGGGACATCAGTACGGGCTTTCCGTCCACGCCTGGATCAATCCCTACCGCGTTGACAAGCCGGACAACATCGCAGCGATGCCCGACTGCACCATAAGACAGTGGTACAGCTATCCGGGACTTTACCCCGAATACATGACCTACGTCGATTCGACGGGCTGGGTATGGCTGAACCCCGGCATCCCCGAGGTAAGGCAGCTCATCAACAACGGCGTTGCGGAGATCGTATCAAGATATGATGTTGACGGCGTGAACATCGACGACTACTTCTACCCCACAACAGACGCTTCCTTCGACGACTCCGCCTACCTAAAATACGGCGACGGTATGTCCCTTAAGGAATGGCGTTTCTATAACTGCTCCGAGACCGTGAGGGGTATGTACAACACGGTGAAGGCCTATGATCCTTCGGTGCAGTTCGGAGTTGCTCCCGGCGGAAATGTGGAAGTGAATTACTACTCCCAGTATGCGGATGTGGAGAGATGGGTGTCAGAGCCCGGCTTCCTGGACTATATCGCACCGCAGATATATTTCGGCTACAGCAACCAGTACAGGCCTTTCCTTTCGACGCTGAGCCAGTGGCTGAATATGCCGCGTCACAGCGGAGCTTCCATGTACATAGGCATAGCTCCGGCAAACATAATGCTCGTCAGCGAGTATTCGTCAACGAGCAATATCATCGCAAAGCAGATACACGACAGCTATTCCTACGGAGCTGACGGAGTGGCACTCTACAGCTATTCGAGCCTGTTCATGCCGGAAAGCGGCTACGAGGGCAAGCTCGCCGACGAACGAGCCGCCATAACAACAGAGCTCGGATACTATTGATTTTTGATCTAAGGGGAATTATGGAAGAGAAAGAGATCCTGAAAGAAGCCGCTGTTTTGAAAGAGGAAGCGGCAGAGGAAATAAAAGAAACAGAGCAGGCTAACGAAGAAAAGCCCGAGGAAGAAACAGCTGCCGACGGCGAAGCTGAAAGCACGGAAGCAGAAGCCAAGCCTGCAAAGCGCTCGAAAGTGCTGCATATCATCATGTATGTGCTGACGGGGATCTTGGCCGCAGCGGCTATAACGACGGTGTCTCTCGTTGTGCACGTTCATTCGATGATAGACAAATGCGCAGATACAAAGCTGCCCTCGGGAATGACAGCCGAGGAGACCCTTAGGCAATATTTCAGCTACTGGGACGACGGCAACAACGTGGGTATGCAGCTTGCAGCCCTGCCGGATTCAGGCTCGGCGGCATCGGTGTCAAAGAACTATGTAATGGATCTTGACCTGCTGTGCTCCATAAAGCTGACAGGGGTCAAGAAGCTCAGCGAGGACGACTGGCGTTACGGCGGCTGCTATGACAGGGCGGCTTTTGAAGTAGATTTCAGATACACCAGCCATTTCGGCGCAGGCGACAAGGAGCTTGACGGCGAAAACAAGGGCTGGAGATTCTATCTTGCGAAGATAAACGAGGATGACGACTGGAAGATATATTCGGTCATCAAGCCCGGCTCGGAACAGGAAAACGATGAAGACGACGATATTTCGGAGGTATAGATATGTTCAAGGCAGCAGCGGTTTTTTCGGATAATATGGTCCTCCAGAGAGGCAAAAACGTAAAGCTCTGGGGAGAGTGCGACTGTGACGGAACAGTCAGGGCAAGCATTTCGGGCAGCAGCGCCGAATGCTCGGTGAAGGACGGCAAATGGTGCGTTACCCTGCCTCCCATGCAGGCCGGCGGACCTTATGAGCTGGTGCTGGAGCTTGACGGCTCGGAGCAGCGCAGGTTCTATAACGTTATGATAGGCGAAGTATGGCTCTGCGGCGGACAGTCCAATATGGAGCTTGAACTGCAGAACGCCAAGGACGGCAAGGAAGAGCTCAAGACTTTGACGGCAGATATACCCGTAAGGTTCTATTATACAAACAAAGTGGGCTCGGTTGAAGAAGCCATCGAAGCCGAAAAGAATTCCGGCTGGGGAGTTTGCGATCCCGAAGGTTCCCGTGCCTGGAGCGCTGTGGGCTATCACTTTGCAAGAAAGCTCTCAAAGGAGCTGGGTGTAACTGTGGGGCTCATCGGCTGCAACTGGGGAGGAACTTCAGCTACTTCCTGGATAGACAAGGAGCATATCCTTGCAGACAGCGAGATCGCCGACTACATGGACGAATACTACAACGAAGTCAAGGGCAAGAGCCTCGAGCAGCAGAAGAAGGACTACGAGGATTATCTCGCCTACGACAAGGATTGGAACGAAAAGGCTCAGGAAGTTTATAAAGTCGAGCCGACTATCGGCTGGCTGGAGCTGCAGGACAAGATCGGCAAGAACATCTGGCCCGGGCCCAAGAACGAATTCAACCCCTTCGTTCCCGGAAAGATGTACGAAAGTATGCTGATGAGGGTATGCCCCTACACGCTGGCAGGCTTCCTCTACTATCAGGGAGAAAGCGACGACCACAAGCCCCGTGTTTACTACTCGCTGTTCACAAAGCTCATCCGCATCTGGCGCGAGAAATGGGAGGACGACAGGCTGCCCTTTATAATGGTGCAGCTGCCGGCCTTCAAGTTTGAAGCAGACCCCGACTACAAGCACTGGTGTCTTATCCGCGAAGCTCAGATGCGTGCCTTCGAGACAGTAAAGAACACAGGCATAGCCGTCTGCATCGACTGCGGAGAGTTCAACAACATCCACCCGCTGGACAAAAAGCCCGTGGGCGAAAGGCTTTGCTTACAGGCGGAAAAGCTGGTCTATGGCATGGATGTCTCCGCTTTCGGACCGCTTTATAAAAGCTATGTCACCGACGGCAGCAAGCTGATAGTTTCGCTGGACTATGCCGACGGTCTCCACGCTGAGGGAGCTGTTACAGGCTTCGAGGTCGCAGGAGAGGACAAAAAGTTCTTCCCTGCCCGGGCAGAGATAGAAGGCAGCAGGATAGTTCTTACAAGCAGCGAGGTCTCTTCACCGAGGTTCGCAAGATACTGCTGGGGCAACTTCCCGGAGTATTCCCTCTTCGGAGGAAACGGCCTGCCCCTTGCGCCCTTCCGCACTTCGATGCAGGACGAATAATATTTCAAAGCAAAAGGAAGCATTATTATGAAAAAAAGCATGACTCTGACATACGAGGTCGGCACAGGCCTCTATCTTAACATAACCAACAAGTGCCCCTGCAACTGCACCTTCTGCATCAGGCACAACGGCGACGGAGCTTACGGTTCCGATCCCCTGTGGCTCGAGCATCAGCCCACAGCCGAAGAGGTCATCGAAGCCGTGAAGAAACGCGATCTCTCGAAATACAGCGAGGTGGTCTTCTGCGGCTACGGCGAGCCCACCTGTGAGCTGGAGATTTTGAAGACCGTTGCGGCATATATCCGCAGCGTCAGCGATATAAAGATACGCATAAACACCGTAGGGCTTTCGGATCTTATCAACAAGCGTGACACAGCGCCGGAATTTAAGGGTGTGTGCGATGTTATCTCCATAAGCCTCAACGCCTCTGACCCCGAAGCCTACGCAAAGGTGACCCGCCCGAGCTTCAAGGACGTTGACTGCTACAGCGAGATGCTCTCCTTCGCAGGCAGAGTAAAGGAATATGTCCCCGAGGTGGTGTTCACAGTTGTTGACATCATCGGCGAGGAAGAGATAGAAAAGTCCCGCCGGATAGCCGAGAAGGTCGGCATCCGTCTGAGGGTAAGAGAATATATTCCCGATTAACAAAGGAGAAACATTATGAACAGAGCGTGGGAAAAAAATCTCATAAATATCGAACCCTACACGGCAGGTGAACAGCCGAAGTCGGATGATATAATAAAGCTCAACGCAAACGAGAACCCCTATCCTCCGTCGCCGCTGGTGACGAAAGCCATCGCGGAGTTCGACGCCGGTTCGCTGAGGCTCTATCCCCCTATGGACGCAGCACCTCTCAGGCGTGCCGTCGCAAAATTCTACGGCATCGAGCCGGAGTGTGTGTTCGCAGGCAACGGCTCGGATGACATACTTGCGGCTGCCTTCCGTGCGTTTTTCAATTCTGAGGAGCCTATCCTCTACCCCGATATAACCTATTCCTTCTATCCCGTGTGGTGCGAGCTGCTGCGTGTGCCTTATAAGACCCTGCCGGTGGATGAGGATTACAGGATAAACGTGGAGGACTTTTTCGTTCCGAACGGCGGTATAGTCCTGCCGAACCCCAATGCGCCTACGACGATAGCCCTGGGGCTGAGCGAGATAGAAAAGCTCCTGCAGCACAACACAGACAGCATCGTTATCATCGACGAAGCCTATGCGGATTTCGGAGAAGTGAGCTGCGTGCCGCTGATAAAGAAATATCCCAATCTCGTTGTGACGCAGACCCTTTCAAAATCCCGCTCCCTTGCGGGGATGAGAGCCGCTGTCGCTATTGCAGACCCCTATCTTATAAAGTATCTTGACGCTGTAAAGGATTCCTATAATTCCTATCCCGTTGACGCAGTTGCGATAAAAGCCGCCTGCGCAGCCTTCGAGGACAGAGAGTATTTTGAAGCCACCTGCAGGAAGATAATAGCCACAAGAGACCGCACAGCCAAAGAGCTGAGAGCCCTAGGTTTCATCCTTCCCGACAGCAGCACGAATTTCCTTTTTGCGGAACACCCAAAGCACAGAGCGGAGGACATCTTCCTCTTCCTGCGCGAAAAGGGCATATATGTGCGCTTCTTCAAAAAGAAGCGTATCGACAACCGTCTGCGCATAACCATCGGCACGGACGAACAAATGGACAAGCTTATCTCGGCGCTCAAAGAGCTCATTCTCTGAGCGCCTGAGAATTATCCGGATCTTCTGAGAAAGGAGCAGAGCCGCCTTGCCTGAAAAAAACAAAGAAAAATATCTTCGCGTATTTCTGATAAGCTTCATCGCCTGCGGCATCTGCTTTCTGCCGATCATCATACTGAACGGCGGTGATTTTTTCTACTACGGAGATTACAACAAGCAGCAGGTAGCCTTCTACACCCACCTCCACGACATGGTCCGCGACGGCTTGCCCATGTGGGATCACGCAGCCGACCTCGGCTCTGACACTGCTGCGACTTATTCCTTCTACCTGCTCGGAAGTCCATTCTTCTGGCTCTCGACCCTTCTGCCCTCGGGTGCCGTTATCGCAGCGATGCCCTGGCTCATAGCCCTCAAAGCCTCCATAGCTTCTGTGGGAGCCTACGGCTTTATAAGGCGTTTCTGCGAAGACAAGACTGCCTGCATGACAGGTGCGGTGCTTTTCGGACTGTCCTCATACAGCACGGCAAATCTTATCTACAACCACTTCCACGATGCTATACTCATGCTGCCCTTCATGCTCTGGGCTCTTGAATGCCTCGTCAAAGACGGCAGGCGCGGTGTGTTTGCCCTAAGCGTTGCTCTTGCAGCTTTCACAAGCTATTACTTCTTCTTCGGACAGGTCATCTTCATCGTGATGTATTTCATCGTCGCTGTCATCACCGGGCATTTCAAGCTCAGCGCCAAGCGCTTCGGGCTGCTGGCATTTGAGAGCGTCCTCGGAACAGCCTGCGCTGCTCTGCTGCTCATTCCCTCTGCGATGTCCATAATCAACAACCCGAGAGTCACGAGCTTTCTCTCGGGCAGCGAGCTTTTTGTTTACCGCTACAAGTCGGTCTATCTGTATATCATCCAGAATATGTTCTCGCTGCCGAACATCACCCTTATCAAGAACTTCGGCGTTGACCGGGCAAACGAGCTGGACGCAACATCTTACGCATCCTTTATACACTTCTTCTCCCTGACCGGCGTTATCGCATATTTCCGCTGCGTAAAGGGAAAGGATCTCTTTAAAGTCCTGCTGGGCGTGTGCCTTGTGTTCATAGCTGTTCCGGTGCTGAACCAGTCCTTCTCGTTTTTCAACACGATGTTCTACGGACGCTGGTTCTATATGCCGATGCTGATATGCAGCGTTGTGACAGCCAAGGCTCTGGAGCTTTGGCGGAAGGATGAGCTTGAACTCAAAAAGGGCTTTGTTCCCACGGCAATAATAACTGCCGTTATACTTGCGGCGGAGCTTGTCATCACCCTGCTGGCAAAAAACAAGGTGCTGAAAATAGGCTTTGAGAACTACACCTATGTTTACATACAGCTGGTATTCACGGTATTCTCGCTGGGGATGCTTGGGCTCAGCCTATACAAGCCCGAAAGCCCCGACAAGGCCGTTATGCTCGGCAAGCTGTTCAATCGGACAGCCGTGTTCTGCACAGCCGGTATATGCGTTTTTGTATGGAGCGCATATATGTTCCGAGGGACGTCGGAAGTTGATAATATGCGTGCCGTTGTGGAATACGCCTCCTCCGGCGACAGGCTCCCGAAGGGCGGATATTACCGTGTTTCATCGGGTCCGAACCTGAACAATATGCCCACGGTCTGGGGCGATGATACGGTAAGGTATTTCAACTCCACCGTCGAGCCGACGATAACGGACTTCTACAGCTCTATAGGCATCAACAGGGTCGTGAAATCCAGCTACGAGCCGAGTTACTATCCGCTTATGACCCTGCTTTCCGTAAGATACTACATCGACGACCCCTACTACGATGCCAACGGAGAGATCAAGCCCATGAGCGAAGAGCTCACGGCAACGAAGGGTACATTCAAGGCGCTTTATCAGCAGCATGGGCTGGATTTTTACGAGAATACCGAGTTCATCCCCATGGGCTTCGCGTTTGATAAATATGTGACCGAGGGCGAGCTGGACGGCTATCCATCGCTGCTGCAAAGCTCGGCACTGCTCGAAGCGATAGTGCTCGACAGCGAACAGGCTGAACGCTACGGAGATATCCTTGAGAAATACGACCCCGAGGACTGCCGGACGGTCTTCGACCGCTACAGCGAGATCTGCGCAGAACGCCGGGCCTCGGCAGCGGACAGGTTTGAATACACCTCCACGGGCTTTGAGTCCCACATAACCCTTGACAGGCAGAACCTGGTCTTCTTCTCGGTGCCCTATTCCGAGTGGTGGACGGCTGAGGTCAACGGCGAAAAGGCAGAAGTCGAGAAGGTTGATAACGGGCTTATGGCCGTGCTCTGCGGCGAGGGAGAGAACGAGATCGTCTTCACCTACCGAAACGGCTATGTGGTGTGGGGGCGTGTGATAAGCCTTGGGGCACTGGCTGTTCTTGCGGGATATATCCTGCTGCCCCTTGCCCTGCGGAGAAAGAAAAGCGAAGAATAAAAGCAAAGACGTGCGCTTTTGCGTGCGTCTTTTTTGTGCAAAGGCAGCTGAAAAAATACCGGCCTTTGTTAAATTGCCCAAATAGGTTTTGAAAAAGTTGTTTGAAACACAGATTGATTTTTCCGGGCAGATACTGTATAATTATAATGTGGAAATATAGGCATCTTTGCGAAAGGAATGATGATATGATATCTAAATCGATCAAGAAAAGGCTTCTCGGCCTGCTGACCTCGGCAGCCCTTGCGCTGGGGCTTGCAGCCTCTCTGCCCGTGACCTCGCCGGCGATCATGACCGCCACCGCCGAAGCAGCGGCTCCGACTGCAAAGGAGATAGTTGCAGACATGGGTCTCGGCTGGAATCTGGGCAACTCGTTTGAAAGTAGCTATTACGACAATAATCTCCAGACTTATGTTTACGGGGAAACAGCGTGGGGAAATCCGAGAACAACAAAGAACATGATCCTCGCTGTAAAAGCAAAAGGCTTCAATACCATTCGTGTTCCTGTAACTTGGAGATACGCAATGGCAAACGAAGCCGGAGGAGATTATACAGTCAGCGCTGATTGGTTTGCACGTGTCAAGGAAGTTGTTGACTATGCGATAGATGAGGATATGTATGTAATACTCAATTCTCATCACGACAACTGGAACAGACCCTTGCCTTCAAATTATTCTGCTGCAAGCACGGAGCTGAAAGCTTTGTGGGGACAGATCGCAACATATTTCGCCGACTATGACTACCACCTGATCTTCGAGGGAATGAATGAGCCGAGAAACTATGATGCAGGTAATGAAGAATGGATTGGCGGAACCGATGAACAGCGCAATGTTGTAAATCAGCTCAACAAAGATTTCGTTGATACTGTTCGTGCCACAGGCGGAAACAATTCCACAAGAGCTCTTATGGTGCCGACCTATGCAGCTTCAATAAGCGATAATGCAATGACAGCTCTTTCAAACTATATGAGCACTTTCAATGACAGTAATCTTATTGTTTCGCTGCACGCATATATCCATAATAATTTCGCATTTTCAAAAACCGAAGGTGCTGTATTCGATGACAGCTACAAGTCCGACATGAACTATGTTTTCAATCAGATGGATAGTCTTTTCCTTTCTAAAGGTTATTCGATCTGCATAGGCGAATTCAGCGCAACTAATATGAATAACACAAGTGAACGTGTTAAATGGGCAGAGTATTATGCAAACAAGGTTAAAGCATTAAGCACCAAATACAGCAACACTTCTGTATCTGCCGTACTATGGGATAATAACGCGATATCCACAACCGAGTACGAAAAAAGGTCGGAGCTCCACGGCTATTTAAACAGAGCTAAATTGGAATGGTATTCTGTTTCTGAACCTGTTGTTGATAAGCTTTGCAGTATTCTTGGCAATGAAGAGGTTCCGTTCGTTCCCGTATATGACCGCGACGGATATGTAATTCTTGAAGGCAATTCAGACTATTGGTCTCAGACCTCTATCTCAAAGAGTACACTTCTTGCCGGCAATGATGAAGATAATGTTATCTCTGTTACTCTTAAGAGTGATTTTAAATTCACTGTATTTGATTCATCTTGGAACTCGACCTCCGATCTATCCGAATACACAGTTCCTGTTTCAGAAATAGAGAACAAAGTGATCGCGATCGGTGTAAGCTGCGGTGAAGGCGAAACAAGAACCGTTGAATGGAAAGTCAACAAGGTCGTTAACGGGGTCTACAAGCAGTTCACCGAGCTCGATGCCAACGGCAAGTACACTCAGAGGGGTGTTATCGAGCTGGCGGAGAGCGAGGTCGATAAGATAGACTATGTGAACATCACCTTCACCTATCCTGCGATAGGCTACACTAAGATCATCAAGTGCACAAAGTACTACACCGGTATCAAGGCAGGCGATACGACATACCGTCCGGCTGACGGCTACGTTTACATAATCGCTACGCTGAAAAACATCCCGAACAGCAGCGTTCCGATAACGGACGGTCTGGATGTAAGCTACGAGCTTGTGTATAAGACTTGAATCACATAAAAAACTGCGCGGTCCAAGACGGATCGCGCAGCTTTTTTGTTTCGGCAGAGCCTGTATATCTATCAGCTCTGTTCGTCAACGGGTATATCAACTTCTCTTGTTTCTGCACTTTCTGAGTTTTCTTTGACGTACTTATCTACATATTCGTACAGCTCGCCCAGCATCTCCTGCTTGCCGTCACTGCTGATCGTGAAGAGCGTGCTGCCGGCTGCAAGCTCGGCCTGATATACCCCGTCTTCCGACTTCTTGAAGCCGAGAGCCAGACCGTTATCAAGGCAGGCTTTATATTCGGTGTTTGCTGCGGTGGAATTGAGCGCTATACCTGCGGCAGAGTTATCTTTAAAATTATTTCTCGACAAACGATCGGCCCTCAGCGCAACATACTCTGCAAAGCTGTTCATCTTTTCCAAAAGCTCCTTTTCGTTTGAGGTGACAGCTTTATCGGAAATGATATCGTGGTTTTCATGACGCGAATACGTATTCCAGCATACCGTGTACTGACTGCTGTCATTTACAGAATTGCTTGTATAGTCAAATTCAAGTCTGCCGCCGCTGAGATAGTAGATATCCTGATCGCTGAGCTGCCCTTTCATTATCGGGTCGATGTTCAGGTCGATGGACCACTCCGAATTATCGTAGGAGCTCGCAGTGTCCTCATTGTTTTCGGCTGAGCTCTCTCCGGGGAAGCTTTCGGCTCTTGCAACAGGAACGAGTATCCTGCCTATAGCTTCGGAAGAACCGCGGTCGAAGTTCCAGTAGATGATGCCGGATATCCTGTCGCCGCCGTTTATGTCGGTGAAGGAATACTCAGAGATAAGATCATCATAGCCGCCGCTGTAAATCTTTGTGCCAAGGCCTTCGATGTCGAAAGGCAGGCCGTCCTTTGTTTCGGCAACGACATATATCTCCACAAAAGGATAGGCGTCGGCATAGCCGCAGATGCCTGTTTTTATGCGGCTGCACTCGCTGGTCGAGAAATTGACATGGTCAAAGACATTCAGCCTTGTAAAGTTGTTCGGAGCATTTGAAATGATAAGATCGAAGTTTTTTTGTGCTGTCGCCGAAGCAAGGTCTCCTGCTGCCCAGATGCCGTCGGAAGACTTTGTGGCCTTGGGAGAGCTGTAGCCCTCGTAGCAGCCTGTGAGCTTAACTCCGCCGAAGCCCGAGCCATCAACGATCATGCCCTCGTCGCTGAGGTAGATCGGTTCAGAGCCGCTGCTCTCTCGCCATTCCACCATGGCAACGACCAGGTCGGGAGCGATATACACATAGAACTCTCCGTTTTCAGGGAGAGGATGATCGTTGTCCTCGCCTCTGTCCCTTGAAATATCCTGAAGCGTTTTCTGGACATTTTTCAGTATCCTGTAATTGAATGAATCCGTTTTTGAAAGATCCACAGCGAAGCCTCTCAGGGATATGGTATTCGCCCCGACGAGGCCTTCCTTGACCGCCTTGACATAGTCGTCGAAAAAGGCTTTCAGCATTTCCGCAGCTTCCTTGCCTGTCACATTGACGGTGCTCTCCTGCTCGGAGCTTTCTGCCCCGGGAGCAGTCTCCGCCGAACGTCTGACACTGTGCTCTATCTTGAAAAACAGCCCCGCAAAAAGCACCAGCGCGACTGCGGCAGCTATGACCGCAGGCAGCAGGCTCCTGACCTTCACCGCCGTCGCAGGCTGCTTGACAGGCTCTCCTCCGTCCTCTGCAAGCTCCTGCACAGCGGAGATTATTTGTCTGTCGGTATTCTTGCAGCTGCCGATTATGCTTTCAAGCTCGTCGTCGAACTCGGCAAGCTCCTCCTCGGAGGCTGTGCCGAAAAGATCATACAAATATTTTTCCATGGCTTCAACCCTCCATCATATCCCGCAGCTTGCGAAGTCCGCGTGATATCCTCTGATCCACCGTGTTCGTTTTCAGCCCGAGAGCTGCCCCTATCTCCGCGCTGGTCTGTCCCAAGAAATACTTGCGCAGGAATATCTCGCAGTCCGGCTCTCCAAGGCTTTTCAGCGAGGCGATGAGCTCCGCCCGGTCGTAGGCTTCCTCGTACATCGGCTCGAAAAACTGCTCGTCTATCGGCAGGGCCTCCTGCTTCATCTGCTCCGAAAACAGCCCCGAGCAGTGCCGCACGGCTATCACCGAGACTAACGCTTTCAGCGAACGTATCTCGTATTTCTCACGCCTGAGCGCTTTCAGTATCTCGAAAAATACCCCGTTCACGGCGTCTTCCGCCGCAGCCGACCCAAGCTTTGATATCGCTATCGTCCGCACATACCCCGAGTAGCGGTGGACAAGTGCCTCAAACCCCTCGTTCTCGCTGCGTTTCATCAGCTTTAGTATCTTTTCGTCGCTCAAGCTCCTCACCCCTTTTTGAAGGCAATACTTGTGTATCACCCTAATAATATAGTCCCCCACAGCCGCAAAAACCTGACATTGTTTTTTTCACCCTGTCTTCCCTGCTCTGCTTCTCGGTGATATGCCGCTCCCTGTGCGGAAGCTACTGAGGGAAACCTTTCTGAAGAAAGGTTAGCCCCAGCTTTGCTTCGCAAAGCTTGACTCCATTTCCAAAGACTTTAAACGATTTTTTGGTGAGGGTGTCCGGGGCTAATAACTCCGTTAAGGAACAGCGCCAGACCGACAGATCAAATAATTAAGCCGACAAGTTTTTATGTCGGCTTTTTATATATAGGTTCCAAATAAAGTGCTGTAAAATGCTGCGGTTTGGTGCTGGCCTGGCAGGTTTTGAGAGGCGTTGTACCTTATTAGTGCCCTGAGGTTTCGGGGGAGGGGGGAAGATCGTAGAAGTTTATGAAGCTGTGGGGAGAGTATTACTTCTTTCTAAAGACCACACCGTGAGAGAAACTAATATACATCTCAACAATTCCGGTCGATTTATATTCAGATACCATAATACAGTTATATTTTTGCTCGATTATTGTACTCAAGTATCAGATTTATTCCATTGATAATTTCTTTCAATACTTTTTCTTTTTGCGGACGATAATCTTCTTCGACTCCATTCAACACTTCACTTAGGGGTTTACACAGTATTAACGTTATATTTTTATTACCGGGTTTTGGATCCATAAAGAAACCTTTTTGATTTCTAATAATTGATTCTTCTTTTACCATTTCATTATACCAGTTTTTTTCTCTAATAACGTCCTGTCTTTTTTTATCGTATTCTACAGCAATAACCAATAACGGTTCGTTATCAAAACATGAGATATTATAGAGCTTGTTTTTATATATTAATCCGGCAAATATTGAGGGCCTCCACGATCCGAATTCAATTGTCCTACGATCATCTTTAAAGTATAATCTTCCAATATTATTGTTATAATCGGAAACAAAACTATCAAGCCCAGGGCATACTTCTGCCCAGTTAATATTTTTTTCGTAATCTCTAATCATATTTTCAAAAATAGATATCATATCAAATGCAGCGCAGAAACTCTTTATTCCTTGAATATTAACCGCTTCTTTCATTCCCATTTCCTCCTCTGTTAAATAATCTAGAAATTGTTCAACTATGAGTTTTTCTCTGTCATCGTAGGAATTAAGACGCTCATAGAAATACTTAAAAATATCATACCATATCAACTTAATATCGGACTTTTGTTTGTGTTGTATATCGCTTTTGGTTACCAATACAATGTAGTATTCTGTATCAATTCCTGTTTCTGATTTATATTTCTGCTGGATTTCGGGGATACATTCTTTGTATTTTTCAAGCTGACGTTCTGCTAATTCACTATCCACTTTATGTTCACAAATAAATCCTATTCCACAATCGGTATATATTATTAAATCTATTCGTCCTTTTTCAACAATTATTTGTGTTTCGGCTTGAACATTAAAGTTTGGAGGTAAAGAAATATTAGTAGCACTTTCACACAAACATTGTACATAATCTTTAGCAAATTGAGGAAGAGTGTCCACCATCCATGCAAGCATTTCTGTTAGAAAGTCCTCTCTTTGTTCATTAATCGTCATACTACGTTTATATAATCTGTTAAAAAGCGATCTACTCATATTCAAACCTCCATTCAACCTCTCGTTTTAACGTCACTCTATATAACAATCATATCAAACCATTCACCATCTGTCAACACCAGCTAATCCTCATCAAGCCCCGGAAACCCATCTGCCCACTCTCTCCTCGGCAGGACATCCGTATAGTAAGGCAGCATCTCCGCAAAATACTCTTTCAGCGGCAGGGTGTACCCCGAATGCCCTCCGCCGGGGATGCGGCGGAAGCGTGTGTTGCCGAGAAGCTCTTCCGTGAATTTGTGGTCGCCGAGCAGCTCGTCGTTATCGCCGACGATGCAGCTGACATTACTGCTGTCGAGCTGCGACAGATGTCCGAACAGACCGATCAGCGGCTTGATATCCCTGCGCGGACGGACGTCGCCGTCGAATGTGAGAAACGACATCAGAAACGGGTTGACGAGCATCACGGGATGATCGCACTGTGCGCTCAGCACCGCCGCATAAAATCCTCCGAGACTTGTCCCGACGATGATATCGGGGCGCTTGTCCGCAAGAATGTATTTCAGGCTGCCGAGGATGTTATCCGGCGACACGTTATCGTAATCAAGCGCGGGCGCGATGATCTCGCAGCCGAGGGCTTCAAGCGCCTGATATGCGCTGTTCTTGGGGCTGCCGTGATAGCCGTGGATGTTCAGTATCTTTATCATAAAAAATCCTCCTGTCCCTGTTTCAGCCTTTCAAAGCACTCCTTCCACAGATCACGGAAAGTATGATCAAAACCGTCAAGGAAAACTATGTTCTTTTTCCCGAAGATCTCAAATCTCAGCACACCTGTTGAAAAGCGTTTGTCTGCGATGTTGTCCAGCAGCTTATAGATCAGCATGGACATGATGAGAAGATTTGAGGAAACCTCATGGTGCGGATTTATATAATAAAAATATCTTGCTGCCTCGGTCAGTTCAGAAGTAAATCTGTGGATCGCATTTATGAGCTTTATATCATCGACAGAAAACGAGCCGCTTCCGACAACTTCCGAAAAATATGACCACGTCCGTTTATAATTCGGGATCATTGAAGTAATGTCTATTTTACCGTTACGGATCTTTGTGGTAAAGTAGACCCAGTTTTCGGTCAGCAGATTTCTTGTGTCTTCGTTTTTATTCATTTGCCGTCCTCCGGTTTGTCGAGAAAATCCTTCACGCGGTACTTCTTGCCGGGGTTTTGAACTCTGTGCTTCATCATGCGCTCGGCCTTGCTGAATATCTGCTGTATGCGCATTACGTTGGAATCCCTGATAGCAGAGACCTCCGTAAGGCTCTTGCCCTCGCAGACGTGCAGCAGAAGCACGCTGCGCATATGTTCGGCAAAAGGCTCGATCATCGCCCCGTACTGCTCTGCGGTGAGGGGCTTCTCGGGCTTGAAATATTCGTTGAGCTTGGCGGCATATTCGTCGGTGATCTGCATAATGTTCTCCTTTCACGCGGGAGTGACAGACAGCACGAAGGGCCTGTCACCGCGCATATACAAGGGCGACTGATAGTAATAGTAAGTGCCGCTCGCATTGTAGCCGTAGGCATCCTGACCGCTGCACTCGAAGCTGATATAGTCCGCACCGTAAACGACGGAATGGACGCAGAGCTTCATCGTTGCAACACACATCACAACGCCGTTGATGAACCGTGTCGGGTCGTTGTTCGGGCGTTCGGGTTTTGCGTAAGCGACCTCAAAAATGTAATAGCCGGGGGTCTTGATGACCCCGCGCTCGGCGGTGATCTCGGCTATGCTGCGGAGTCTGCGGGTGGAGGCGGTGAGGATGGGGGCGGGCATGGGGACGCTCCTTTCTATTTTTTCATATACTCTGCCCATATAGGCCATTCTTGAACAAATGGAATATAATTATGTGTTTTGCAGTATTCTCTTATGTCATTTTGTATTTCAAAATATGAGATTTCATCAAGAGAACTCCAGCTTTTTCTATAAGACTTCTTGATATCAGGTCTAACTTCATTATAATACCAATCTAAAATCTTACTGTCTAAAGCCATATGACAATCCTTAAATCTTTCTTCATACTTATCAGCATTGTCACAAGTAGATAGATATTTCATTGTCATATTTATGAGTTTTTGAGCTTTTCCATACTGCATAGGATAATACTTATCTTTAAATAACTCATTATTCACTTTAACTACAAAAGCATTGCCTAACTTACTATGCCATTCATCGTAACTCTTATTTGTCCCATTGAGAATATATTTGAGAATCTCATCCGAAAACCAGCTCAGTATTTCTCCTTTGATATTCTGATCAATATATACATTTGATCCTTTAACGAGTTTTTGGAATGTAAGTGGCATCATATCAACGTTAAAGCCTTTCTCAAGCGAAAAATACATAATCAGTTCTTTATTGGTTATATCAAGTTCTTTCGACTGATTACGATTGTACCAACCCTTGTAGGAATCTTTAAAATCGTTTACTAAGTTGTCATAACCTTTTAATGATTGTAAATACATACTAATCCTCCTTTTAAAATCATAATAGACTAATCATTCGAGTTAGAATCGTTTAATAATCCCAAATCATCCCTCCTTTCACACATCCGCCTCAAACTCCGTCTCGATCACACATTCAAGACGGTCAAGCTCCTCGTCGCTGACATTCTCTTCGGCTGCATAACACTCGAAAAGATCGTCTATCCGTTGCGCACAGTAGTATTCCACCCTGCCGTCATCCGAACACAGGAACACCGCCGGGTTGCGAAGCTCCTTGCGCTGTTCTTCTTCGTACCACCAGCATACATCGCCCAGACGAAGCACAAAACCGAGGTTGGGAAACCGGAGCAGATAATTATACGCCTGATGCCGCAGTTCCTCTCTGTCATCCTTCCTTACAGTCACTGAACCGTTGTAGGAAACAAACTCCGCCTTGATCTTGTCGCCGAAAAGGTCTTCCATACTGTCGAGCTTTGCTCGGAGTGTCCCAAGTGTGCAGCTGAATTTCATAAGTACCGCCTTTCTGTCTCATAACGTTCTCTGTGATAACATTATATCAGAGAGGGTGGGTAAAAAACTTCTCATCCCCCATATCTTGCCGCAGCTTCTTTCAGCGTCCTGGCAACTGCCTCTCTGACCTCCTTCGGGTAAAGGATCTCAACCTGGTCGCAGTAATGCATACCCCACTGCTCAAGGTCTTTCATCCCGACGCGGACACTTACCTCGATATTGCCGTTCTCCTGCTTCATCACAGAGTAATTGGTGCCGAAGGTGTCGATGATGTCGGGAATGAGCCACTCGGGACAGCGGAAGCTCCCGTGGCAGACCTCACCCGTCCACATATAGGGATGTTCGGTGACATAGTCCCGGAGGTCGTCCTGCCGGATACTGCGCCTGTCGGCTTTCTCATCTGTGTGGGATATATTCATAATGCGGTCAACACGGAAGTTGGTGAGGGTGCCGTCCTTTTTAGTTGCAACAAGGTAATACCGTCCGTTTAACAACACCATTTTCCGGGGCGTGACGGTGTAGAGCTTGGGCTTGCCGTCCTGCTCTTTGGCGTGGAGCTTGCCGTCGAGGCCGCGGGAGCCGTAATTGAAGCATATCATTTTGCCCGCCTCCACGGCCTCGGTTATCATCGACACGTTATAGAACATCTGCTTGTTGTCGGGGCGGGTATTCAGCACAGCTTTCGCCTTGCGTAGGGAGTTTCGCTCGAATCTGCCGCCCAGGTTTACGATCTTTTCGATAAGTCTTGAAAGCTGGTACTGCGGCAGTCCGTTGGCATACAGCAGGCTGTCGATCATCACGCGCAGCTCGCTTTTATCAAAGCGGTCTTCCTGATCGTAGTACCAGTCCGACTTGATCGTCTGCTCCTCGCCGCCCGCGCCGATACGGGTGACGTTCTCTTTGTAATGGATCGGGTATCCCGCCTCCATGAGCTTCGAGAGATTGTGACGCACGCTCTTGCGGTCAAGGGACATACCATACTCATCCATCAGCCGCTCGGCTATCTCCGTCTGAGTGAGGGTGTTGTCCGAATCGGTGTAGTCCTGCAAGATCTTCAGAATGTAGATCACAGCCAGCTTCTTGGGCTGCTTGGATTTCTCCTGCATAGCGATACCTCCTTGTGATTGTTGATGATATTATACTATATTTTTCGGTGGGGTTCAAGTTTTTCTGTAATTATTATATCTTAGGGTATGGGGAGAAAAGCTCCCACCGTTTTTTGGCGTGAGATAATTATTCTACTCGTCCTAATTACACATAACGAGCCATATATTTAATACAAAACAAGGTCTCCGATCTGCAATAGATCGAGAGACCTTTTTCTGTTTGTATCGAGCTGCTTCGGATCAGAAAGTTAGCCCGTAGATCAGACTTCAGCTTTTATTGTAATGTAATCCTCGAAATACAACCTTGAACGCAAACGATCCTCGAGCATAACATCGATATCGGTATCCGAAGAGGTTGTCATAATACGGCAGCCGGATTCATACAGGGAATTAAATATAAGTATTAGTTGCTGCTGTACCGTAGGTTTCCCGGCAAGCAGCTGGATATCATCCATCAGCAGCACATCGGCCTCGCTATACATTACACGAAACGCAGGTATCGATGAGCATTCTTTAATTGTATTTATCAGTTTTTCACTAAATACCTCAGCATTCGTCAGTATCACCTTTACATCCGGCTTATGCAGCTCAATATGATTTTTCACTGCATACAGCAGATGCGTTTTGCCTGTAGCTGTTTTTCCGTGGATGTGCAGCGGCTTAGCATTGACGTTTTCAGCAAATTGCTTTGCCATTTCAAAAGCGGCACGGTTATTCTCTGTGATATTGAAGTTGTTGAAATTGTACTGTGAGCCCTTTGATGTAATGTGTTCTTTTTTCATAAAATACCTCCTGCTTAGTTATCATAAGACTTTTTAAAAGGTTTGAACTTCCCGAATTATATTATATATCAGGCTATGAGCAGAAAAGCTCCCACGCATTTTCAAATGAAAAAGATTATTATGATGACCCGTTTTGTGTCCATAGTATATGTTATTATAAATACGAAATCTGAAAACGGACAGAAAAGGAGATAAAATATGAATGTACAGATCTGTTCCCGCGAAGCCATAGAAGAGATCATCTCGGAACGGAAGTTCCCCGAAAAAACCGCTGTCATCAGCTTTTACGATCCTGAGATAAAACGCATCGACAAGGATTATACCCACGTTGATTTCAGCGGTGTCTGCGACACGGTTTTCTACAGCGAGCTTGATGACCTTGATCTTGATGTTCTGAAAAGCAAAGGATATTCATACGACACCTATTTCCCCGAAGCTCCCGATATCGCCGCATTTATCTACCGTGCATACAATAGCGGTATGGATATCATCTGCCAGTGCGAGTACGGTCAAAGCAGGAGCGCGGGCTGTGCTGCAGCTATACTGGAGCATTTTTACCACAGCGGGATATCGGTTTTTGCCAACTATGATTACTGTCCCAGTCAGGTGGTATATCACAAGATATTTGACGCGCTTGAACAGTTGAGGATTTGATTATTCTTTATGTGAAAGCAGATCAGAAATAATAAAAGCGGGTCGGAAATACAACAAGCTTAAAGACGGAAACACTATCCTACAAGGTGCATAAACGCTTGAAAAATCCGCCCGAAAAGCAGATCGTTACCGAGAATACTCACGAAGCGATAGTCGATAAAACGACCTGGGAGACAGCGCAGCAGCTTCGGGCAAACAGGCGCAGATTCACCAAAACCGGTTACAAGAGCATATTTGCGGGGGTTGTTTTCTGTGCCGACTGCGGTGCAAAGCTGACCTGTCGTTCGTCAAAAATCAAAAGCGGTGTGACCTACACCTTTATTTGTTCATCCTATCGGAATCCGAAAGGCAATTCCCGCACAAGGAACAGCACACTGCCGAGAAGCACAGCAGAGCGGCAAATGAAAAAACAACGGCAGGATTTTTCCCTGCCGTTGTTTTATATCAGAGCTCGAAGATAGAGTCTGCTTTTTTACCTTTTTTCTTTTTCTTTGCATTCTGGCGGATGATCTCGAGGGGATCACCGAACATTTCCTTAGCCTTTTCGGGGTCGAGGGGAACGGGCTCAGACTCGGGGGTATTAAGGAAGGAAGACATTTCCTTCATAAGGAGCTTCTGCTCGAAGACTGCGACAGCCTCGTCGCAGGTCTCGGCCTCGTTATTCTCGATGATCTCGATGATCTGGTCGATATTATCCATATAATCGAGGGACATAAAATCCACACGCTTTTTAAGGCCTCTGTAGTAGTCGTCTCTCTGGCGGACGAGCTGGGCATCGCGGGCTTCAAGCACGGCGATCTGCTCAGTTATGCCGTTGTTGACCTCAGACTGATGCTCGCAGGCTTCGGACAGCCGGTATTTCAGCACCATAAACAATGCCGCAAAAAGACCTGCAGTCACAGCGACGAAAATGATGAGCCCGACGAGCCACTGATCGAAGCCGATTATCAGCAGTATGAGAAGCGCCAGCACGAGACCGCATCCGACGGATGCGACGGCAGCTTTCATACATTTTGCCTTGAAATCGAATTCCTTTTCAACGTCATAACGGTTGTGTATATAGCTTTTCAGATATTCTTTATTCTGTGCATTGACTTTAACGGCGTCCTCAAACTCATAATAGCGCTCGAAATACTCTTTCGCCTGTTTGAGTCGATCCAGTTCTCCAGCAGCAGCCATGGCTCTAACCTCTTCGCTAATCATTCTAAAAACGGCAGGGCATAACAAAGAAAAGCCTGTGCCGCCTATACATAAATCAGTATATCATACAATACACACTTTGTCAATCTTTTTTGCCAAAAATTTAAACATTTATTTTTAATTCCCCCACCAGCTTTTAATAGGAGGAAAAGGCTGCCTTCGCCAGGCCTCCCCGGAGGGGAGGCAGGTAGCTTTATGTATGAGTTCGCGTTGACACCGTTGGGAGAGGCTTGATGCGAGGTGTTCTATCAAGGCTTTGTCTAAAGATAACGCTTTGTATCCGAAGGGGTTTGGGGTTATCTTTACCACCAAGAAAAAGATAGAGGGTATCCGAAGGGGTTTGGGGGCGATCGGAAAGCCCCCAACAAGAGCGTGGGACAATTTATAATACTACGCATAGCTTTAAGCGTAGCTTACCCCTTGCAAGGCTTTGCTCGCGTGGGATTTGTTCCGTTTTGCTCTATGTAAGCAAGCTCTGCTTGCGTAACGTGTCAAGACCCGTCGGGGCACCGACCGATCGGAAAGCCCCCAACAGAGCGTGCTGCGATTTATAATACTACGCATAGCTTTAAGCGTAGCTTACCCCTTGCAAGGCTATGCTCGCGTGGGATTTGTTCCGTTTTGCTCTATGTAAGCAAGCTCTGCTTGCGTCACGTGTCAAGCGCAGTCGCCGCTGCGACCGATCGGAAAGCCACCAACAAGAGCGTGCTGCTATTTGTAATGCTGCGCATAGCTTTAAGCGTAGCTTACCCCTTGCAAGGCTTTGTCCGCGTGGGATATATTCCGTTTTGCTCTATGTAAGCATGCGCAGCTTGCGTCACGTGTCAAGCGCAGTCGCCGCTGCGACCGAAAAACTATGGGCGTAAACAGAGGCTATCGCATTAGCGACAGCCTCTGTGCTGATAACTGTTTATTTTCTGTTAGTTTGCTCTATTGGAGCAGGCTCATTTCCTCTTCTTTATAACAACGAATGCTGCTGCTATCAAGGCTGCTGTTCCGAGCAGAGAAGATGCTGCGCCTGTGGAGGGATTCTGCGCCGAGCCTCCGTCGCCGGTGTTCCCGGGTCCTGTTTCATCGGAGCTGCCGCTGTCGGACTTCCTGTCAACGACCGTTACCGTAAATGTAAGTGCATCCGGCTCGACAACTTCGTTTATGTCTGTGAACAGTATGTCGAAAACATACTCCCCTTCCTCCAGCTTCGCCAGGAATCCCGAGCTGATAACAAGCTTGCCGTCTGCAAAGCTGTAATCGGAGCTTGTTAAAGCTTCTCCGCCGAGTGATACGGAATCAAACCTAAAGCTGCCTTCGTTCACGCCTATGGCTATATCTGCCGGAGAATTCTTGTCAAACTCTGCCGAGCCATTATCAAGAGAAGGCTGAGTATAATCCCGGATATCTGCAAGGTCTTCCTCGGAGAGAGGTGTGACAAACAAAGATTTTACTTCTGCGCCTTCGGCTTCGGCGTTTTCCAGGAGCTCTGCAAATTCCTCGTTTGTGAGGGTCGTTTCCTTGGGATATTCCTGATCTGCGAGCTCTGTGAGCTTGTGATCCTTCACCGTTACCATAAGAGGCCAGAACTCATTTCCGTTTATTACCTCAACGGGATAAACGCCGTCTTCCAGCTCCGCGAGGAAGGATTCCGAAAACTCGATTATAAAGCTGTTTGCCTTGATCTTCTTGTACTGATACTTGCTCTTTGCGGATTCTGAATCAACAACGTCGTCAAAGCCCTTCATTACCTGATCTCTGAAATATACACCGCCGTCCTGAGCCATATTACCGTCGACGTGGATGCCGTTGCCCAGATCGGTTATCTCCGCCTTTCTGCCGGGGATGATCTCATATCTCGGAGGCTTGGCGGCTGTTGCCACTGTCCATGCTTCTGTGCCGAGGTGTGCTCTGCAGCGTGTGCAGGAATAGATGACCTCGTACAGGGTTATGTCAACAGGTGTGCCGTTCTTTGTAACGCCGGGCTTAGTGCCGAGATTTTTCTTTGTGGTTATTACATTGTGTCCCAGCGCGTCGATTATACCGTAGTCGCCCTGGGCTGTTTCGGTCTTGCCGCATACCGTGCATATCTGACCTTCGTATGAGCCTATGCCTTCGCAGGTGGGCTCGACCTTTATGTTCTTCGTCCAGGAGTGCTTTCCGTTCTTGCTGAGCTTCTCGATTATTTCCTTTTCCTCGTGGTCGCAGCCCTCACGCTTGCACTTCTTGAGCTTATAGCCTTCCTTTTCGCAGTCGGCCTTTTCTTCTTCAACCACTTCCATATCGTGGCCCAGGGGAGCTATGGCATCGGACGCTTCGTTGCCGCACACTGTGCAAACATATTTCTCAAAGCCGTATTCTTCGCAGGTGGGTGCAACATCCTTTTCGGGTGTGCGTTCGAGCTTGCACTCTGTGGGAGCATATTCATACTTAGCGCCGCATATCTCGCACTCGTCTTCAAAATACAGGTCAACGCCGCATTTCTCGCCGTACTTTTGCTCGCCCTTCCATACGTGTGCTTCATACTGTCTTTCGTAGCAGCCGGGGTTCTGGCACTTGTGATAGTGTCCTGCGCCGGGCTTGGAGCTTATGCCGTACTCTCTGTGCCATTCTTCGTCGAAGTTATGTCCTGTTGCAACATAAGGATCGCCCAGTGCGTGTATCTCAGCCGCTGTGAGCGATAACACCTTGCCGCAGTCATCGCAGGCAGCCAGTACCGCATCGGAATCCTCTGTGCAGGTAGGCTTTACAAAGTCGGTGACAGTGTAGTTTGTATGTGTGCAGGCTGTATAGGTAACTGTTATCTCAACATCGGAGCTGCCTATAGTGCCTAAAACGATCGCATCGCTTGGCTTGAAGCCCGGATATTTCGGCGATTCTATGGAATAATTCTGTCCGCTCTTGAGGTCTGTCTGCTCCTTTGATACTATGAAGCCTTCGGGAGCTGTAAGACCCTCAGCCATAACATAGGTAACTGCCGCATAGTAGGAATCCTCTGACCTCTGGACAGTTATTTCCTTTTTGCCTATGCTCTTGTCCTCGACAGACTTGAATTCAACTGTCCACTTGGTCCCGTCGTCCTTGTTCTTTTCAACAGAAACGGTGTAGCTGTCCTTGTCTATCGTTTCGCTGCTTTCATCTTTAAGACCTATGTTCTTTGCTTCCTCTTTGTTGAACTCGCTGTTCTCGTCCTTGCCGTCGGGGAAACTGATCTCTGATCTGCCGAGATCGACGATGCCGGTGATGGTGGATCTTGTTGCTCCGCATTCACACTTCTGACCGGTATATATTCCGTCCGAGTCCATTTCCCATTTCCATTCGTGGCCGACTGCCTCGGTCTTGTATTCACAGCCGCTGCATTCCTGCCAGTGGGTATCATCATCGTACTTATATGTCAGCGTGTGCTGCTGCTCATTGTATTTTTGACCGCAGTCATCGCAAATTTCCCAGTGATATTCCGTGTCATGACCAGCTTTTCCCAAGCTGCTGGTATGGTTCAAGCTGCTGTATATTACATCCAAGCACTTAGCACATTTAACATCGTGGAAGTTTGGTCCCGTTGATTCATATATATATTCGCCGTCATGCTCGCACTTTTTAAGCACATCTACGGTCTTTCGGTTTATGCTCTTGTCCTCGACAGACTTAAAATCAACTGTCCACTTGCTGTCATCGGTCTTGCTTGGTTCAACTGATAATGTATAGCTGTCCTGGTCAATGGCCGTGCCCTTGTCGTCCTTCAAGCCGATGCTCTCTGCTTCTTCCTTGGTGAACTCGCTGTTTGCATCTTTGCCCTCCGGGAAAGTGATCTCTGATTTGCCGAGATTGATGATGCCGGGGATGCTGGAAGTTCTTGTTTTACCGCATTTACATTTCTGGCCGGTATATATGCCCTCTGAATTCATTATCCATGTCCACTCGTGATCAACAGCTTCGCTCTTGTAATTACAGCCGCTGCATTTCTGCCGGTGCTGGGTATCGTTATAAACGTAGCTGAGAGTGTGAGCGGTCTCGCCGAACACCTGCTTGCAGTCATCGCAGACGTTCCAATGCTTTTCGGAGGAATACTTCTTTGCTCCCGTATCAACATGAGGAACATCCTTAACGAGCACCGCTCTGCACTTTGAGCATAAAGCGTTGTGGGTGGTCTCTCCGTTTGACTCGTAGATAATATCGCCGTCGTGCTCGCAGGATCCAGCTTCAACTGTCTTGGGGTATGTGCTCAGATCCTCGATAACGATCTTAAACTCATCAGACATAAGGTCTTTTGTTATCTCTTCGGGAATGTTCTGCTTGTTGAATACCGTCTCGATACTCAGAGTGACCTCGTCACCGACTTTAAGACCGTTTACCTCTTTCTGCCCTGTATAGGGGCTTTTTTCAATGGTCTGTGTGTCGCTGGCTCCCAGCACCGGAAGCTTGTATTTTACAGCGCCTTTTCCGCCGCCCTGGCTCCATTTCCACGAATAGGAGTTTATGCCTGCATCGTCAAAATCGTCAGGTTCTACCGGCACAAGCGTCATACCGTTGCCCGAAATGCCTTCGGCTGTTTTTCCGTTTGCAAGCTTTGCTTTCAGATATCCCTCAAGGAAATATACAACGTTGCTGTCGTTTATATCCTCATCCGCCGTGAATACAACGGTGACGGGAAGGTATTTCCTTCCGTTCGTATCCGTTGCCGGCTTACCGATAGTTATACTCTGTATATGAGTTTTGTACCAGTCGGGATTAAACGCCAGAGCGTTTATCGGCAGCATCGTAAAGATCATACACATTACCGTTATCAATGCTGTCAATCGTTTGCCGAATCTGTGTTTCTTGGTTCTCATTCCTCTGCACCTCCGTTGAAAGATTTATTCTTTTCGCCTTTGCAGCTTTTGTTGAGCTCGTCCTGCAAGGCGTTAAGGTCCTTGACCTGCGCTCTGTAGACCGCACAGATAATCACCCATACTATCAGGTATGCCGCCAGCATAATGCCCTCCATGATAAGCATTTCGCTGACCGCGGTCATCCAGCATAGCACCCGGCTCACTGTCAGGAACACCGCCGAGATAAGTGCAAAATGGGTCAGCATGGTACGCAGCATACTCCAGCTCTCTATCTCGTAGAAAAGCATACCTCCGACGCCCGCAGCGCCTATCAGCCCGGAAAGCACCGTCTGTATCAGGAACGCCGCAGCCTCGCTGCCGACTTTGTCCACAAATTCCGGAGCAACGGGCATACCGCTGCCGGTGAATGTGATATAAGCAATAATGTCTCCCATTGCCATCCCGAGCAGGAAACCGAGACCTGCCCGCTTTAATACCCTTCCAAGCATGACCGTCACTCCTTTCCTGAAAGGCGCCTGCGTATTGCCGGGATGCAGCGCCTTGAAGCCCATGTTTCTATCCCGCCTTCAAGCTCTATGCGAAGTGTTCCGGCCAGAGTGAAGTCATAGCGCACTACCTTTGTCAGATTGATTATCTCGTAGCGGGATATGCGTATAAATGTTTTTTCGTCAAGCTGCTTTTCGAGGCTTTGCAGCGACTGGACAAGAAAGAATCTGTTATCCGCCGTGATGACCTCAGTTTTCTTTCCGTCCACCGAGAAGGATATTATATCGGCTGTCCTTATCACCACAGTCGAGCCGTCGCCGTCCGTTGCATTGACAGTATCTGCAAAGCCGCTTTTTATCCTGTATATAAGCTCTTCGATCTCCGCGTCTCTTTTATCGGCGCGGATGACCACCTCTATGCCTTCGGCAGAGGGTGATCCTTCAAAGCGCACCGTTATCTCTTTCATGGGAAGTCACCGTCCTTAAGTTTTCTCGGGTGTCTGCACCGTTTCTGATGAGGGAACTCTTCCTTTGTTCTGCATATCCGACAGCCGAACAAGGGGCATTCCCCGATCAGTTAAAGCAAATATATCCGTTTATCATGCCGCTGCATCTGTTTGTTGAACTTTCATAGTTTTAAACCGTTGATTTGCTCAAAGTATATCCTTATTATACAACACATTTGATAATTATTCAACACCCCCCGGTATAAGCGGTACGAGATGCGGCATAAGCGGTCGCTGCATACCGGCTGTCTTCCGACAGGAGAAAATGTGTAGGGACAGCGGCTTCTTTTGCTTGACGAAAATTGATCGATGTGCTATAATAAGTGTATATTGGGAAAGTGTTTCTCTTTGCTGAAGGAGGGATCGTGCCATGATCGGAAAATATAAGATCGCAGGACTTTGTATCTCAAGGATCCATGACGAAGCTTCGCATGAAATGGTCGTTGAGCTGAACAAAAAACTCATCGAGATAGGGTACAGACTTTTTGTCTTTCACACTACCTCCGACCTCTTCTGGGACACCGCCAGCGAAAGAGGCGAGATCGCTATTTTCGATCTCATCGATTTCCGGACAGTGGATGCCCTTATCATCGTTGACCGCATGATAAAAAACAAAAAGCTCATCGCCAAGCTGATCGACAAGGCGCAGATATTTGAGAAGCCTGTCATCATGATCGGTGCAAATATAGAAAACGCCGTGAATATCGACTTCGACTACAAAGGCGGCTTTGAACAGGTAGTACGCCATATAATCGAATTCCACGGGCTGACAGACCTGCATTTCATGGCAGGTGTGCAGGGCAACAGCTTCAGCGAAGAACGCATAGAAGTTTTCAAGAGCGTGCTTGAGGAAAAGGGCATACCCTTTGACCGGGAGAGCATGGTGAGCTACGGCGATTTCTGGAGCGTGCCCACCGCTGCTGCCTGCGAGAGGCTGCTTGAAAGGGAAAAGCTGCCCCAGGCCATAATCTGCGCCAACGACACCATGGCTGTGACAGTCTGCGATTCTCTCTCCAACGCAGGAGTCAAGGTGCCGGAGGAAGTTGCTGTCACGGGCTTTGACGGCATTGTGGATATAAATTTCTTCTCGCCGAGGATAACGAGCTGCCTCTGCTGCTACGGCGACATTGCACAGAAGATATGCGAGCTGCTCTGTCTTGAACCCGAGGAGATCGAAAAGACCAAGTACATCCCCATTATACCCAGAATGGTGATAAACGAGAGCTGCGGCTGCTCGGGAGGAACTATCGTAAATGTTTCAAGGCACATGAGCGAACTGCACTCCCGTTTCTACAGATACAAGGAAGAGGAAAAGACCTTCAACGAGATCGGCGTTCGCATACTCTCCAGCGAGAATCTTCAGGCTGCTGCAAACGAGCTTGCCACCAGCGTTATCTACAACACCCGCTGTATGCTCAAGAAAGAATGGACGGACGACACCATCGATCCCTTCGCCGTGAATTTCGAGAGAGGCTTCGGCGACACTCTCTGCGTATTTTTTGACTCCGATGCTCCCACGCCTTTCGTGCCCCATGACTTCCCTGCCAAGGGACTTTTCCCGGGGCTCGAGGTAGCTCTTTCCACGGGGTATCCCATAATCTTCACCTCCATAAACTTCCTCGATGTGCCCATGGGCTATCTTGTTATAAACTATCAGAACTACGACATAACGAACTACGAGAAGATACCGCAGATGGTGAATATGCTCAACAACTCGCTGGGCGCTTACCGAACGATGCGTTATCAGAA
Source organism: Ruminococcus sp. (assembly GCA_017536105.1). The sequence continues at coordinate 80,184 of JAFXRZ010000012.1, read as the reverse complement.
GCACATCACCGAGCAGGTGCGTATGCTCTCGCAGTACGACCAGCTGACGGGTCTGTTCACCCGCGGAGGCTGCATGAGGTCCTACGAGCGTCTCATCGATAAGCTGGAACAGACCGGCAAGCCCATGACAGTCGTTATGCTGGACCTCGACAGGCTGAAATACATCAACGACAACTTCGGCCACACCGAGGGAGACTATGCGATAAAATCAACGGCTGCTGCTTTGAAAAACTCCTGCCCGGATAACGCCGTCTGCATAAGGATGGGCGGAGACGAGATGGTGGCATTCATGTCGTCATCGCTGCCCGTTGACGACATCAAGCTTGAGATAGCGGCAAGGCTCCGGTCTATCAGCCGTACCTCCGGCAAGGATTACGAGATCTCGGCAAGCATAGGCGTTTACCGCTCGAAAAAGGGAGAGACTCTTTCCTTCGAGGATCTTATAAAAGCTGCCGACGATATGATGTATGCCGACAAGGCTGAAAGAAGAGCGAAGCGTGCAGCAGAAGGAAAAGACAATGCTTGACGGTCTGCTTTCAAAGGAAGAATGTGCCCGGTGCAGACAGTGCTGCTCCTTCGAGCGGTACGACCTCTGGGAAACTCCGCTGATAACTCCGAAGCTCAGAGAAAGGATAAAAGAGCTCAAACCGGAGCAGGAGTTCATCAGCCGGGAGAACTGCTATATAATGAAGATGCAGCAGGAACCGGGCAGCGATGTGTATTACTGCCCGCTGCTGGATCACAGCTCGGGCTGCATCCTGGGGGATGAAAAGCCCTTCGACTGCGCCCTGTGGCCTTTCAGGCTCATGAGCTTCGAGGGGAAGAGAGTTATCGCCGTATCTCCCCTCTGCCCCGTTACGGCGGAAAGAACGCTTCGGGAGATAAGCGAAAAATGCAGGGAGCTCTGCGACTATATGTTTTCGCAGGCAGATGAATTTCCCGAGCTTGTGAAGCCCTATATCCCGGGCTGGCCTATAATCGCCGCAAAACCGTAGCGGCATAAGAAAGGAATGAATGGATATGTCCACCGTTTGCGCCGTATGTACACCGCTTGCGCAAGGCGGCATAGCTGTGATAAGAATAAGCGGAGAAAGGGCTGTCGATGCTGCGTCGCGGCTCTTTTGTCCGTTTTTTTCGTTCCCGAAGGTCGAGGAAATGAAGGGCTATTCCTGCGCCTACGGCAGAGTCATCGACCCCGAAACTGGCGAGAAGATAGACGATGCCGTGCTGACGATCTTCCGTGCTCCCCATTCCTATACCGGAGAGGATACTGCCGAGATATCCTGCCACGGCGGAGTGTATATCGCAAAAAGGATACTTAGGCTATGCCTTGAAAACGGCTGCGAGCAAGCCGACAGAGGAGAGTTCACAAAAAGAGCTTTCCTGAACGGCAAGCTCTCGCTGACACAGGCCGAAGCCGTTATGGATATGATAAGCGCCAAAGGAGAACACGCCCTGCGTTCGGCAAGGCTCACAAAAGAAGGCAGGCTCTACGCCGAAGCAGAAGCTGTAAAACAGCAGCTGGTGGAAACTCTCGGAGAGCTTGCAGCCTGGGTGGATTATCCCGAGGAAGACCTGCCTGCCGTCGAAAGCGAAGCTCTTGCAGCCTCAGTCGGCAGTGCAAAAAAGCGCCTTGAAAAACTACTCGAGGGCTACGATACGGGAATGCTTCTCCGCAGAGGGATAGATACCGTTATCGCCGGAAAGCCCAACGTCGGGAAATCAACGCTTATGAATACCCTGCTGGGGTATGAGCGTTCGATAGTCACCGAGCTTGCAGGAACAACAAGAGACGTCATCGAGGAAAGCGTGTCCCTCGGCGGATTCGAGCTGAGGCTCTCCGATACCGCAGGCATCAGAGAGACCAGCGACAGAGTCGAGAGCATGGGCGTCGATATCGCAAGAAAAAGGCTTTCGGACTGCTCACTCGTTATCGCGGTATTTGATACATCTGAGCAGGCCGACAGCGAGGATAAAGAGCTGGTGGAATATATCTCCGGGCTCGGGGCAAAGAAGATAGTCGTGCTGAATAAAAACGACCTGGGCGACTGCTTTGACCGCACCTTGCTTGAACGGCTGGATTGTAAGATCATCGAGCTTTCCGCCGCAAAGGGCGAGGGGAAAGAGGAGCTTTCAAAGGCCGTTGCGGAGCTGTTCGGAGGAGCATATCTCGACGGAGACGAAACGATATTCGCGAACGAGCGGCAGAAGAGGTGTATCGAGAAAGCGAGTGAGAAGCTGGGAGAAGCGGAGACCGCGCTGGATTCGGGAGAGACATTGGATGCTGTGACCGTGCTTATCGACTGCGCTTGTGAGGAGCTTATGGCGCTGACGGGAGAGAAAGTGACGGAAGCGGTAGTTGACGAAGTATTCGGAAAGTTCTGCGTAGGAAAGTAAAACGTGAAGCGCATAAAAATGCGGACCTGCAAAGTGAAGCTCATTTATCTTTCTTGCCCGAAGGCACTTATCCGCTGCCGTCAAAGCCGATAAGTCAGAACTCTCAGGAAAGAACGGAAGCGATCTTCCGTCCCATAGCGGCAGAATGAAAACCTATAATAGCATAGTCCGAAAAAACAAAAAAGCAGAGAATTTAGCAGAGGTAGTTTCATGATACGGGAAATAACAGAAAACGACTTGGACGGTCTCCTAAAACTATATATGCAGCTGCACGATAACCCCTTCCCCGAAAAGGACGACAAACTTCTTGACATCTGGAACAGCATTTTAAGCGATAAAAACCATCATGTGATCGTCGCCGAAGAAAACGGAGCTATCGTATCCTCATGCGTGTGCGTCGTAATACCGAATCTGACACGGGGACAGCGTCCCTATGCTTTTATCGAAAATGTGATAACCGATAAAGAGCACAGAAAAAAAGGATTTGCGACTGCTTGTCTGGATCATGCAAAGGAGATCGCAAGTAAAGAGAATTGCTATAAGATCATGCTGCTGACCGGCTCGAAGGAAAAAGCTACTCTTGATTTTTACGAGCAGGCAGGTTTTAATAAAAACGATAAAACAGCTTTTGTCCAGTGGCTGTAGATCTGATATAACGGAGGGAATAATATGGAATATGTACGTGTGACTGCCAAAAATATCGAAAAAGAGCATATCTGCTGCGCTATCTCAAATAATAACGACGTGCAGGTCGCGTCGAAAAAAGCCTGGCTCTCGGAGAGATTCCAGGACGGCCTCGTGTTCCTGAAAAGCACCGAACGCGGCAAGTGCTTCATCGAGTACATCCCTGCCGAGAACGCCTGGAACCCCATCGACGCCGAGGGATATATGTACATCGACTGCCTCTGGGTGTCGGGGTCCTTCAAGGGGCACGGCTATTCAAACGACCTGCTTGGCGCCTGCATCGACGACAGCAAGGCCAAGGGCAAAAAGGGTCTGTGCATACTTTCATCCCCGAAGAAAAAGCCCTTCCTCGCCGACCCGAAATTCTTAAATTACAAGGGCTTCACACCCTGCGACACCGCCGACAACGGCATCGAGCTGTGGTATCTTCCCTTTGAGGAAAATGCCGAAAAGCCGCGGTTCAAGGACTGCGCGAAGCACCCTCATGCCGACGGAAAGGGCTATGTGCTCTACTACACCTCCCAGTGCCCCTTCAACGCAAAGTACGTCCCCGAGGTCGAGAAAACTGCCGCCGAAAACGGCATCAGCTTCAAGGCGGTAAAGCTCTGCGACAAAGTCTCGGCACAGAACGCTCCGACCCCCATAACCACCTATGCCCTCTTCCGCGACGGAGAGTATGTCACAAACGAGCAGATGAACGAGAAGCGTTTTCTGAAGCTCATCTCGAAATAAGGGAACAGCAGAATGGAAAAGATCAGACAAGCCGAAAAGCAGGATATCTCGCGCATCGCCGAGCTGATGGTCGTAAACTACCGGGTGAATTTCTATCGCATCTTCAAAAATGACGATTATTATTTCAAGGAGTTGAACGTCCTCGACACCGCTGCGGAATATCAGAACGATCCCCGGACCCTTGCGAACACCTATGTGTATGACGACGGGGTCGTGAAAGGCTTTATCCGCGTGAAGGGAAACGAGATCGAAAAGCTGTTTGTGGAGCCGGAGTTCCAGAGCTGCGGGATAGGCGCAAAACTGCTTGGATATGCAGCCGAAAAGCTGGGAGCGGAATGGCTCTGGGTGCTTGAATACAACGAACGCGGCATGGCTTTTTACAGACGGAACGGCTTTGAGCTGACCGGCAAGAAGATGTTTGAAGACGGCTGGATCCCGCTGCTTGAAATGGCTTTGGACAAAGAGAAAGGACAGAAAAATGGCTAAGCTCTATGTGGTCGGGACACCGATCGGCAACCTCGGAGATATGACCTTCCGCGCTGTGGAGACCCTGCAAAGCGTTGATTTCATCTGCGCCGAGGACACCCGTGTCACCGCGAAGCTCCTCAATCATTTTGAGATAAAAAAGCCCCTGGTCAGCTACCATGAGCACAACGCGAGGCAGGCAGGAGAGAGCATCGCAGCAAGGATAGTTTCGGGCGAGAATGCAGCCATAGTAACCGACGCCGGTATGCCCTGCATCTCCGACCCCGGGGAAGAGCTTGTGAGGCTTTGCGCAGAGCGAGGGATAGAAGTCGTGGTAGTACCGGGGCCCTCGGCGGCTGTGTCGGCCCTTGCAATCAGCGGCCTCGACACTTCCCGGTTCGAGTTCGTGGGCTTCCTCTCGGTGAACAAAAAGCAGCGCTCCGAACGGCTGGCAGAGATCGCCGCAAACCGCGCAACTCTCATATTTTACGAGGCTCCCCACAAGCTTCTGCGGACCCTTTCGGATATGCTTTCAGCCCTGGGGGACAGGAAGATCTCCCTCTGCCGGGAGCTTACAAAAGTGCACGAGGAAGTGCGGAGGACGACCCTTTCCCAGGCTCTCGAATACTACACCGAAAATGCTCCGAAGGGAGAATTCGTGCTGATCGTGGAGGGTGCAAAGGAGCAGCAGGAAAACGAGACCATCGAGGATGCGCTTGCTAAGGTGAAGGCTCTTGTTAATGAGGGCATCCGTGCTGCGGAAGCCTGCCGGCAGGTGGCGAAGGACACGCAGTTTTCCAAAGGAGAGCTGTATCAGGCTTTGCTTGAAGAAGAATAAATACCGTATGCGGTATTTTAGCAATTAGGAAAATACATTATACGGTATTTTGGTGATATTTATGGATATACATATAAGAGATATGCAGCCCGATGACTGCGAAAAGATAGCTGAGATCGAAAGGCTCTGCTTTTCAAGGCCCCTGAGCAGCGAGGGCTTTGCGAAGGAGCTTTCAAATCCGAATTCCGTGACGCTTATCGCAGAGGCTGACGGCGAGATCATCGGCTACGCGAACCTGTGGAACATCTGCGGAGAGGTATCGCTCAACAACATCGCAGTAATTGAAGAGCATCGCTCAAAAGGCGCAGGTACGGCACTTTTGCAGGAAGCGCTCAAGCGGTTTACGGACTGCGAATTCATAACGCTGGAGGTCAGGAGCTCCAACATCGGAGCACAAAAGCTGTACAAAAAATTCGGGTTCAAGCAGGTCGGCAGGCGGCGAAATTTCTACGACGCACCAACGGAAGACGCCCTGCTGATGACGAGATATATTAAGGAGTATGAGGATGATCGAAGGACTGACCTTTGAAAAGCTGCACGACGGCATCGAGATAGCGATCTCGGAAGAGCACCGTTTCGGCACGGATGCCTTTCTTCTCGCCGACTTTGCGGCGGCACGGCATAAGGACCTTGTGTGTGATCTCTGCACCGGAAGCGGCATCGTTGCCCTGCTTCTGTATCAGAATTTTAAACCGAAACATATTGATGCAGTCGAGATACAGGAGGAAGCGAACGAGCTTTTGAAGATGTCGCTCGATCGTTCGGGTATAGATGTGATCTCCCCGATATTGTGCGACTTGAAGAACTACCGCCCGGAGAAGCCACTTGATCTCATAACCTGCAATCCCCCCTACAAGCTAGAGGGGACAGGGATAAAAAATGAAAGCGAAGCCGCAAGCATCGCAAGGCATGAGCTTCTCTGCACTATCGACGATGTGTGCGCCTGTGCAAAGCGAAGCCTGAAATTCGGCGGACGGCTTTGCCTGTGCAACCGACCCGAACGCCTCTGCGATATTCTGACTTCCATGCGGCACCACGGCATCGAGCCCAAACGTGTCCGCTTTGCCGCGAAAACACCGGAGGATGCTCCCTGGCTCGTGCTGGTGGAAGGAAGATGCGGTGGAAAGCCCTTTTTGCAGGTGGAGAAAAACCTCTACACCCAAGGTGAGGACGGCGGATTCTCCGATGAAATGAAAAGGATATACAGGCTGTAAATACCATATAAGGTATTTTGCAGATGATATAAATACCGCATAATGTATTCAGAAGGACTGATAGTATGAAGATATTTGCAATAGAAAGCTCCTGCGACGAGACCGCCTGCGCCATAGTCGAAGACGGAACAAAGGTGCTCTCAAACATAGTCTCTACACAGATCGCGGAGCACAGACTTTACGGCGGTGTCGTGCCTGAGATCGCTTCGCGGAGACACGCAGAAAACATCTCAGCCGTCGCATCTGCGGCCTTTGAGGAGGCCGGCTGCACGCTGGACGACATCGACGCTGTGGCTGTGACTTATGCGCCGGGACTCATCGGAGCGCTGCTCGTGGGCATCAGTTTCGCAAAGGGGCTCGCACTCGCGGCAAACAAGCCGCTGATACCCGTTCACCACATCGCAGGGCACATCGCCTCAAACTATATCTCGAACCCCGAGCTCAAGCCCCCGTATCTCTGTCTGATACTCAGCGGCGGACATTCACACATCGTGGAAGTGCTGGACTACACGCGCTATCACGTTGTGGGCCGAACTCACGACGATGCTGCAGGCGAGTGCTTTGACAAGGTCGCACGTACTCTCGGCTACGACTATCCCGGCGGAAAATTCATTGACGAAGCTGCCAGGGTCGGCGATGCAAAAGCCTTCGCTTTTCCCCACCCGAAGGTGGATGGCTGCGAGTATGATTTCTCCTTCTCGGGGCTGAAAACTGCGGTGATAAACCTCGTTCACAACGCCCGGCAGAAGGGACAGACTATCTGCCGAGAGGACGCAGCTGCGTCGTTTCAGCGCACGGTCTGCGAGATCGTCGTTGACAAGACCATGCGAGCCTGCCGGGATCTCGGCTACAAGACCGTTGCCCTTGCAGGCGGTGTTTCGGCCAACAGCGGTGTGCGGAAAGCCCTCGGAGATGCCTGCGAAAAAGCCGGGGTGAAGTTCTATATGCCGGAGCTTAAGTACTGCGGCGACAACGCAGCGATGATCGGCTGTCAGGCGTATTACGATTTCCTTGCAGGCAAGAGGGCTGATATGTCCTTAAACGGCACCGCTACTCTTTCCCTTGACAAGATATCCGAATAAAATACCGTATAAGGTATTTTTGAAATATTGCAAATACCGCATAAGGTATTTTTACTACGGAGGAACTGAAAATGAAGCTTCTTGCGATAGACGGAAACAGCATAATGAACCGCGCATTCTACGGGATAAGGGCGCTCTCGAACTCAAAGGGCGTCTTCACCAATGCGATAATGGGCTTTATGAACATTTATATGAAGGAGATCGGCGAAGTCAAGCCCGACTGCGTTGCCGTGGCTTTCGATCTCCGTGCGCCGACTTTCCGGCACAAGGCAAACGCATCCTACAAGGCGAACCGCAAGGGTATGCCCGAGGAGCTTGCAATGCAGATGCCCCTTATAAAGCAGCTGCTGGGGCTTCTGGGGATAAAGACCGTGGAGTGCGAGGGCTTTGAGGCCGACGACATCCTCGGTACACTTGCGAAGGCTGCCGAGGACAGCGGCAACGAGTGCTTCATCCTCACCGGAGACCGGGACAGCTTCCAGCTGGTGAGCGATCACGTTACCGTCCGCCTTGCCGGAAACAAGGAGACGAAGCTCTACACGCCGGAGCGGATAATGGAGGAATACGGCGTTTCTCCGAGGCAGATGATCGAGGTCAAGGCCCTTATGGGGGATGCCTCCGACAACATTTCGGGCGTTCGCGGCATAGGCGAGAAGACTGCTCTTTCTCTTATCGCGGAATGCGGCAGCGTTGACGAGCTGTACAAAAAACTGGATAGTTTGACCTTGACCCCCTCTGTCCGGGCAAAGCTTTCTTCGGGGTATCAGGACGCTGTTGACAGCCGCTTTCTGGCTGAGATATGCCTTGAAGCGCCCATCGAGAAAAATACCGAGAGCTACAAGCTTGGGACGCCTGATGTTGCAGGCGTGAAGCAGCTTTTGATCGACCTTGAGATGATACGCCTCATGGACAAGCTGAGGCTGGGAAATGCCGAAGCTGCGCCCTCTCAGGAGCCTGTCATGGACGAGGGAGAGCTTCAGAGATTCACCCTGGCAGAGCTTGATGAAGCCGCAGTAAAAGCCATTTCCGGCAAGCAGAGTTTCTTCGTTTTCGCAGACGGAAAGCTTGATGTACTGTGCGGAGACACGATCTTTTCCACCGACGACGAAGCCCTTGCTGTAGACTATTTTTCCGGCGAGGGAGAGAAGCTCTGCTTTGAGGCAAAGGCTGCTCACAAAGCTGCTATCTCCGCAGGGAAAGAGCTTCGGGGGCTCAGCTTCGCCTGCGATCTTGCAGGGTATCTGCTCAACTCCCAGACCAGCGAATATTCCGCCGAGAGCCTTGCTCTCACCTACCGGGTGAAGTATCGCAGCGATATGGCCGAACACGCCGATGCCGCTACCCTGCCGGCACTTTGCACTGCTCTGAAAAGCAGACTTGAAGCCGAGGAAATGACCGGGCTTTACAACGAGATCGAGCTGCCTCTCTGCGAGGTGCTTGCCTCTATGGAGATTTACGGAGTCCGTGCCGATGCCGACGGGATACGGGAATTCGGTGAGGGGCTGTCGGGTGATATCGAGGAGCTGAAACAGCGCATCTACGACCTTGCAGGGCACGAATTCAATATACTTTCTCCGAAGCAGCTGGGAGTGATCCTCTTTGAAGAGCTGGGTCTCCCTGCAAAGAAAAAGACGAAATCCGGCTACTCCACCAACGCCGAAGTTCTGGAAGAGCTTTCGGACAAGCATCAGATCATTCCGCTGATACTCGAGTACCGTACCCTCACAAAGCTTTCCTCCACCTACGTTGACGGGCTGCTCAAGGAGATCCGGGAGGACGGAAGAGTCCACAGCGTTTTCAAGCAGACCGAGACACGGACGGGACGTATCTCCTCCGCGGAGCCAAATATGCAGAACATCCCCGTCCGCAAGGAGCTGGGAAGAAACATGAGGAAATTCTTCATCGCCGAAGAGGGCTGCACTCTCGTTGACGCTGACTACAGCCAGATCGAGCTTCGTGTTCTGGCGTCGGTCTGCGGTGATGAAAATATGCAGGCTGCTTTCCGTGAGGGGAAGGATATCCACCTGAGCACGGCAGCTCAGGTCTTCGATATGCCGGAGGATTTCGTAACGCCGGAGATGCGTTCTGCGGCAAAGGCCGTGAACTTCGGCATAATCTACGGTATAGGCGCATTTTCGCTTTCCAAGGACATCGGCATAAGCTTCGGCGAGGCTAAGAAATATATCAAAAACTATCTGGACAGCTACCCGAAAGTGTCCGAATTTATGGACAGAACAGTCGAGAACGGCATACGTGACGGATACGTTACGACGATCTTCGGCAGAAGGCGGATAATCCCGGAGCTCAAAGCCTCGAACAAGGCTGTGCAGGCTTTCGGTAAACGTGCCGCCATGAATGCCCCGATACAGGGAGCTGCCGCAGACATCATCAAAAAAGCGATGATCGCCGTTTACAGAAGGCTCAAAGCCGAGCAGCTCGATGCAAGGCTCATACTCCAGGTACACGACGAGCTGATAATCGAATGCAAGGAAGAGCTGGGAGAAAAGGTCTCTGCTCTTCTGAAAGAAGAAATGGAGCAGGCTGTGAGCCTTGCCGTGCCCATGACGGCGGATGTGCACACCGGCAAGAGCTGGTATATAGCAAAGGGCTGATCGTATTATAATTGATCGCATTGTGAATTGTGCGTAGGTTTTGCCCTGCCTTGGCAAAAGTTTTGTCGGAATGATAAAAGTTGCGCAAAGCAATGCAAAATGTTTGCATTTCAGAAAAAAATGTTGTATAATGATATTGCGGCAGAGAGTTTGGCTGCCGACTCGCTCAGCGAAAGGACGTTTGCAGAATGAATATTGCAGTTGCTCAGTCAGGAGGACCCACCTGCGCCATAAACGCTTCACTTGTGGGAGTGTTCAAGCAGGCTCTGCGCACACCATCCATCGACGCCGTGTTCGGCTCGATAAACGGCATCGAAGGGATCATCAAAGACGAACTGGTGGATCTCAAACTTATAATAAAGACCAACGAGGATATGGAGCTGCTGAGGCAGACACCATCGACGGTGCTTGGCTCCTGCCGCTACAAGCTGCCCAAGCAGGACGAAGACTCCGAGATATACGAGAAGATACTCACCTGCTTTGAGAAGCACAGGATAGAAGCCTTTTTCTACATCGGCGGAAACGATTCTATGGACACGGTGGAGAAGCTCTCCCGTTTTCTTATCGGACGAGGCTCGAAGACAAGGGTCATCGGCATCCCCAAGACCATAGACAACGACCTTCCCGTCACCGACCACACACCGGGCTTCGGTTCGGCTGCGAAATACGTTGCGGCAACTGTCCAGGAGATAATCCGCGACAGCTCGGTCTATTCCATAGAGTCCGTGACTATCGTTGAGATTATGGGAAGACACGCAGGCTGGCTCACAGCCTCTACCTGCTGCCTGAGAGCAAACGAGGAGCTTGCACCTCACCTTATCTATCTGCCGGAGAGGAAGTTCTCGGTGGAGCAGTTCGTTGAGGACGTGAGAGCCATGCAAGCCAAGCACAAGGCTGTTATCGTTGCAGTCAGCGAGGGTGTGGAGATACCCGAGGAGAACTGCCGCTCGGGAGTTGTGGACAACTTCGGTCACGAGTATCTTTCGGGCGTCGGCAAGGCTCTCGAGAACATAGTAAGACGGGAGATAGGCTGCAAGGTAAGGAGCATCGAGCTCAACGTTATGCAGCGCTGTTCGTCACATATCTGCTCGAAGACGGACATCGACGAAGCGGAAAAGATAGGCTCCTGCGGAGTTATCGCAGCTCTTGAAGGCGAAACAGGCAAGACCATGATCTTCAAGCGCATCTCGGACATACCCTACATGGTGACGATCGAATCGACCCCTGCGGAGAACGTTGCGAACAAAGAAAAATTCTTCCCCTCGGAGTGGATAAACGAGCAGGGCAACGATGTTACCGAGGCTGCGTTCCGCTACTTCCTGCCGCTGATCCAGGGCGAGATACAGATAGCAATGCGAAACGGTATGCCGCTGCACTTCAAGCTCAAATAACCGGAGGTAGTTTTATGGTCTATACTGTGACCTTCAACCCGGCGATAGATTATGTTATGCACACGGAGAGAGTAAAGCTCGGAGAAGTGAACCGCTCTGTCCGCGAGGAGATATATTTCGGCGGCAAGGGGATAAATGTCTCGGCGGTGCTGAAGGAGCTGGGAGTGGCTTCAAAGGCTCTGGGCTTTGTTGCAGGGTTCACGGGTGAAGCCATAGCCGCAGGACTTACGGATATGGGGATAGATTCCGAGATGATACGCCTTGAAAAAGGCAGCTCGAGGATAAACGTGAAGCTCAAAGGCAAGGAAGAGACGGAGCTCAACGGACGCGGTCCCGAGATAGATCAGTCTGCGCTGGAAAAGCTGTTTGCACAGCTCGACAGGCTGGAAAGCGGCGACACTCTCGTGCTTGCAGGCAGCATACCTGCTTCCCTGCCGGAAGATATCTACGAGCAGATACTTGCAAGGCTCTCAGGCAAAGGGATAAGAGCCGCAGTTGACGCAACGGGCAAGCTTCTTCTGAACGTGCTGAGGTACGAGCCCTTTGTCATCAAGCCGAACACCGACGAGCTGGGAGAGCTTTTCGGACAGAAGCCGAAGACGGACGAAGAGATCATCGCCTGCGCAAAGGAACTGCAAAGCAAGGGTGCACAGAACGTGCTTGTCTCCATGGCTGGGGACGGCGCTCTGCTCCTTGACGAAAAAGGAAAGATCCACCGCTGCGGAGTCTGCAAAGGCGAGGTGAAAAACTCGGTGGGAGCAGGAGATTCGATGCTCGCAGGCTTTCTTGCAGGCTGCCTTTCCGGGCAGGACTACACCCAGGCCTTGAAGCTCGGCACAGCTGCCGGCGGAGCAACGGCTTTCTCGGAAGGCCTCGGCAAAAAAGAGACTATAATGAGGCTGCTGAAAGAGATATAAAACATTATGACCCCGAAGCATTTTGGCTTTGGGGTCATTTATTTGTCCTGCATTCAATGGTATGTGAAGGTACGCTCCTTCTACACCAATGACGGAAAGACGACTTCGACGAGATACGGTAACTACAGCGCAGTTAAGAGCATTAAAATTAAATAAGCCGAATACGAAAACGGCCCCTCTCTTTTTGCGGAGAAGGGTCGTTTTTGCAAACAGGCGATCTTTCGTAAATATGCTTTCAAAAGCTCAAACTTTGTCTTAATAAACTCTTTACAAATTCGATGCTTCGTGTTATACTTTAATCATATACAGCTCCGAAGGGAGCAGGCATTTTCAGATCAACAACAAGGAGGATAAAACTGTGAATATAAAAAGCTTTTCGATCAAACTTGCGGCAGCGGCGCTGCTTATGCTGGTCTGCTTGTTCGCGGCAGGTGGTATGAAGGCCTCGGCTGCAACAGCGATCACTCGCGCCGAGATCTCGATCGACGCGCCCGAGAACGGCAAGACCGTCGATTTCACCCCGACTATCACGGAAGGAACGGGCTTTAATGTCAGCACCACGGCCACGGAGAGCCGCAATTATTACGACTACGACACAGACCGCACCTTCTCTCACGTCCTGCGCAGCGGCGTCGGCTGGTACAACGTCACCGACAAAAAGGCCGAGGCCAAGACAGGCAAGTACGCCTCGAACCATGAGTATTCCCTGATGATAAAGCTTGTGGCTAAGTCGGGCTATTACTTTGACGCACAGAGCTTTTGTGCCAGCATCAACGGCAAGACCGCAGGCGCGACCTACACCGATTCAAATTCAAGCGGCTTCCAGACAGTTTATCTCGAGCTCGGCTTCGAGTATTTTGACTACGACCTGTATGACATCTATTTACGCAGCGCAGATGATACTGTAAGAGTTACTGGCGGCAACGCCTCGGATATCCTCGGTGACGGAATGTTTTCCTATGACGCCAAGACCAGGACCCTGAACATCAACAGCGGCACCTATGACGCCCAGGGCGGAGAAGGCATCTTGATCAGAATGACAGGCGTGACTATCAGCGTCAACGGCAACGCCACCATAACGAACTGCTTAGATGCTATTGTTTTTGACTACAATGCGACCATTACAGGCAAGGGCAAGCTGACCATCAAAGACTGTAATTGGTGCGGCATAATGACAAACGGCTCTTTGACCATTAAAAACACGAGCCTTGATATAACATCGGGGGCTGAATCCATTATGGGCGACGTTCACGAGGATCATTATGACGCAACACTTACCATTGATAATTCCGATATCACCGCCGTCACAACGGGCGGTGATGACGAATACCCATACCCTGTCATCGCCTATTTCACGAGCGGCTTAAAGCTCAATAACTGCACTCTCAAGACCCCATCCGGCGGCAAATACAAAAAAGTAGTCTATGACGAGGAGCAGGGCATTTACGAATCTGCGCTCTACACCTCGGACGGCAAAGAGGCGGACAAGCTGAAGATCACCCGGAACGGAGAATACATCGGCTACAGCAAGATCACTATCCCCTACTCCTCGTACACCTACCGCGGACGCGGCATAAAGCCGACAGTCACCGTCAAGGACGGCTCCACCAAGCTGGTAAAGGGCACCGACTACACTGTTTCATATTCCAACAACACCAACGTCGGCACCGCAACGATCACCGTGACCGGCAAGGGCAAGTATGCAGGCACCTACAAAAAGACCTTCAAGGTCAAGGCTCTCGATCTTTCGTCGAGCTACGCCAAGATAAGCATACCTTACAGCAGCTACACTTACACCGGCTCGGCTATCAAGCCTGCTGTTACGGTGAAGTTCAAGGACGGCGATGTAATACCGACAAGTGATTACACAGTCTCCTATTCCAACAACAAGAACGTCGGCGTTGCGACCATAACAGTAAAAGGCAAGGGCACTAACGTTACAGGCACATATAAAAAGACCTTTGTTGTAAAGCCTGCAAAGAATGAAATAACAAGCATCTCCACTACAAGCGGTGCTTTCAAAATAGCTTGGAAGAAAGGCACAACGGGTACTGTCGGCTATCAGGTGCAGTACAGCACGGACAAGAACTTTGAGAAGAACGTCCACAGCTGGACAACGACAAACATTTCCAAGCTCAGCGAGAACTTCTCCAGCGTTCCGAGATCCGGCGAGACATGGTATGTGAAGGTACGCTCCTTCTACACCAAGGACGGAAAGACTTCTTCAACGAGATACGGAAATTACAGCGCAGTTAAGAGCATTAAAATTAAATAAGCCGAATACGAAAACGGCCCCTCTCTTTTTACGGAGAAGGGTCGTTTCTTTATGGGTTGTGAATAGGAGTGATGTTTTTAGCTTTCTGCGGATACTCCGTCGGTGGTGAAGATGAACTTCACGCTGCCGCCCATGCCGTCAGCCTTGCCGGAATATGAGGAGTAGTCGCCGGCTGCGCGGGAAAGAGCCTTGACTCTTGCAAGAAGCTCGTCTCCGTCGCCTTCAAAGAGCTGCACGATCTTGTCGATGCCCTCTTCCTTGAACTTCTGCATCCCCTCACTGAGTTCCTTTGAGCCGCTTTCGAGCTTGTCGGCTCCTGCCGCAAGGGTCTTCGTGCCTGTGCTGAGGTCTCCGAGTCCATCGCTGAGCTTTGATGCTCCTGCCGAGAGCTTATCTGCTCCGTCGCTGAGGTCCTTTGCACCGCCGGAAAGCTGTCCGAGACCGCTCTCCAGATCCTTCGAGCCGCTTGCAAGCTGTCCGAGACCGCCGTCAAGAGTTACCGAGCCGTCGGAGAGCTGTCCGATACCCTGATCCAGGGACTTGACGCCGTCGATCAAAGCCTTGCTTTTTTCCCTGAGCTCGCCGATACCGCCGGATACCTGAGAAGCACCGTCGGATACCTGAGAAGCTCCGTCCGAGAGCTTGCCTGCCGATTCTGCAAGAGTGCCTGTGCCGCCTTTGATCTGCTTTGCGCCGTCGGCTATCTGTGCCATTGCATCCTTGAGATCACCCGAGCCTGCGGCAAGCCTTATCATTCCGCTTTCGATCTTCTTGATGCCGGCGATCATTGCCTTGCTCTTTTCCGCAAGGGTGGTTATTCCGCCGTCAAGCTCTGCGGCACCGTCGGAAACATCCTTTGCGCCTTTGGAGAGCTCGCCGGCCGAGGTCTTGAATTCCTCTGTGCCTTCCGCCAGCTTATCTGCTCCCTGGGAGAGCTTGCCGAGGTTCGTATCGAGAGTGCCGAGATTCTGGGAAAGCTGCTTTGCTCCTCCGCCGATCTTGCCGTTCTCTCCCATCTCGGCTGCTATCTGCTCCTGGTATGCTATCGTTGTGTCCAGGTTTTCCTTCACAGCTGTGAGAGTGGCTTTTTCCTGTGCGTCTGCTGTGTTTTCGATCATTACGCCGAGGGTCTGGGAAAGCTGCTTGTTCACGGCGATAGTTGACTCAAGGTTTTCCGCAGCTTCACCGATGCCTCCGTCAAGCTGTGCTGCTCCCTGAGAGAGCTTTGCCGAGCCGGCCTTGAACTCTTTTATCTTGCCTGCCATGGTATCAACGTTATCGTCGATATCTTTTGCACCTCCGGCAAGGAGCGCTGCACCGTCGGAGACCTGCTTTGCTCCGCCTGCCAGTTTAGCCGAGCCGCCGGTGAGTTCGCCGACACCGCCTGCAAGCTGATCTGCTCCTTGAGAAAGCTCGGTCGTGCCGTCCTTTGCCTGAGCGATGCCGTCGTTCAGGTCGGAAGCACCCTTTGCTGCTTTTTCCGTTCCGTCTGCCAGCTGACCCATGTTGTCGTCAAGGGTATTTGCACCCTCTGCCAGCTTTGCCGAGCCGTCGGAGATCTGCTTTGCTCCGTCAGCTACCTGCTTTGCACCGTCGTCCAGCTTGCCGACTCCGTCGCTCAGCTGGTCTGCTCCGCCTGCAAGCTGTCCCGAACCGTTCTTTGCTTCGGCAAGGCCGTTCACTATCTTAGCCGAGCCGGCCTTTGCTTCGGCGATACCGTTTGCCAGCTTGGTCGAACCTGCATAGGCATCCTTTGCTCCGCCTTCCAGCTTGTCGGCGCCTGCCGCAAGGGTGCTGCTGCCGTCTGCGAGCTGCTTTGCTCCGTCATCTGCTTCCTTTGCGCCGTCTGCCAGCTTGTCGGCACCGTCGGAAAGCTCCTTGATGCCGTTATAGAGCTTCGAGCTTCCGTCGCAGAGCTCGTTTGCAGCCTCTGCAAGCTTGTCGATCTTTTCCTTCAGCTCGTCTATGGTCTTGGTCTTGTCCAGGTCGATCTGGGTGAATATCTCATTGGTCGCAACTGTCATGGAGGTCGTTGTCTCAAAGTCGGTGACGTCGGCGGTTATCTCGATGTATTCGGGAAGCGTAAAGTCGAGATCAAGGTCCATGTCGCTGAGGCCGAAGCTGTCCCCCATTCCCGGGAAAGCAACGCCGATTACGATGATACGGGAACCGTCCGAGACCACCTTTGCGTTCTTGGCTTCAACGTTTGAGAACTTGTCGCTGTTGAATATGGTCCCGCTTGCCATCATAAAGGGGACGCACACGTCGTACTCCTTGCCGTCGATGACCTGCTTGCTTTTCAGGGTGTTGGTGTAGTCGTAGCGAATAGTCACCTTTCCGCTCTTGCCTGCCATTTCCTCGGCTGTCATGGGCTTGCCGTCGAGGAAGTAGCTGATCTTCACGCTGACGGGCAGCTCCTTGTCCGTTGTTCCGCGGTAGTATATATCTCTGCCTGCCGCATCCCAAGTGAGCTTCGTGCCGTCGAGGGTGAAGTCCTCGTCTCCCTTGACGTTCTCGATGCCCGTAAGCTCGGAAACGTCCTCGAGGGAATCAGCAGCCTGAGTGTTTTTCAGCCAGTCGCTGACGATGACTTCCTTAACCTCGCTGGAATCATTATAGAGCACATAGACAGTTTCCTCCTTGAAAGGAGCTTCCTCTGCGGGAGTACGCTTTGCGCCGGAAGTGTCAGCTGTGCGTGTTATTGAAACCTTTTCCGCTGTGTCCGCCGCGGCTCTGTTTTTACTTGCATAAAGCCCTGTTGCTCCTGCCGAGAGAAGTATAGCCAGAACGGCTGCGATTACTTTTGTATATTTTTTCATGATCTCGCCTCCACATTGCTTTGTTCTTTATTATCATATCTTGCAGCTATATTGAAAAGCTTTTTCGGTCTCATCCCGAAGGTCGTTGCGCATACTACCTTATCGAAGGCCACCAGCATCGACGGCAGTATCAGGATAACTACAGCCATGGAGATAAGCGCTCCTCTGGCAAGCAGTATGCAGAGCTCGGAGATAAGTCCGATATCCGAATAGAGCCCGACGCCTATCGTTGCGCCGAAGAAGCCAAGAGCCGACACCATTATGGATTTTATGGAAGCGGCAAGCGCTGTTGTTACAGCTTCGTGCTTTTCCTTTCCTGCTATGCGTTCCGTCTTGTATCTTGTGGTCATCAGTATCGCGTAATCGACAGTTGCACCGAGCTGTATGGTGCCTATAACTATCGAAGCGATGAAGGCCACCTTAGAGCCTGTGTAGGTCGGGATGCCCATATTGATGAATATTGCGAACTCGATGACCGAAACGAGGACTATCGGCAGCGAAACGGATTTCAGCACTATCATGATTATAATGAAGATAGCCGCTATCGAGAGGATGTTTACGACTTTGAAGTCCCTGTTCGTTATGTCGATAAGGTCCTTCGTTGCCGGAGCTTCTCCGATGAGCATCGCCTTCTCGTCGTATTCGGAGACGATATCGTTTATGACTTCGCACTGTTCGTTTACCGCGTCGGAAGCAACTTCGTAGTCCGAGCCGATCATGACCAGCTGCCAGTCATCGCTGCGGAGCTTCCCGACAATGTTCTGCGGGAGCATCTCCTCCGGTATGCCTGCGCCTATTATGGAATCCACGCCGAGGACGAATCTTACTCCGTCAACGCTTTCGATCTCATCGCACATCCTGCGGACTTCCTTCTGGGGAAGGTCAGAGCTCAGCATCAGGACGTGGGTGGAATTCATGCCGTACTCTTCGCTGAGCTTTTTGTTAGCTGTGATACTGGGAAGGTACTCGGGCATCGTGGTGTCCAGCTTGTAGTAGAGCTTGTTATTGAAATTGCCGTAGACGGCAGGCGACAGCAGCACGAAGAACAGCGTTATAAACAGCCCTGCGTGCTTTACGATGAAAGCCGCAGGCTTATCCATCGAGGGCAGCAGCTCCCTGTGGGTGGTCTTTGTGATGGCACCGTCGAAGATCAGTATCATCGAGGGGAGCACCGTTACGCAGCAGATAACGCCGAACACAACGCCCTTCGCCATTACTATACCAATATCAAGGCCGAGGGTGAAGCTCATAAAGCACATGGCAAGGAAGCCTGCTACAGTGGTTATCGAGCTACCCACAACAGACACCAGCGTGTCGCCCACCGCGTGAGCCATGGCTTCGTTTTTGTCGTTTGGATATTTGCTCTTGTTCTCCTGGAAGCTGTGGTAGAGGAAGATTGAGTAGTCCATGGTGACGCCCAGCTGCAGCACCGCCGCGAGCGCCTTCGTCAGGAAGGATATCTCCCCTGCCACAAAGTTCGTTCCAAGGTTGTAAACGACAGCCATTCCAACGCTTAACATAAAGAACACAGGCACCAGGAAGGAATCCATTGCCAGTGCAAGCACCAGCGACACAAGCAGCACCGCGATAACAACATACATCACGGTCTCGCTCTCGGCTATTATCTTCATATCGTCGTTGACGGCGCTCATTCCGCTGACGAAGCACTGCTTGTCGGCTATCTTGCGTATCTCGTCTATGGCGTTGAGGGTCTTGTCGGCGGCGGTGGTGTCCTCAAAGAACACGACCATAAGGGTCGAATTGCCGTCCGAGGAATTGAAGAAGTCATATACTTTCTGAGGAAGTATCTCCTTCGGCAGCGTTATGTCCATAAGGGAATCGTACCATATAACGCTTCCTACGCCGTCAACTTCTTCTATCTTCTCTTTTGTGGCGACCACATCCTTGTCGCTCATGCCGTCTATCATCACCATAGAGAAGCCGCCCTGCCCGAATTCCTCCAGCAGTATGTCCTGACCCTCCATGGTCTTGATGTCCTTCGGCAGGTAGGAAAGAATGTCGTAATTTGTTCTTGTCTTGATGTAGCCTATGGCGGCAGGCACGAGCAGCAGGACACTCAGTACGATTATGATGTATCTGCTTTTTACTATCGCACGCCCGAATCTATACATTCGTCTATCATCTCCCGGTATATTTCTGTATGGCTATATAGCCTTTTCTGACCGTCGGTCATTTTCGTATACCTCATTATATTACAAAACTGACCATTAGTCAACAGTTTTGGGATAAAAAATGACCAGCAGTCAGAATTTTGTAGGAATGCACAAAGTATCCATCGCATAAAACTGACTATTGGTCATTTTCGGGTATTGACATTTATTGTAACACAATATATAATGTAAAAAAGCACAGGATCTGCGGGGCTGCCGCCCTGCCCTGACATCTCGTCGATTTCGAGAACGGTGATAACATGACAAAGCTTGACATGAAAAAGAAGAACAAGGAGAGCTCTCTGCTGAACACCGCCTTTGATTTTTTCACCACCAAGGGCTTCAGCAAGACCTCGATAACAGACATTGCCCAGGAAGCCGGCGTCGGCAAGGGAACGTTTTATCTTTATTTCAAGGACAAATACGACATCCGCAACCGCCTTATCGCAAAGAAATCCTCTCAGGTGATGATGAAGGCCGTCCACGACCTTCTGGCACACAAGGGCGAGCTTTCTTTTGAGGACAAGTTTATCTTCATTGTTGACAACATCATCGACCAGCTGAACGACAACCGTTCCCTGCTGGGCTTTATCTCGAAGAACCTCAGCTGGGGCGTTTTCACCGATGCCCTTGCCGAAACGAACCTGGACATTGACGACGGAATGAAATTCCACGACGCCTACTACAAGCTGCTCAGCGAGTACGAGGGCAGGATATCCGACCCCGAGATGCTGCTGTTCATGGTGGTTGAGCTCGTTTCCTCCACCTGCTATTCAACGATTCTCTACGAGCGTCCCTGCACCCTCGAAAAGCTGAAGCCCCAGCTTTATGCGGCGATACTCTCGCTGATAGAGCAGTTCACGGTGAAGGAAAAATGACAGAAACAGACAGCCGGATGCAGGCTTTTGGCATCCGGCTGCTTTTTCTTTTGGGGCAAAAATGCCGAAAGCGATTGACAACAGACGTTATAATATGTTATTATTAAGATTGGTGCAATAGCTGCTTCGGCGGAAAGGACGGTGTGCGGGATGAGAAGGATCTTGACGAGCTTTGCCTATGCTTTTATCCTCTGCTTCTGGCTCGGAACAGCGGCAGCCTTCATCAAATGGCTGGCAGAAGGCAGACACGATCTGATGATAAACCTTTTCATGTTCGCGCTGAACGTTTTCTGCTGGAGCTTTTCTCTGCTGCTGGCGGTAAGGCTTGCCGCAGCTGTCTATACAAGGTCGGTCTATGTTTCCTTTCGCAAAGCCATAGCCAAGGACGGAGTGACCTTAAGTCTCCTCGGCGACATAAAGCGCTGGTCGGAAAGACCCGGGGATGCTGCCGAACGTGCCGACAGAGAGCTTCTCCTTGCAGAGGTGCTCAGCGACGGCTGTCTGTACAGGCAGGCTTTTTCAACGCTTTCCCGCATCGACCTCCCGGTGCTTTCGGAAGAAGCCAAGGAGGAATATTACAACGTCTATGTCTATACTAATCTAATGATGGGAGACGTTGAGGCTGCCGAAACCATCTATAATGCGGCAGGGAGATATTTCGACAGGGCAAGGCTGAGGCGCAGACCCATGCCGGTGCTGCACACTCTCGGTGTGCTCTCCTATGCAAAGGGCGATCTCATCCAGGCGGAGAATTATCTCAAGCAGGCGCTGAGCTGCTCTTCATCGAAGCAGGCAAGATGCGACTGCAATATATATCTTTCGCTGTGCTATCTCAAAGCAGGCAGACCCGACCTTGCCGTTGATCTTGCAGCAGAGGCTGCCGGTCAGGCGCAGACCGTAAGGCAGAAGCACGAGCTTATCGAGCTCAAAAGAAGGATACTTAAAATCTGTACATAGATCTTATGCCTTTTTTCTTTTGTGTTGTTGATAAGATAAAGAGAGATCTGTGGGTGATAAAATGAAATATTATGGCAGGCAGATGACGTACAGAGTCGTTAGCCGAAGGTCGAGCAGTGCTGCCTTATCATAAAAACACTTTTGAAAAAGGAAAGTAGTTTTTTGAACAGAAGAAAGGAAAGAGAGAATGAAAAAATACATACTGACGTTTCTGATATCCATGGTGCCCATCGTCGAGCTGCGAGGAGGGATACCCATAGGTGTCGGAATGGGTGTTGACTGGAAGCTGGCCGTTGCGATCTGCATGGTCGGGAATATGCTGCCCGTGCCAATAATCTTCTTTTTTGCAAGAAAGGTGCTCGAATGGGGCGCCGACAAGCCTGTGATAGGCGGATTTTTCAGCTGGTGCCTCAAAAAAGGCCACAAGGGCGGAGAGAAGCTCAAAAAATCCACAGGCAGAGGCATATACTGGGGACTGTTTTTGTTCGTGGGCATTCCCCTGCCGGTGACAGGCGCCTGGACAGGTACCCTTGCGGCAAGTATGCTGGACCTCGATTTCAAAAAGAGCGTTGTCGCCATAATGTGCGGAGTAATGCTTGCAGCTGTTATAATCACGACACTGACCCTTTTCGGTTTCAAAGCATTCACCTGACGAAGGAGGATAAAAATGAAAAAGCTTTTGTTTGTGTTCAACCCCCACTCGGGAAAGGGACTCATCAAAAACGAACTCTGCAATATTCTCAATATCTTTACGGCCGCAGGATATGAAGTGACGGCTTATCCCACCCAGGCACCTCTCGACGGCTATGAAAAAATAAAGTCAAGCGCCGAGAGCTATGATATGGTGGTAGTCTCTGGCGGAGACGGCACTCTCAGCGAGGCTGTGAAGGCTCTTATGCCAATAGGCAAAAAGATACCCCTCGGCTACATTCCGGCAGGCTCCACCAACGATTTTGCCGCAAGCATGAGCATCCCCAAGTCAATGGGAGATGCGGCAAAGGCTATCGTCGAGGGAGTTACTTTCGACTACGACATCGGAGAGTTCAACGGGCAGTATTATGTCTATGTTGCAGGCTTCGGCGTGTTCACCGATGTTTCCTATGAGACTCCCCAGAATGTCAAGAATATGCTCGGCCACGCAGCTTATCTTATAGAAGCGATAAAGCGTCTGCCGAAATACACGGGCTTTTCCATGAAAATAGAACACGACGGCGAAGTGATAGAGGGCAGCTTTATCCTGGGGCTCATCTCCAACTCCACATCAATTGGCGGAATGAAGGCTCTGGTACGCAACGGAGTTTATTTCGACGACGGACTGTTCGAGGTGCTGCTGGTGAAAACACCTGCAAATGCCCTTGCTTTGCAGAGCCTTCTCAGCGATGCAGCTCTCAAAAAGCTCTCGGAGAAAAACTTCGTGACCTTCAAGACCTCGCATCTCAGGATAACCTCTGTTGCGGACATCCCCTGGACCCTTGACGGCGAGGCAGGAGGTATCCACCACGAGGTGGAGATAACCAACCACAAGCAGGCTATGAGATTCGTTGTGCTGCCGGACGACAAAACAGCCGTGCAGCAGCTTATAAATGCACAGAACAGCGAGCTGAAACTGCAAACGCCGGAGGACAGCGGAAATGAATAAGAGCCCTGCAAAATTCACAGTGTCTTTCCTTGTGTGCGTGCTGGTGAATTCCCTGCTGCTTTTGATAATGAGGCACTTCTCTGCAAAAGCGGATACTATGGTGTTCGTCTGCACCGGGGTATGCACCGCCTGGCTGATATACGTCATATTCTTCTGCCGGAGGTCGGTGAAGAAATGAGCGGCACACAAAGCGCATATATCTGTCCGGTGTGCAAAGACCCACTGGGGCTTTACGATAAAACTTACCGCTGCGGAAAGGGACACTGCTTCGACATCTCCGCCAAGGGGTATGTGAACCTGCTGCTCTCCAAGGGACGAAACCCTGCAAAAAGCGGCGACAACAAGCTCATGGTGAAGGCGCGGAGCGATTTCCTTGACAGCGGACACTACGAGCCTCTTGCAAACAGGGTCGCAGCGCTTATAAACAAGTATGTCTCGGGCAAGGACGAGCCTATTGTTATAGACAGCGGCTGCGGAGAGGGATATTACACTCTCATCTGCGCAAAGGCGACACCCGAAGCCCGGTTCTTCGGGATAGATATCTCAAAGACCGCTGCTGCAAAGGGAGCATCCCGCAGCAAGGCGGAAAACGTAGAAAATGCCATGTTTGCGGCAGCTTCCGGCTATTCCCTGCCCTTTGCGGACAGCAGTGCAGATGTGCTTTGCAGCATATTCGCACCTGTTGCCGACAAGGAGTATTCAAGGGTGTTGGAGCCGGAGGGCAGGCTCATCGTTGTCTCTCCGGGAGCAAGGCATCTCTTTGCGCTGAAAGCCCTGCTCTACGACGAGCCCTACGAGAACAAGCCCAACGACTACGCTCTGAAATGCTTTGAGCTTGAAGCCGAAGAGCAGCTGGACTACAGCGTGACCCTTCGCTCGTCAAAGGAGATAGGCGATCTTTTCACCATGACGCCTTACTACTACAAAACGCCGCAGTCGGCTATTGAAAAGATAAACAACACGGAAAGCCTCGTCTGCGAGTGCTCTTTCGTTATACAGACCTACAGAAAGATAAAACAGGTATGACCAAGGGGGATAAATATGGAAAGATTATTCTGCAAAGGATATACATGGGGATTTTTTTCGGGGGAAGGCGTGTTCATGACCGAAGAGGCGGAACGCTCTATGGAGCTTCTTGCCGCAAACGGGCTCAACTGGATATGCATTCCCGTAAACTGCTTTCAGGACACTTTTTACTCACTTAACATATACGCCATGTTCGGCAGGACACAGACCGATGAGGAAGTGGCCTTCGCCGTGAACAAGGCAAAGAGCCTGGGGCTCAATGTCTGCCTGAAACCTATGGTGGACTGCCTCGACCGCTCCTGGAGGGCAAGGATAGATTTCCCCCACGAGAACCCGGAGTATCTCGACAGGTGGTTCAAAAGCTACACCGCATTCATGGTGCATTACGCAAAGCTTGCCGAAAAGCTGGGCTGCGGGATGCTCTGCACAGGCTGCGAAATGGCAGGCATGGACAAGAATGCAGACCGCTGCCGCAAGGTCATCGAGGAAGTGAGAAAGGTCTATTCCGGCCTTGTGATGCACAACATCAACCACGGCGACGAGTTCCGGTTCAGCTGGCTGGACGCTGTTGACATAATCGGGCTGTCGGCTTATTATCCTGTTTCGACGCCGGAGGATCACAGCATTGAGATGATGAACAGAAAATGGGCAGAGCACATGAAGCGCATCGAGGAATGCCACAGGCACTACAACAAGCCCATAATGTTCGCCGAGATAGGCACGCGAAACGAACGCGGCTGTACGGAGACCCCCTGGGAATTCCGCTACAGGCCGGAGATACCCCTGGACGAGCAGGAGCAGGCTGATTTCTACGAATCGGCAATGGCTGCAAGCTGGGACAAGGAATGGTTCTGCGGATATTTCTGGTGGGACTGGAAGGCAAAGCTGCCCCCTGCCGACAAAGCCGCTCAGAACCGGGATTTCACGGTCTACGGCAAAAAAGCAGAGCAGGTGCTCCGCCGCTGGTATAAAGAAAAATGATCGGCTCTTGCAAAGAGCACGATTTCAGATACTATATTTCCGGCAGCCTGGAGCTGCTGTGACGAAAAAGGAGATCTCAAATATGGCGGATATGTCGGCTTACAGATCATTCAGCGAGATACAGCAGGGAGAGACCTGCGAAAGGCCTGTGCTTTTGCTGAGCATAGCCAATGCTTCCACAAGATACGGAGATACATACGTCAAGACCACCCTGCGGGACGGCAAGAGCGAGATAAAGGCCAATATGTTCAAGACCTCTGCCGAGAAGCTGGCGGAGCTGGGAGTCGTTAAGTCCTCGGTGTGCGATGCCGTGCTGACACGCACGGAAAAGGGCTTCAATCTCGACAAGCTCTCCCCTGCAAAGGACATCTCCCTCACCAAAAACGACTTTGCGAAATGCGCACCTCTCGACCTCGACATGATGTATAATGAGATATGCGAGCTTCTGAAAAGTGCTGCCGACGACTGCGGCGGAAGCTGCAAGCCTCTCTCGGAGCTTGCCCTGAGTATCCTGGAAAAGGAAAAGAAGGGCTATATGTTCTCATCGGCTTCCCTGACCATGCACCACAATATGGTGGGCGGTCTGCTCTATCATTCCTACAGGATGGTCAAGGCTGCAGACGCTCTCTGCACTGTCTATACCGAGCTTGACCGGGAGCTTCTGCTCTGCGGAGCTGCTCTCCACGACATCGGAAAGATGTGGGAGTACAGGACCCACGACACCGGCGACTCCGAATATACCGCAAACGGCGTGCTCTTCGGGCATATATATATGGGGGCATCACTTATAAAGAGCTACACCGAGGGCGAAGACTACAACATGAAGAAGATACACCAGCTGATACACCTCATCCTCTCCCACCACGGCACAAGAGAGTGGGGAGCTGTTGTCTGCCCTGCAACTGCCGAGGCCTTCGTGCTGCATTACATCGACAACATCGACGCCAAGGTCTATATGTGCAACGACAACTACGAAAACTTAAAGCCCGGCGAATTCACCGAGCGTGCCCCTTTCGGCCTCGATAACAGGGTCTTCAGGCCCGACAAGTGACCCTGCGCTAAGTTTAACAAAAAAACTCTTGATTTTAGCACAGCGGTGTGATATAATAGATTAAATGTTTAGGCGATCATAAAACTCGGCGGAAAAATGGTATCTCCCTCGCAGGGGAGAATACCTTTTTCCGCACATTCCCGAGCCGCCATGGCGGCGAGGGCTTGCCCAAAAGCGCAAAAAAGAAATGTATAAGAGGAGGAATAGATGTGAGAATGAAGGCTGCACAGGCTATGGTCGAGTGCCTCAAGGCGGAAGGCATTTCCACTGTCTACGGCTATCCGGGCGCTGCTATCTGCCCCTTTTATGACGCTTTGCTCAGTGCAAAGGACGATATAACTCACGTTCTTGTGCGACACGAAGCCAACGGCGGACACGCTGCAAACGGCTTTGCGAGGATAAGCGGCAAGCCGGCTGTCTGCATCGCCACCTCCGGACCCGGTGCCGTGAACCTTCTCACGGCTATTGCAACGGCTTATGCGGATTCGATACCCCTTATCTGCATAACCGGTCAGGTAAATACCGACCAGATAGGAAGCGACGCCTTTCAGGAAGCCGATATCACCGGCTCCGCCGAGCCACTTGTCAAGCACAGCTATCTTATAAAGAACGCCGAGGACCTGCCGAGGGCTTTCAAGGAAGCTTTCTTCATAGCAGGAACAGGCAGACCGGGACCGGTGCTGCTGGACGTTCCCATGGACGTTCAGAATACTGTGATAGATTTCAAATATCCCGCTTCCGTGGATATAAGAAGCTACAAGCCCACCACAAAGGGCAATAATCTGCAAATAAAGAGAGTTCTCGATGCTCTGAAAAAAGCCAAGAAGCCTCTCATCTGCATCGGAGGCGGAGTGTTCAACTCCAACGCCCAGGAAGAGATAAACAAGCTTGCGCACATCATGAATATCCCTGTTATCACAACGATGATGGGCATTTCGGTGTTCTCCGACGACGACCCCTTGTTCTTCGGTATGCTGGGTATGCACGGAGTCAAGTCTGCTAATTATGCAGTCAACGAATGTGACGTGCTGTTCCTTGTGGGTGCAAGAGTGGGCGACAGATCTGTAAGGACTCCCCTGGCCCTTGAAAAGAACACGAAGATACTTCACATAGACATAGACCCTGCCGAGATAGGCAAGAACATCGGCGCAGACCTGCCCCTTGTGGGAGATGCCAAGACAGTTCTTTCGCAGATGCTCGAAAAGGCAGAGCCTATGGAGCATGAAGAATGGCTGGCTCAGCTGGACGCCTGCCGCACAGAACGCAAGTTCGCAGAGCCGGTCAAAGGCACTGTGAACCCGAGGGAGTTCATCCTGAAGCTCTCGAAGGCTATGCCCCAGGATACTGTGGTAGTTGCGGATGTCGGACAGAACCAGATCTGGACGGCAACGGGCTATCATATCGGCAAAGGCGGAAGGTTCATGACCTCCGGCGGTATGGGTACAATGGGATATTCCCTGCCGGCAGCTATAGGTGCAAAAATGGCAGCTCCCGAAAGGACTGTTATCGCAGTCTGCGGAGACGGCTCCTTCCAGATGGCGATGGCAGAGCTTGCAACGGCTGTCCAGCACGGAGTCAACGTCAAGGTAGTTATCATGACCAACGGCTCTCTCGGAATGGTGCGTGAGCTCCAGCAGAATTTCTACGACGGCAGAGAAACAGCTGTGGCTCTCGACGGTTCACCGGATTTCATCAAGATCGCAGAGGCCTACGGCATCAAGGCCATGAGAGTCACCGACGATGCAAGCGCCGAAGAGGCAATATGCCTGCTTTCCAAAAACGACGGGATAACACTTGTTGAGGTCAAGGTCGATCCCAAGGCTTCAACTTTGTGATATAGGAGGAATTAGGAATGAAACATACGATTTCCGTTCTTGTGCAGAACCACAGCGGAGTACTTTCAAGGATCACCGGCCTGTTCTCAAGGCGCGGATTCAACATCGACAGCCTTGCAGTCGGACCGACCAACGACGCCGAGGTATCGAGAATAACCATTATCGCCGACGGTGACGAGCATACTGTGGAGCAGATCGAAAAGCAGCTCAACAAGCTCATCGAAGTCATCAAGGTAAGAACGCTCAGCAAGGACGAGTGCTTTGCAAGAGAGCTTATGCTGGTAAAGATCAGCTGCACCGCCGACAAGCGCAGCGAGATAATGACCATCGCCGAGATGACAGAGGCAAAGATCGTTGACGTTACCCTTTCCACTGTAACTCTTGAGATCTGCGCTCGCTACAAGAAGCTCGAGCGCTTCATCGAGATCGTATCTCCCTACGGCATAATCGAGCTTGTCCGCACGGGTACAATAGCTATCCAGAAGGGCTCGGACACAATGACCGCCAAGAAATAAACGACTGCCTGCCGCGGCAGAAATGCCTGCGGCTGCACATAAATTTAATCTTACTAATAATTTATATTGGAGGAATGTTAAAATGGCAAAGATTTTCTATCAGCAGGATTGCGACATCAACCTGCTCAAGGACAAGACAGTAGCTATCATCGGCTACGGCTCGCAGGGTCACGCTCATGCGCTCAACCTCAAGGAGAGCGGCGTTGACGTTGTTGTAGGTCTTTACAAGGGCTCTAAGAGCTGGGCAAAGGCTGAGAGCCAGGGCGTTAAGGTCCTGGAGACCGCTGAGGCTGTTAAAGCTGCCGACATCATCATGATCCTTATCCCCGACGAGAAGCAGGCTGCTCTTTACAAGAGCGATATCGAGCCCAACCTCACCGAGGGCAAGACCCTTATGTTTGCTCACGGCTTCAACATCCACTTCGGCTGCATCGTTCCGCCTTCCTTCGTGAACGTTACGATGATCGCTCCCAAGGCTCCGGGCCACACTGTTCGCTCCGAGTACGAGGCCGGCAAGGGTACTCCCTGCCTCGTAGCTGTTGAGCAGGATGCTACCGGCAACGCACTTGACCTTGCTCTCGCTTACGGCGCAGGCATCGGCGGTGCAAGAGCAGGTATCCTCGAGACCACCTTCCGCACCGAGACCGAGACCGACCTCTTCGGCGAGCAGGCTGTTCTTTGCGGCGGCGTATGCGCTCTGATGCAGGCTGGCTTCGAGACTCTTGTTGAGGCTGGTTATGACGAGAGAAACGCTTACTTCGAGTGCATCCACGAGATGAAGCTCATCGTTGACCTCATCTATCAGTCCGGTTTCGCAGGCATGAGATATTCTATCTCCAACACTGCTGAGTACGGCGACTACATCACAGGTCCCAAGATCATCACTGCTGATACCAAGGCTGCTATGAAGAAAGTTCTTGCTGACATCCAGAGCGGTGCATTTGCTAAGGACTTCCTGCTCGATATGAGCTCCGCAGGCGGACAGGTACACTTCAAGGCTATGAGAAAGCTCGCTTCCGAGCATCCCTCCGAGAAGGTCGGCGCTGAGATCAGAAAGCTCTACAGCTGGAGTGACGAGGACAAGCTCATCAATAACTGATCTTTCAGTAATACATAAGAAAAAGGCTTCCGGTTTTCGGAAGCCTTTTTTGTGTGCGCGGTTTACTTGTTGAGAAGCTCTTCCTGGGAGAGCAGGGTGTACTTGCCCTCGAAGGCCTGCTCGGCAGCCTCGTTGTTGTCGGCGCGGAGGATAAGATAAGCCTCTGCGCTCTTTTCGCTGACGAATGCCGAATACATATACTCAACGCTTACGTTGTTGTCGTAGAGCACCTGCATAGCTGCTGCAAGTCCGCCCGGACGGTCGGGTATCTGAATTGCCAGCACGTTCGTCACGGTGACAGCGCAGCCGCCTTCACGCAGTGCGGCAACAGCCTTGTCTGCGTCGTTGACGATAAGGCGGAGGATACCGAAATCCTTGGTGTCGGCAACGCTCATTGCGCGAATGTTTATGTCATTCACCGCGAGCAGGTGTGTGATGTTTGAAAGCCGTCCGGGACGGTTCTCAGCAAATATTGATAACTGCTTGACAGTCATGTTTACATCTCCTTTGTCATATAATAATCAGCCGCTTGTAAAACTCCGCGCGGCCGCGCAGTTACAAGCATATAAGGTTTTTATCTGCCGGATCTTACGATCACCGGCATTAAATTACTGGTCTGCCGTGAAAAGCACCCAGAGGCCGTGCTCCGCGGCAAAGCGGAACAGGGGGACAGCGTCCTGAAGATACTCGAAGCTGTACTCCATGTCTTCCTTGGAACGCTCGTCGGGGTAGGTACTGTCGATCCGGTCATAGCCCCGTTTGAACTGCTTTTCGGTGAGGGTATCCAGCTTCTTTGCAAGCTCTGCTGCCATAAGGGGAGACTTTGCGGTTATGATATAATCGTCAAACTCCTCGCCGTCGAAATACAGCAGCTCACCGCCGAGTATGACCCCTCCGAGAGGATAGCCCTCACAGTCGAAGCACAGGGTGCCGTCGGTCAGGGAACGGTGTATTGCGTCCCAGGACTTGTCCAGCTCGCAGGTGCGTTCGGGGTAATTCTCAAAATAATCTTCTTCAAGCTCCTCCGAGATATATCCCGGCCTCTCAGCCATCGGCAGCTCTTTTATGTGCCGGACAACTTCCTCCGGCACTGCGAACAATACTCCGAGGCAGCTCATCAGACAAGCTTCCTCGTGTCGATAACGCGGACAGCCTTGCCCTCGGAACGAGGGATAGAGTTGGGCTCAACAAGCCTGATCTTGGCCTTGATGCCCAGAACGCCCAGCATATCCTGAGCGATCTTGCGCTCCAGCTCTTCGATGGAGCGGATAGTATCGTTGAACATCTCTTCCGTAAGCTCTACTCTGATCTCGAAGGTATCGGTGTTGTTTTCGCGGCCGACAACGATCTGATAGTTGGGGCTTGCGTTGCTCATCTTAAGGAGCACGCTCTCGATCTGGGACGGGAATACGTTTACGCCGCGGATGATGAGCATATCGTCGGAACGTCCCATAGGCTTGGCCATTTTAACGAGAGTTCTTCCGCAGGCGCACTTGCCTCTTGTCAGCACGCAGATATCACGGGTCCTGTATCTCAGCAGGGGGAATGCTTCCTTTGTGATGCTTGTGAATACCAGCTCTCCCTTTGTGCCGTCGGGCAGAGGCTCGCCGGTGTCGGGGTCGATGATCTCGGCGATGAAGTTATCCTCGTTGATGTGCATACCTGTCTGGCACTCGCACTCAAAGGCTACACCCGGACCGCTGGTCTCGGTCAGACCGTAGATGTCGTAGGCCTTGATGCCGAGGGACTTCTCGATCTCCTGTCTCATTTCCTCTGTCCAGGGCTCTGCGCCGAAGATACCTGCCTTGAGCTTCAGGTCGTCAGGGCTCTTGCCCAGCTTCTTCACGGTCTCGCCGATATATGCGGCATAGGAAGGAGTGCAGCAGAGTATCGTAGCTCCCAGGTCCTCCATGAACTGTATCTGTCTCTCGGTGTTGCCCGAGGACATGGGCAGAGTGAGGCAGCCTATCTTGTGGGAACCGCCGTCAACGCCTGCTCCGCCCGTAAACAGGCCGTAGCCGTAAGCCACCTGAACGATGTCGTCCTTTGTGCCGCCTGCTGCGGTGATAGCTCTTGCGGTGCAGTCGTTCCAGAGGTCGATGTCGTTCTGAGTGTAGAACGCAACAACGCGCTTGCCTGTGGTGCCGCTGGTCGAGTGGATACGAACGCACTCGGAAAGGGGCTTAGCCAGCAGCCCGAAGGGATAAGCGTCTCTAAGGTCGGCCTTGGAGAGGAAGGGCAGCTTGTGCAGATCCTCGATGCCTTTGATATCGTCGGGCGTTACGCCCTTTTCTTCCATTTTTGCGCGGTAGTAGGGAACATTATCCCAGACGTGCTTTACCTGCTTTACGAGTCTCTCGCTTTGCAGAGCACGCATTTTCTCGGGTTCCATACATTCCATTTCTTCATTCCAGTATTTTCCCAAACGGAATTCCTCCTTTACTGATACTGCCGCAGCCTTGCAGCAGGTCTTTATAACTTACCCTGCCGGTTCGCAGGAATAATTTACGGTTTGTTGTGCTTTAAATCGCTGAAGCTATATTCTGACAGACGTTCTTTTCCGAACGCCTGTACAGTACTTTGTTATTACTCTGCTTCTCTTCCCAGGGCAAAGGCCTTCTTGTTGAGCTCCAGGAACTTAGCCGGCACGCACTGCTCGAGAGCTGCCTGCCATACGCTTTCTTCAAACTGCATCTTCTTGGATACAACGCCCATGAGGACTACGTTTGAAGCCTTGGCTGTACCTGCCTGCTCGGCAAGGGTCAGGGCATCTACTGCGATAACATCAACGCCCAGAGCCTTGATCTTCTCGATAATATTCTCGGGATAAACTGCCGAGCCGCCGATAACGGGCATGGGGTCGATCTGCTGGGTGGATGTCACAAGGTGTCCGCCCTTTTTGAGGTAAGGCAGCCAGCGTGCAGCCTCAAGCTGCTCGAAGCTGATGATTATATCTGCCTCGCCCTTAACGATAACGGGGCTCGATACCTCGTCGCCGTATTTAACGTAAGTTACAACAGAGCCGCCTCTCTGGCTCATTCCGTGTACCTCGCTGACCTTTACTTCGTAGCCCTGCGAGAGCAGCACGTTTCCTATTATCCTTGACGCCAGCAGCGAACCCTGTCCGCCTACGCCGACTATCATTATTGATCTTGTTTCCATAGCTGTTTCTCCTCCCTCTTATTCAACTATCGCGCCGAGCTTGCACATCTCGGTGCAGATGCCGCAGCCTACGCACTGGGTGTGGTCTATGGTCATCTTCTTGTTGTGGATCGAGATAGCCGGACAGCCGATCTTGAGGCACTGCTTGCAGCCGACGCACTTGTCATGGTCGCATTTCAGCGCAGGCTTGTGCTTGACATATTTCAGCAGTGCGCAGGGTCTGCGGCTGATGATGACGGAAGGCTCGTCCTTAGCAAGCTCTTCCTTGATGATCTGCTCTGTCTCCGCCATATGATAGGGGTCTGCAACGCGGACGCTCTTTATGCCTATCGCCTTGCAGAGCTCCTCGAGGTTAACGGCTGCTGCCGGATCGCCCTTGAGGTTCTTGCCGGTGGTGGGGTTCTGCTGGTGTCCGGTCATTCCGGTGATGGAATTGTCGAGTATTATAACTGTGGAATTAGTGGCGTTGTATGCGATGTTCACAAGGCCGGTCATGCCGCTGTGCATAAAGGTGGAGTCGCCGATAACGGCAACGCTCTTCTTCTCGGCTTCCTTGCCGAGAGCCTTGTTGTAGCCGTGGAGGCCGCTGATAGAAGCGCCCATGCAGATAGTGGTATCCATTGCGCAGAGAGGAGCTGTTGCGCCCAGAGTGTAGCAGCCGATGTCTCCCGAAACGGTAACGCCGAGCTTCGAGAGGCAGTAGAAAAGTCCTCTGTGGGGACAGCCTGCGCACATTACCGGAGGTCTTACCGGAACGTTCTCGGGGAACTCTACGAATTCGTCCGTCTCGCCCAGGATCTTCTCCCTGACGATGGACTGGGAGATCTCGCCCAGCAGCGAGAAGGTATCCTTGCCGTGTACGTTCAGGCCGTGCTTCTTGCAGTGGGTCTCGATAACGTCGTCCAGCTGCTCGATAACATAAACGGTCTCACACTTTTCGCAGAAGTCCTTGATGATATCAACAGGCAGCGGATTAACGATGCCGAGCTTGAGATAAGAAGCCTTGGTGCCCAGAGCTTCCTTTGCATACTGATAGGAGATGCCTGCGCTGATAACGCCGATCTTGGTGTCGTTATACTCCACTCTGTTGAGAGGCGAGGTCTCGGCATAAGCGCGGATATCCTCGATGCGCTGCTCGACCTGGGGATGACGGCGGATAGCGTTTCCGGGCATCATAACGAATTTCTGTATATTCTTTTCGTAGGGGATGAGCTCCTTTTCTTCACGGTCGCAGAGCTCAACCGCCGACTGGGAGTGTGCAACTCTTGTGGAAAGCCTTACGATAACGGGGGTGTCGAACTTCTCAGAGAGATCGAAGGCTGCCTTTGCGAACTCCTTGCACTCGCCTGAATCAGAGGGCTCGACCATCATTACTTTCGATGCGATAGCGTGGTGACGTGAATCCTGCTCATTCTGAGAAGAATGCATTCCCGGGTCGTCGGCAACAGCGATGACCATTCCTCCGGTAACGCCTGTGTAGCCTGCGGTGTAGAGGGGGTCTGCCGCAACGTTCAGGCCAACGTGCTTCATTCCGCAGAAGCTCCTTGCCCCTGCAATGGAAGCTCCGAGAGCTACCTCCATTGCAACTTTTTCATTGGGCGCCCACTCGGCATAGACCTCGTCGTACTTGGCGATCTCCTCGGTTATCTCGGTGGAGGGAGTGCCCGGGTAGGACGAAACCACGCGGCAGCCTGCTTCATACAGGCCTCTTGCGAAAGCTTCGTTTCCCAGCATAAGCTTTTTCATGTTTATCTGTCCTTTCAAATTTAATAACTTGTTTGATCTCAGTATTCTATGGCAAGCTCTGTGCCCGGGTCGAATGATGGCATTACCTCGAGCTTGAATTTATTGAGCCTGTGCAGACGGTCGATGCGTTCCTTTGTGGCTTCGTCGTCTATCTCGCCGGTGCGGATATATCTGTCCAGTGTCGCATAGGTGAAGCCAAGATTGTCCTCGTCAGTCTTTCCGCAGAGGCCGTCTATCGGCACCTTATCGACCAGCACATCCGGCAGACCGAGTATCCTGCCTATCTGCTTCATCTCCTGCACGGTGATATGAGCGCAGGGGCTGAAATCTCCGGCAGCGTCGCCGTATCTTGTGGAATATCCCACCCAGTCCTCGGACATATTGCAGGTGTTTGCAACTCTGCCGTTATGGCTCTGGGAAACGGCATAGAGGGTCGTCATCCTGACTCTCGGCGGCAGATTGGTAAGGCTCTGCTGCGAAAGCTCAAAGGGCATACTTTTTTTCAGCCCTTCAACCGCGTCCTTGATGTTCACGATATAATGCTTTATCCCGAGGTGGGAGACAAGCAGCTTTGCCATGTCGATATCGTGCTGCTCGCCGTTGGGCATCAGCACGCCGATGACCCTGTCCCGTCCGAGAGCTTCCACGCAAAGTGCAGCGACTATTGAGCTGTCCTTGCCGCCGGAGATCCCGACAACGGCGTTGCAGCCCTTTCCGTTCTCTTCAAAGAAATCGCGTATCCACTGCACGCAGTCATTTTTAACTCTTTCGGCATCAAACAAAGCGCACACTTCCTTTCATTTTTCACTTTAAGGCTTTAAATCACAAACGCGCAAAATGTTCCTATATATTATACCATATTTATAAAAGGATTTCAACCCCTTTTTTTAATTCACCCACCAATGTTTCAATAGAGCGCTTGGCCAAGCTTATTTTGGCCTCCCTCTAAGGGAGGTGGGTACATTTATGTATGAGGCCGCGGTGCAACCGTTGGGATTAGCTTCTTGCGAGGTGTTCTATTAGGGCTGTTTTCTATTAAGTAAATTCTTAAACAGAGGTTTACCCGAATGGGTTGGGGGCGATCTTGACTCCAGAACAAAGGGATTTAGGGGCATTCTTCCCTCCAAAATAAAGGTGTGTATCCGAAGGGGCTTGGGGGCGATCTGCCTCCAATACAAAGATGTGTATCCGAAGGGGTTTGGGGGCGATCGGAAAGCCCCCAACAAGAGCGTGCTGCGATTTATAATACTACGCATAGCTTTAAGCGTAGCTTACCCCTTGCAAGGCTTTGTCCGCGTGGGATTTGTTCTTTATCTCTCTATGTAAGCAAGCTCTGCTTGCGTCACGTGTCAAGCCCCGTCGGGGCACCGACCGGAAAGCCCCCAACAGAGAGAGTTGCTATTTATAATACTACACATAGCTTTAAGCGTAGCTTACCCCTTGCAAGGCTTTGTCCGCGTGGGATATGTTCCGTTTTGCTCTATGTAAGCAAGCTCTGACAGAACACATCGCAGCAAGCCCCTCCCAACGGCTGCACCGCGACCTCATACATACAGTGAAACTGCGAGCTCTTCCGCAGGAAGAGGTTTCCCTTAGAGGGAGGCCTGGCAAAGCCTTGCCAAGCGCACAATTAAAAGCTGGTGGGTGAATTAAAAAGAAAAAAGGGGTTGACAAAATCCCGGAGCTGTGATATAATACAGTAAATGTCCTATAATATTATTACGGAGGAAAGTAGAAATGGGAACAGCTGAAATAGTTGCAGGAATCCTGCTTATAATCGCAGGGCTGATTATTATCATGGTCGTTATGGCGCAGGAAAGCAAGGAGCAGGGTCTGACCTCTGCGATAGGCGGCGGCTCTAACGAGTCTTTCTATGAGAAGAACACCGGACGTACCCGTGATGCCAAGCTTTCAAAGTTCACAAGGAACGCAGCGATCGTTCTTTTCCTTGTTACGCTTGCGGTAAACATCTTCTCGAACTTCAAGAAGTGATCAGTTTTCGAGCCCTGCAAAAGCAGGGCTTTTGTTTTTTGCATTGAAAGGAGGAGCAGAATGATCTCAACAGACAACATCCGCAGCCGGTACGAAAAGCTGTTCGGCTGGTGCGGAGATTCGATGATAAAAAGCTATTTTGAGGGATACATCGGCACGGGATATGCCGAGAAGGAAAATGAGCCGGCATGGGCTGCTGTCCGGTCGGGGGATTATCTCTTCCTCGCAGGCGGACCCGAAAACATTTCCGGGCTCGTGAGCATCATCAAGGACGGCGATGTCATCATCCCCGAGAAAAACGTATGGCTCTCGGAGCTCGACAGCTTCGGGATAAAGTTCAAAGAGATAACCCGCTACAAGCTCCGGCTGTCGGAGAAAGGCCTCGACAGGGAAAAGCTGGAGAGCGAGGCAAGGCAGATCGCACGTTTCAAGCGAGGCAGCCTGCGCTTTGCAGGGAAAGAGGAATACGAAGAGCTTAAAAACTGCGACTGGGAAAACTCCTTTGTGACTCATTTCAGGGACTTTGAGGACTTCGAGAAAAACGGCTTCGCCTGCTGCGCTTATCAGGGGACGGAGCTTGTGAGCGCAGCCTCGACCTTCGGCTACTACAGCCGCGGCTACGAATTGCAGATCGCCACAAGGCCCGACAGCAGGCAGCTGGGCTTTGCGAAAATATGCGCGGCGGCTTTCCTGCTGGAATGCCTGAAAAGGGGGAAAACTCCTCACTGGGATGCCGCACACCCCGTAAGCAGCCACCTTGCGCAGGAGCTGGGCTTCGAGCCCGACGGCGAATACACGGCGTATATCAAGGCGTGATATTATCAAACAAAAACGGGAGACTGTCCCACAAGGAGAAACATAAGTGAAAAAGAAAAACATAAAACCCAAGAAAAACAAAAAGCCGGAGAAGCTTGGCAAAAAGAAAAAGCAGAAGCGAAGCCTTGAAGCCGAGGCTATTTTGCGCGTGCTGAAAAGAGCCGGCAAAAAGCCTGTGACCTTCAAGGAGCTGCACCGGAACCTCAGAAGCATCAAGGGCTTTGACTTCGAGAGATTCGTCTCCGAGCTTGAAAAGCTGAAACGCAGCGGAGAGATAAACGAGGACAAGCACGGGCTGCGGCTGGTCGACAAGAACAGCTTTGAGCGCTGCGTAGTCTCCCGTCTGAACCGCACCTACGGCTTTGTGAAGAACATTGAGAGCGGCGAGGAATACTTCGTTTCCGGCAAGCTGCTTATGGGAGCCATGCCGGGAGATGTGGTGCTGGTGCGGACATTCCGCGGCAGCGGAGCTTCCCTTGAAGCCGAGGTGGTGTCCATAGTCGAGGAGCATTTCTCCCGCTTCACTGGAGAGATAGTGAACGAGTTCGGCAGGCTGAAACTGGTGCCGGATTCTCTCTCGAAGTATGCCATGGAATTCGATGACCCTCTGGGGCTTTGTCCCCGTGAGCATGACAAGGTCATGGCGGTCATAACCGAACGAGGAAGGCGGCACAGCGAACACCGCTGCGAGCTGACGGCAAGCTTCGGAAGCTCGCTGAAAGCTTCTGTCTGTGCGCTTTCGGTGCTGGAGCTCAACGGGCTTACGCCTGTCTTCCCTCCCGAGGTGATCTTTGAAGCAAGAGAGGTCTCGGACAAGAGGAGCATAAGCCGCGAGCTCAAAAACAGGCTCGATCTCCGCGGCAAAACTATCTTTACCATCGACGGAGCAGACACCAAGGATATCGACGATGCGATCTCTGTGGAGAAAACAGACACAGGCTACGAGCTGGGGGTCCACATCGCGGATGTGTCCCATTATGTAAGACCGGGCTCGGCTCTTGACGACGAGGCTTTCAAGAGAGGCACCAGCGTTTACTACGCGAACCGCGTTATCCCCATGCTGCCGCCGGAGCTTTCAAACGGCATCTGCTCGCTGAATCCCGGCGAGGACAGGCTTGCTTTTTCCTGCCTTGCAAAGCTCGACGACAAGGCGGAGATCGTTGATTTCAAGTTTGCTAAAACTGTTATCCGCTCCCGTGTCAAGGGCGTTTACAGCGAGATAAACTCCATGCTCGACGGCAAGGCCACGCCTGAGCTTGACAAGAAATACGCAGAGGTCAGCGGTATGTTCCCGCTTATGTGCGAGCTTGCGGACAAGCTCAAGAAAAAACGCATCCTCCGCGGAGCTCCCCAGCTCGAGACTGTGGAGAGCGTGCTGATGATAAACGAAGAGGACATCTGCGTCGGTGCCGCAAGATACACCAGCGGACGCAGCCAGGAAATGATCGAGGACTTCATGCTCGCGGCAAACGAGTGCGCGGCAAGGTTCGGCAAAGAAAAAGAGCTGCCCTTTGTTTACAGGATTCACGAGCCTCCTTCCCCCGAGAAGGCAGATGCTCTTTGTGACGCTCTGAAAAGGCTGGGTCTTCCCTTTGAAACAGCAGGCACGCCAAAGCCTCAGCAGCTCTCGGAGCTTCTTGAAAGAACGAAGGACACCGACCTGGCACCTGTGATAAATAACATGGTGCTGCGCTCGATGTCCAAGGCGAGATATTCCACAGAGCCCGTGGGACACTTCGGGCTGGTGCTTGCGGACTATGCCCACTTCACATCCCCGATTCGCCGCTACCCCGACCTGACGATCCACAGGATAATGAGCGATCTGCTCTCGGGTGCTGACATCCGCGAATGCCGCCGCAAATACGGCAAATTCGTCTCCGCCTCGGCAGACCGTTCAACAGAGACAGAGCTCACGGCTATGCAGGTCGAGAGAAGCTGCGAAGACTGCTACAAGGCGGAATATCTCAAAGAGCACATCGGCGAGCTTGCCGAGGGCATCATCACCTCTGTCACGGATTTCGGCTTCTTCGTAATGCTGCCGGACACCTGCGAGGGGCTTGTTTCGGCGCGTACTCTCGGGGACGGGATGTTCGCCTACGACGGCATCATGCAGCTGAGGAACACCGTCACAGGCCAGAGCTACAAGCTCGGCGACAGGGTAACGGTAAAGATCGAAGCCGCCGACGTCAACAGCGGCAAGGTAGATTTCACCATTCCTTCTTAATTCACCCACCAGCTTTTTTTAATACACCCACCAGCTTTCAATAGGAGGATGAGGCAGGCTTTGCCAGGCCTCCCTCTAAGGGAGGCAGGTAGCTGTATGTATGAGTTCGCGTTGACACCGTTAGGAGGAGCTTGCTGCAAGGTGTTCTGTCAGGGCTTTGTTCGCGTGGGATATTTTCCCTAACGCTCTCTGTAAGCATGCGAAGCTTGCGTCACGTGTCAAGCGCCGTCGCCGCTGCGACCGCGTCAAGACCCGTCGAGGCACCGACCGTAGGGCAGGGGCTTGCCCCTGCCGTAGAACCCCTCCGTCTCGGCTATCGCCGAGCCACCTCCCGAAGAACCATGAAATGTTCTTTTTCAGGGGAGGCATTTTTCGGTTTATCTCAATTTACTATAGAGCAAAAAAGCCTCCCCTTTCAGGGGAGGTGGACACAGCTCCGCTGTGACGGAGGGGTTCCGCAGTGGGAGCAAGCCCCCGCCCTACACTCATTTTTCAAGCAAGACTCAGCCCGCGTGGGAAACGTCCCCTTTCACTCAACGGAAGCAAGCTCTGCTTGCGTCACGTGTCAAGCGCTGTCGCCGCTGCGACCGTGTCAAGACCCGTCGGGGCTCCGA
Source organism: Ruminococcus sp. (assembly GCA_017536105.1). The sequence goes on along the minus strand of JAFXRZ010000012.1, from coordinate 40,052 downwards.
CTTTTAAAGCTCCTTTAAGTTTCATGCCCTATAATACCTGTAATGAAACTTTTCCCCAAAGGAGGTGCAGCTGTGTCACAGCAGAAAAAACGTAAGACCTTCCTCGAGATGCTCCGCTTCTCTGCTTCCTCTGCCGCAAGCTTTATCCTCGATTACGGCCTCTTTTGCCTCTTCGGCTCGGCTTTCGGCTTCTCTGCCGCGGCTGCCAACATCACCGCCCGTGTATGCAGCTCTGTCTTCAATTTTACCGTGAACCGCCGGCTCGTTTTCGGCACCCGCACTCCCCTTCTTCGCTCGGCTGCCGGGTATTTCTCCCTTGCGGCTGTTGTGCTGGCTCTCAACACCCTCCTCCTCGAGGGCTTCATCCTCCTCGGACTGAGCCGCTATCTCGCAAAGCCTCTGACCGAAGTCCTTCTTTTTGCTCTTAGCTGGGCTGTGCAGCATTTTGTCGTTTTCCGCCCGGGTGAAAAAAATGCAAATTAGTTGCCGTGCGGTGTAGACAAAGCTGCCCGAATGTGGTATACTGTCTTTGTAGAAATATTTTTCTTAGAGAGGTGCTTTTTATGCTGACAGATATCGAGATCGCCCAGCAGGCGAAAATGAAAAAGATCTATGAGATAGCAGAGGGACTCGGCATCGACGCCGATGACCTTGAACCCTACGGACACTACAAGGCAAAGCTTTCCGAGTCGCTGTTCCGGAAGACTGCGGACAGACCTGACGGCAAGCTGATACTTGTTACCGCCATCAACCCCACTCCTGCCGGAGAGGGCAAGACAACTGTTTCCGTTGGCCTTGCACAGAGCATGGCGAAGATCGGCAAGAAGGCTATGCTTGCTTTGCGCGAGCCTTCGCTGGGACCTGTTTTCGGCATCAAGGGCGGAGCTGCCGGCGGCGGTTATGCTCAGGTAGTGCCAATGGAGGACATCAATCTTCACTTCACCGGAGATATGCACGCCATAACTGCTGCGAACAATCTCCTTTGCGCACTTATCGACAACTCCATGCACCAGGGCAATCCCCTCGGCATAGACCAGAGGCGTATCCTTTTCAAGCGCTGTCTCGACATGAATGACCGTGCTTTGAGGAACATTATCGTCGGTCTCGGCTCGAAGGTAAACGGCATCCCCCGTGAGGACGGTTTCCAGATAACCGTTGCTTCCGAGATCATGGCTATACTTTGTCTTGCGGCTGATCTTGACGACCTGAAGGCAAGGCTCGAGCGCATACTCGTTGCCTACACCTACGACGGCAAGCCCGTATTTGCAAAAGATCTGGGCGGCTGCGGAGCTATGGCAGCTCTGCTGAAGGATGCTTTAAAGCCCAACCTTGTGCAGACTCTTGAAAACACCCCTGCCATAATGCACGGCGGTCCCTTTGCCAACATCGCTCACGGCTGCAATTCCGTGAGAGCAACGAAGCTCGGTCTCAAGCTTGCCGACTACACGATCACCGAAGCCGGCTTCGGCTCCGACCTCGGCGCAGAGAAATTCTTCGACATCAAGTGCCGCTTTGCAGGACTCAAGCCCAGCTGCGTTGTACTTGTTGCGACTATCCGTGCTCTCAAATACAACGGCGGTGTTCCGAGAGCCGATCTCAAGGACGAGAACGTTCCTGCTCTTGAAAAGGGCATCGTAAACCTCAAAACTCACATCGAGAATATGCACAAGTTCGGTGTGCCCGTAGTTGTTGCGATCAACCGCTTCGAGACTGACACCGATGCGGAGATAGCTGTTATCGCACGCACCTGCGAGGAAATGGGCGTCAAGTATTCCCTTGCCGAGATCTTTGCAAAGGGCGGAGAAGGCGGACGCGATCTGGCGGAGAAGGTCTGCGAGACTATCGAGACCACCCCCAGCAGCTACAAGCCCCTTTACGACGAAAAGCTGCCTATCAAGGAGAAGATCGAGACTATCGCCAGAGAGATCTACCGTGCCGACGGTGTTGTTTATACGGCACAGGCCGAGAAGTCCATCAAGGAGATCGAGGCTCTTGGATTTGCTGAGACTCCCGTCTGCGTTGCAAAGACCCAGTACTCCCTGTCCGACGACCCGAACAAGCTTGGCAAGCCGGAGAACTTCGAGATCACTGTCCGTGACGTCAAGCTTTCTTCCGGTGCAGGCTTTGCAGTTGTTTACACCGGCGACATCATGACGATGCCCGGTCTGCCGAAGGTACCTGCCGCAACAAAGATCGACGTTGACAGCGTAGGCAACATCTCGGGACTGTTCTGATAGTGAATATTGCAGCAATCGCTGCACAAAGCCGGCTGTGATTTTAGAATTTCCGACAAATCGCCGGCAGGACTATTGACATTTGCGAAAAGTCACGGTATAATATGAATGTGGTTAGCAAGCGCTAACTCACTTCAAACCATTCCTTTCATAACATATCCTTGAAACTCCCTCGGTTCACAGCCGGGGGAGTTTTTTCATATAACGCAAAGAGGCTGAGTCCCTGTGATTTAATACTTGAATTTCGGTTTTTGTTGTGGTATAATTGTATCATTGGTAACCATATATTTTTTTGAGGTGATTTTATGATCGAGATCAAAGACTATCGAGGCCATATCCGCAATCACGAGGCTCTCTGCAAGGAGCTGGGCATCGAGGCCGGACTTCCCAGAGACGAACGCGAAAACCGTATCATCATCGCCGCCTATGAGCGCTGGGGAAATTCCGTTGCCGACCATCTTTACGGTATGTTCGCTTTTGCCCTTTACGACACGGAGAAGGATAAGCTCTTCTGTGTGCGCGACCACTTCGGCACCAAGCCCTTCTATTACTATCAGACCGAGGACGGGAGCCTGCTTTACGGCACCAACATCAGCCGCATAATATCCCGGCCGGACTTCAAAAAAGAACTCAACGAGCGTATGCTCCAGATATATCTTACCCTCACCTACGTTGCGGGAGAGGACACGTTCTTCAAGGGCGTAAAGAAGCTCATGCCCGGACATTATCTTGAATTCGAGAAGGGCACGCTCACTCTGACACGCTACTGGAAGCCGGAATTCAAGCCCGACGAGGAAAAGAGCCTTGAAGACTGGGCTGACGAGATACACGATACATTAAAGCTGATGATGCAGGAGGTCAAGACCCCCGACGAGACTGCCGAGAGCTTTCTTTCCGGCGGTGTTGATTCCTCCTATGTGCTTGCCATGAGCGATGCCAAAAGAGCTGACAGCTGCGGCTACGATGACGAGCGTTTCGACGAAAGTCCCCTTGCCGCGAAGACCGCCGAGCTTCTCGGTGTGGAATTCTCCCGCTGCCGCATAACTCCCGAGATGTATTTCGAGATCGTGCCTTATGTTATGAAGAACATGGAGCAGCCTCTCGGCGATGCTTCGGCCATAGTTTTTGCTATCGGATGCAGAGAGACCGCAAAGCACACAAAGCTCTGCTACTCCGGCGAGGGCTCGGACGAATTTTTCGGCGGCTACAATATGTACCGCAACGCCGAACGCTACGGCGACAACCTCAAGACCTTCTATGTGGGCAACACCAACATCATGAAGGAAGAGGAGAAGCAGCGGATACTCAAGCACTACGACCCCGACTACAAGCCCATTGATCTTGTGAAGTACATCTACGACGAGACAGAGGGGCTTGATCCCCTGACGAAGATGTCGGATGTTGACATACAGATATGGCTGGAGGGAGACATTTACCTCAATGTTGACAAGATGAGCACGGCTGCAGGGCTGGAGATAAGGATGCCTCTTACCGACAGGAGGATATTCGACATAGCTTCCCGTCTGCCGTCGAAATATAAAGTGAACACCGAGCAGAACAAGGTAGCATTCCGCACGGCTGCTGCCAAGGTATTGCCTGAAGAGATCGCCTTCCGCAAGAAGCTGGGCTTTGTTGTCCCCATAAGATACTGGCTCGCCGACGAACGCTACAACGCAGATGTCCGCAGGCTTTTCGCCAGCGACATCGCAGGACAGTTCTTTGATCTTGATGCTATCGGTGCTATCTACGACGAATACGTAGGCGGCAATTCCGACAACTGGCGCAAGATCTGGACGATCTACACCTTCCTTGTCTGGTACGAGGAGTATTTCGTAAAATAAGACCCGGAAACAAGGTGACCTATCATGGACTTGAAGAAGATCGAGAAATTCATCGACAGGCAGAAAGTCAGCTTTATCTGCTCTGTGGATGACGAAGGCTATCCCAATGTGAAAGCTATGCTGAGGCCGAGAAAAAGGTCGGGGCTTCGGGAATTCTATTTTTCCACCAACACTTCATCCATGAGAGTCGCCCAGTACAAAAACGATCCGAAAGCCTGCATATACTTTTATCACAAAGGTCTGATAAAATACGTCGGCGTTATGCTTAAAGGAAAAATGGAGGTCATGACGGATCAGGAAACGAAAAACATGATCTGGAGAAAGGGTGACACGCTGTTTTATAAAAAAGGTGTTACCGACCCGGATTACTGTGTTCTGAGATTCACGGCTGAAAGCGGCAGGTATTACTGCGATCTGAAAACAGAGAGCTTTGAGATCGGCTGACTACCGGCTTGATAAAAACGCGGAGCAATTTTTGCCCCGCGTTTTTTTTGCAGGCAATACCGCACGACTCCTGTGCAAAATTTCGTAAACAAAAGAAAAGAGCCGCCCTTTCGGACAGCCCTTTTCCCAAGAAGTAAAAGAATATGAAAAAATAGGAAGAATTCTATGATCTGTATGCGTATCAGTACGGGAACTGATAGAAGAACTGGCGGTACATATCGTAGTCGTCGCTGTAGGGGTAAGGATACATATTCTCGGTATCCTCGCTCTCAGTCTCGCTTTCAGCCTCGTCAAATGTTACTTCGATATCGAGATACTTGCCGTCTCTGTAAACCGTGATCGTTACGGTATCTCCTGCCTTGTACTGGTTCTTCTCGTTGTTGAACTGCTCCATGCTCTCGATGGCCTTGCCGTTGATGCCGGTGATTATATCGTTCACCTTGATGCCGGCCTTTTCAGCGCAGGAACCGGAGTTGACGCTTCTTATCAGATAGCCCTTGGGGATATCGTAATACTGGGAGTAAACTTCGGTAACGCTTTCGCCTGTTGCTCCGAGAGCAGGTCTGCCTGTTACCTTGCCGTATGCGATGAGCTCCTTGACTATCGGGATAGCTTCGTCTATCGGGATAGCAAATCCGAGGCCCTCGCCGTAGGTGTTGGTGACCTTTGCGGAGGTGATGCCGATCACCTGTCCGTAGGCATTTATCAGCGGTCCGCCGGAGTTTCCGTTGTTTATGGAAGCATCGGTCTGGATGCAGTTCATCGTTCTGTCGTCAACTGTTATCTGTCTGTCAACTGCCGAGATGATGCCGGCTGTAACGGAATTCTGAAGCTTGAAGCTTATGGGGTTGCCTATTACGATCGCTACCTCGCCCACCTGGATGTCGGAAGATTTTCCGAACTCGGCGCTTGTGAGGCCGGTCTTGTCTACCTTGAGGACTGCGATATCTGTCTGGGTGTCCTTGCCCACCAGCTCTGCCTTTATCGTAAGGTCTTCCTCGGAGCTGTTGTCGTCAGCATAGGAGTTGGGCAGAATCACGGAGATCGAAACTGCATCGTCAACGACGTGTGCGTTTGTGATGATGTAGCCGTCAGAGGTCATTATGATACCTGTGCCCCCGACTGTTCCGGAACGAGTTACGCAGGAAATGCCTACTACCGAAGGAGATACCTTTGTAACGATATCCGGGATGCTCATTGCGTCCTCGGGAGAAGCAAGCTGCACGATAGTGGGAAGATCGGTATTGGCAGTGGTCGCTTTCTTGGTATTGTTATTGTTTGCCGAGACTTCGGTTGAACCGCTGTCGTCGGACTCGGTGTTTGAAACTCCGATGCTGTCGTCGCCTCTTATGAGATCATAGCCTACTATCGAGGTAGCTCCTATTGCGACTACGCTCAGCACTGCGACAACGCCTGCAAGGAATGTCCTGCCCTTTCTCTTGTTCTTCTTGGGCGCATACCTTACTTCGTTCATTCTCTCTGCGCTGTAGGGAACAAAGTCGCTGCCGATCATCGGCTCGAAATTGTTCCGATCGTTGATCGGATTATTGAAGTTGTTGTAGTTATTAAAGTTATCCATAATAACGCCTCCGTTATATATCCGCCGCAGCTTTGCACTGCGGTCTTTGTTTTTTGACTATACTTATATTATAACCCCGAATGTGATAAAATAATGATAATCAAATCAAAAATAATTGACAAAAAAAGAAATCTCCGTGAAACGCCGTTTTCCGACGTTACATAGGGCTTATCCCGAGGAAAAACAAAGGTTCCTGTCCTAAAACTGGCTTTTATGAGGAAACGTGTCTTAAATCTCAAGGCATATTTCTATTGATGTCGGGAAATAAAAAAGCTATAATTGAGACACAGGACGATCCTTAAAAGGAGTGATAAAAATGAAAATGGATATTATCAAAAAAACGGAGGTACTCTCGCGGAAGGAGAAGGGCGTGGAGCTTGCAAGGGTGCTGGATCTGCCGATCTCGAAGATCAGCCCGAACCCCGACCAGCCGAGGAGGAGCTTTTCGCCGGAGTCGCTGACGAGCCTTGCCAAGAGCATCGCACAGGACGGAGTCATCCAGCCCCTGACCGTCCGGGAGCAGAACGGCGGATATGTTCTCGTTGCGGGAGAGAGAAGACTCCGTGCCGCAAGGCTCGCAGGGCTGAGCTCTGTTCCCTGCGTGGTGGTGAAACTGTCTGACAAGCGGTCGGCTGTTGTGGCGCTGATAGAGAATATCCAGCGTGCCGACCTTTCGTTTTTCGAGGAAGCCGAAGCCATAAGCTCGCTGATAAACACCTACCGCATGACACAGGAGGAAGTTGCCCTGCGGCTCGGAATGGCACAGCCGACAGTTGCAAATAAGCTGCGGCTGCTGAAGCTGGAGCCCGCGGAACGCAGGCTGCTCACCGAAGCAGGGCTTTCCGAACGCCACGCACGAACGCTGCTGCGCCTTCCCGAGCCGGAGCAGCGCCTTGATGCGATAAAGTACATTATCGCACACTCGCTGAACGTTTCCCAGACCGAGAGCTACACGGACAAGCTCCTTGCCGAACAAAAACGCCGCCGCAGCTACAAAAAGCGCTCGGCGGTTTTGGGAGACCTGCGGCTTTTCTTCAATACAGTTGACAAGGCGGTAGAAGTCATCCGTCTTGCAGGGGTCGAAGCGAAGGTGGACAAGACGGAGCAGGACGGGTTTATTGAATATCTGATAAGCATTCCGAAGGCAGGGGTGAGGTAGGGAGCGAGAAAGCCCTGCAAACCAAACACGCTGTGGATTCGATGAAGCCAAGTTCGCGTGGGAGCCGTTCCCTTTAGCTCAACGTAAGCAAGCTCTGCTTGCGTCACGCGTCAAGCCCCGTCGGGGCACCGACCGCCGTCGGGGCACCGACCGACCGGTTGACAAACTCTCTCCAATGTTGTAAAATAAAAACATCCAAAACCATTGCCGGAAAGGACTGAGCTTCGTGAGAGTCAGAAAGGATTTTATCCTCCGTAATGTCGGTGGGGAAAGAGTTGTCGTCGCCGTCGGTAAAGCAAGCCGCCGCTTCGACGGGATAATCATGCTCAATGAAAGCGGCGAGATACTCTGGAGAGAGCTCCAGAAAGGCGCTACGGAAAAAACTCTCGTCAGCGCTCTGCTTTCGGAATATAATATCGATGAGAAAACCGCAAGGGCCGATGTCGAAGCCTTTGTGAAAAAGCTTTCGGATGCCGGCGCCATCGTGTGACCGCAGGGCAGGCTTCTTCAGCCTTGCGGAATTCGACGAAACTCTCCGCCTTGTGCTGGACAGCGGCGGAGAGTTCAGGATGCACCCACGCGGCAGCAGCATGAGCCCTCTTATCCGGCAGGGCAAAGACAGCGTTGCCCTGGTCTCTCCTTCCAAAAAGCTCAAAAAAGGCGGCATCGTTCTCTACAAGCGGGACAGCGGAGCTTATGTTCTCCACAGGATCATCGGCATATCAAAAGACGGCAGCCTGACCATGTGCGGTGACAGGCAGACGACCCCGGAACCCGGTATCCTTAGAAGCCAGGTAATTGCTCTGGTCTGCCGGATATACAGGGACGGCGATCCCGTCGAGCTGACAAACCCGCTTTACAGGCTTTATTCTTTTGTGTGGCGCTCATTTGCGGTAAGGCGTATCTGCTTTGGGGCAAGGAAAGCACAGCGGAAGATCTTCGGAAAAAAATAAGCGAACAGTGAAATAAACTCACTGCTCGCTTTTTTGTTATTTGCAAGGGGTATCGCAATTCTGGCACTCCAGCCTTTTCAGGAACCTTCCCAGCTTGCTTTTCTGGGGTTTGTCGGCGGTTATGCCTGCTTCCGCCAGCTTATCCACAAGCGCCTGGGGATAGTCGCCTTCATATTCGAGCTCAATCTCATGATCCACTGTCCCGAGGTAGGTGTTCTTGTCCAGGCTGATCTCGGTCTTGTCGATAACGCATATCCTGCGCATGGTCTCCAGCGAGCCCTTGAGCACGGCTTCGTCTGTAACGCCCACAAGCTCGTTGAGGGTCTCGGCACCGATGCGGTCGGGAACGAAATGCAGCTTTCTTTCGATCTCTTCACGAACGGCAAGAGAACCGTCGGTGGAGATCGGCACCTTGACCTGAAGCAGCACTTCTCCCTTTACCTCGCGTACACGCACACTTATCCCGTGGGCTGCACACTCGGGGCTGTAGTAATAATTATTCACCTGTCTCTGCGGTGTGCCGAAATCAAACAGCTCCGCCGCCTTTTCATACTCCTCTTCCGAGAGCATGATCTTGATTTCCTTTTCTAACATACTTTCCTCTCTTCTCTGTGAGATAACGGCTGTCTTATGCGTTGGGGTTTGTGCTCATTGTGATATTGGGCTTCTCATCCTCTTCGGCAGCCTCGCTGTTCTTCTGAGCTTCTGCCTCTGCTCTGGCTTTCTTTTGCTTTGTGAAATAATCCTTGATGTTCTGGAGTATCTCGTTTGTGAAGGGCAGAGCCTCGGAATAGGGATTGATAACGAAGCCGTTCACCTGCTGTCCCTGATCGCCGGAACGCTCGCAGAGATTTGCAAGGTCGGCAAAGCGAAGCATAACGACAGAGAATTCTCTCTCGCTTTTGAATCTCAGGCATTCCTCGCGGTCGGTGAAGGCCGGGAAGAATGTGCCTCTCTCCTCGTTTTTTATCATCAGGAACGTTACCTGCGGAGGAGTCTTCTCGAAACTTACCTTGCCGTCGTTGCCCTGAACAAGGCCTGTGCCCTGCTTTTTAACGATACCCGGCAGGAAAAATGCCGATCTCAGCGCAAGGTTTATCACCCTGTTCTGTGTTTCGGGCTTGAAGTCAGCCCTCATATCCTTGATAGCACTGACCAGCTCGGAATTATCGATCTGATCGGGGTTTATTCTTTCGTTTGCCATGATCTTACTCTCCTTAAAGTTTATTTATTCATTTCCGCTCTCGGCGGTGATCGTCGTTTTGGTTTCTTCCTCAAGGTCTCTGTCGATTATAAATGTGGGCCGGTGTTTGGTCTCAAGATATATCTTTCCGATATACTCGCCGATAACTCCTATTGCCAGCAGCTGCAAGCCGCCCAATGCCCAGACCGAGACCACAGTAGTTGTCCAGCCGGAGACTGTCTTGCCCATAAAGTGGATGACAAGGAAATATATCAGCATGAAAAGGGAGATGAGAAATACCGTAAGTCCCAGCGCAGTGATAAATCTTATGGGCTTTATGGACAGGGATGTTATTCCCTCGATGGCAAAGGCCAGCATTTTTTTCAGGGGATACTTGCTCTCGCCTGCCTGCCTTTCGCTGCGGACGTATTCGACGGTATCGCTCTTGAAGCCCACCATGGGCACAAGTCCTCTCAGGAAGAGATTGACTTCGGTGAATTCCGCAAGGGCTTCCACAGCCCTTTTGCTCATCAGGCGGTAGTCGGCGTGGTTGTAGGTTATCTCAACGCCCATTCTTGCAAGGAGCTTGTAATAGGTCTGAGCCGTGCCTCTTTTGAAAGCCGTGTCCTTTTTCCTCGAAGAACGGACTCCGTAAACTATATCGCAGCCCTCGGCTCTCTTGTCGAGGAAGCCGTCAACGGCATTGATGTCGTCCTGGAGGTCGGCGTCCATCGAGACAATAAGATCGGCGTGCTTTACGGCGGTCATCATCCCGGCGAGGAGAGCGTTCTGATGTCCTCTGTTGCGGGAGAGCTTCACTCCTGTGAAAACTCCCGGTGCAGCAGCATTCAGCTTTTCTATTATCTCCCAGGTCTTGTCCTTGGAGCCGTCGTCAACGAACATAATCTTGCTCTCGGGAGAAATGCGTCCCGACTCCACCAGCTCGTCACGCTTCTTTATCAGCGCCTTGGCCGTTATCGGCAGCATTTCCTCTTCGTTATAGCAGGGAATGACAAAATACAGCGTTTCCATTTGTCTTGTATTGTCCTTTCGTTTCTGTCATATATCATCTATCCCGAACAGCCGCTTTGCGTTCTCTCTTGCGGCGTCGGTCAGCACCTGCGGATCGATGCCTTTAAGCTCGGCTCCGCACTGTGCGGTGTATGCGATCATATCGCTGCGGCAGCGTCTTCCTCTGAAAGGCTCCGGCGCCATATACGGGCAGTCGGTCTCCAGCAGTATCCTGTCAAGGGGGACAGCCTCAAATGAGCGCTTGACTTTCTTTGCGTTCTTGAAGGTCAGCAGCCCCGTGAAGCCGATATACAGCCCCAGCTTCACAAGCTCCTCCGCCACTTCCGGAGCACCGGAATAGCAGTGCATCACTCCCCTTGGCTTTTTCTCATGGAGGATGTCCAGCATATCCTGAGTCGCATCCCGGCAATGGAATATCAGCGGCAGATCGTGTGCGTTCGCAAAGTCGATCTGCTCCCGAAGGATCCTTATCTGTAACTCTCTGTCGTAGCCCTCGTAGTGGTAATCGAGCCCCACTTCCCCGACGGCAACTATCTTCTCCGACATCGCAAGCAGTTTTTCAAGAGCCGCCGTGCAGTCGTCGGGAAGTCTGTCGCAGGCCTCGGGGTGGAAGCCTATCGAGGTGTAATAGTTCCTGTACCTGCCTGCCTGCTTTATCCCGTAAAGACAGGAGGCTTCGTCGGTGGAGGCATGAAGCAAAGCGCACACAGGCGTATCCTCAGCCTCGAGCAGCTCTGAGAGCACCTGCTCTCTGTCAGCATCGAAGGCTTCGTCGTCATAGTGGCAGTGAGTGTCGAAAATATTTTTAACTCCCATCATATCACACCTCCGCAAGCCAAAACAGCGCTGCTCTGATAATTATACCACAGCTTTCCAAAAAAGTAAAGCATTTTTTGTCAGTGCCCTGACTACCACTCTATAGTCGAAACATCGGCAGGAGAGGGATTGAGCTTGACGCTGTCCACCCTGCTGTTTTTCACGGAAATGACCCTGTCCGCCATGGGGGTTATCGCAAGGTTGTGGGTAATGACTATCACCGTCATGCCCGTCTCGCGGCAGGTATCCTGGAGGAGCTTCAGTATCGTCTTGCCGGTGTTGTAGTCGAGAGCACCCGTCGGCTCGTCGCAGAGAAGGAGCTTCGGCTTCTTGGCAAGAGCACGGGCAATAGACACCCTCTGCTGTTCGCCGCCGGAAAGCTGGGAGGGGAAATTGTCCTTCCTGTCCTCAAGGCCAACATCCCGAAGAGCCTGTACCGGGTCGGCAGCATCACGGCAGACCTGTGCCGCAAGCTCGACATTTTCCTTGGCAGTGAGGTTGTTTATGAGATTGTAGAACTGGAAGACGAAGCCGATGTCGTAACGGCGATAGGCGATGAGCTGTCTGCGAGAATAGGCGGCGATGTTATTGCCGTCAACGATGATATCCCCCTCATCGCAGCTGTCCATACCGCCGAGCATATTAAGAATCGTAGTTTTTCCGGCGCCGGAAGCACCGACGATAACGGCGAACTCACCTTTTTCGATCTCGAAGCTGACGCCGTTGCTTGCGCTGATAACGACCTCGCCCATTTTATAGCGTTTATATACATTTTTAAACTCAACGAAAGCCATAGGGAAACTCCTTCAAGCGAATATACTATATAGATATTATAAGGCGCACAAAAAACAATGTCAAGCAGAAATTAACGTGAAGCGCATCAAAAAGGCTTGCGGGGTCAAATTTCTTCAGCATAAGAAACAGGACCCGCCAAAGGCTAACGCCGCCCGATCCAATTGGATCGTGTGCGAGATCCAATTCTGAACCGGCGAATGCGCTGCGCGGTTGATGAAGCTTCGCTCGCGTGGGAAACGTCCCCTTTCGCTCTATGTAAGCATGCGCAGCTTGCGTCCCGCGTCAAGCGCCGTCGCCGCTGCGACCGCGTCAAGACCCGTCGGGGCACCGACCGTGTCAAGACCCGTCGGAGCTGCGACTCTTGATTATTATTCCATTATGTGGTATAATAGGATCAGCAAATATAATGAAAGGAGGTCAGGGAATGAAATACGTTTGCTCGGTGTGCGGCTATATCTATGACCCCGAGGTCGGTGAACCCGACAGCGGCGTCGCTGCTGGTACCGCTTGGGATGACGTGCCGGACGATTTCGTTTGTCCGCTTTGCGGCGTCGGCAAGGACAGCTTTGAACCCGCAGTCTGATCTGCCCCTTCGCAAAGCTTTTCCCAAAATACAAAACGGCATCACAGCCGACGGTCTTCCGTCCTGTGATGCCGTTTTTGTGTTCCGATCAGCAGCTGGTGCAGCTGATCCTCGGGATGCGCTCGTGAGCGATCTTTACGTGCTCTGCCTCGGTGCGTCCGCACAGAGGACATTTGTCGCCGATGATCCCCGTGTATCCGCAGACAGGGTCGCGGTCAACAGGGTGGTTGATGGCTCCGTAGCCTATGCCCTGCTCCTTCATGCAGCGGATGATCTTCTCGAAGGCCGAGATGTTCTGGGTGGGGTCGCCGTCCAGCTCGATGTAGGAGATGTGTCCTGCATTGGTCAGAGCGTGGTAGGGGGCCTCGATCTTGATCTTGTCGAAGGCGTTGATGTTGTAGTAAACAGGAACATGGAAGGAGTTGGTGTAGTAGTCCCTGTCGGTAACGCCTGCGATAGTTCCGAAGCGCTTGCGGTCCATTCTTACGAATCTTCCCGAAAGGCCCTCTGCCGGTGTTGCCAGCAGCGAGAAGTTCAGGCCGGTGGCCTTTGTTTCCTCGTCGAGCCTCTTGCGCATATGAGCAACTATCTCAAGACCAAGCTCGCGTGCCTCCTCGCTCTCGCCGTGATGCTTTCCGGTAAGCGACTTGAGCGTTTCCGCAAGTCCTATGAAGCCGACAGACAGTGTGCCGTGCTTGAGCACCTCGCCCACCTCATCGTTTACATCAAGCTTGTCGGAGTCTATCCATACCCCTTGTCCCATGAGGAACGGATAGTTTTTCACCCTCTTGCTTGCCTGTATACGAAAACGGTGCTTGAGCTGTGCTATGCAGAGCTCCATCATGTCATCGAGGCTGTCAAAGAACGTGCCGATATTACCCTGTGCCTTGATAGCCAGTCTCGGCATATTGATAGAGGTGAACGAAAGGTTTCCTCTGCCTGTGACTATCTCGCGGCTCGGGTCGTGTGCATTGCCTATGACTCTTGTGCGGCAGCCCATGTATGCGATCTCGGAATCGGGCTCGCCCTCCTTATAATACTGGAGGTTGTAGGGAGCGTCGATGAACGAGAAGTTGGGGAAGAGCCTCTTCGCAGACACGCGGCAGGCCAGCTTGAACAGGTCGTAGTTGGGGTCGGTAGGATTGTAGTTGACTCCTTCCTTGACCTTGAAGATGTGTATCGGGAAGATCGGTGTCTCGCCGTTGCCAAGTCCGGCTTCCTGAGCCAGGAGCACGTTCTTGATCACCATTCTTCCCTCAACAGAGGTGTCCGTGCCGTAGTTTATGGAAGAGAACGGGGTCTGAGCACCCGCACGCGAGTTCATTGTATTGAGGTTGTGGATCAGAGCCTCCATTGCCTGGTAGGTAGCTCTGTCGGTCTCCTTGTAGGCAGTCTTGTAGGCAAACTTCTGTATCTTTGCCACTGTCTTGGGATCTGTGAAGGAAGCAAGTATCTCTGCCTCCGCTTCCTTATAGCCGTTGTCGTAGGAAAGAGTTACCTGGAGACCCTTTTCCTTTTCGATCTTCTCGGCGATCTGCTTTGCGATGATCTGAGAATCCTGGACATCGGCGATGAGGTTGAGTGCGCGGTGGATGTTATCGCGGTAGTTGTGGCGGAAGGTCTTCTTTACGCCCTCGGCCATATCATACTCGAACTTGGGAACAGACTGACCGCCGTGCTGGTCGTTCTGGTTGGACTGGATGGCTATGCAGGCAAGAGCTGCGTAGCTGGTGATGTCGTTGGGAGTTCTCAGGTAGCCGTGTCCTGTGGAGAAGCCCTTGTTGAAGAGCTTGGTCAGGTCGATCTGGGTGCAGGTGGTGGTCAGGGTGTAGAAGTCCAGGTCGTGGATGTGGATATCACCCTCGGCATGAGCCTTTGCGTGAACGGGATCGAGGACATACATCTCGTAGAATTCCTTTGCGCCCACCGAACCGTACTTGAGCATGGTGCCCATTGCTGTGTCGCCGTCGATGTTTGCGTTCTCACGCTTGAGGTCGCTGTCCTTTGCGCTTTTAAAGGTAAGGTCCTCATATACTTTCATAAGACGGGTGTTCATCTCTCTTGCCCTTGTTCTGGTAGAGCGGTAGAGGATGTACGCCTTGGCTGTTGCAGCGTGGCCTTCCTCGATGAGCACCTTTTCAACGCAGTCCTGTATCTCTTCAACTGTCGGAGAGGTGAGGTTCTTCTGCATCAGGAGGTCAACGACCTTTCCTGCAAGCTCCAGAGCCTCGTCGTAGTTTGATCCGCCCACAGACTGTGCTGCCTTGTAGATCGCGTCGGCGATCTTCTCTATATTAAATGTAGCGTTTCTTCCGTCTCTCTTTTTGATTTTGATGATCATATTCGTGTACCTCCGTGAACTTCTATACTCTGCGGCAGGCAGCCGCCGTATTTGTGAATTTGTTAGGTTTTCCGGTATTCCCGAGCTGCTTAACAATAAGCAGCCACCACAACATCTTGTGGTCGGTAACGGAACATTTACAAGTATATAGTATTTTATTTGCCTTGTCAAGTGGATACCTCACAAAAAATATACAACACTTTTGTACACCCTGCACAAAGCCCGTTTTTTGCCCCTCGAAAGGGCGATCTCCGGAATTTGCAGAAGCATTTTTGATAAAGTATTTTTGCTTTACAGCAATTTTGGAGAAATATCTTATCAAGAAGAAAACTTTACACACGTTTTAAGCGTATTATCCGCACCGAAATGCCTGTCCTGCCCCTAAGAAGAAAAACAGGGTTCAAAAAGCGTACAACAAGCCCAAAAATTACATTTCCCGAATTTTGGACAGTAATTTTTCGCTCTCCGAAAAAGGGCTTTGTAAAGAGTGAAGCTTGATTTTCAAAATCCCATTCTTTTTGGAATAGCCCACATATACTTTTTAATATGCCTCGGGAGCCCAAAAAAAATCTCCCTCCCGTGGTGTTCCTGCTGCACACGTTCATGTTTATTGCCGAGGGAGGCTCTTTTGAAAAAGGGTCATCCCTCACCTGAATCGTTAGGTGAGGGATGACCTCAACAATTTACACTGATCGTAATAGCAGGAGCATCACATGAGGGAGAGTTCCTCGTCGGTGAGGGCGACGGTCTTGCCTTCCCGAAGGGAACGCTTGACGTCTATGAAGCGCTGGTTCCTGCTGCCGCGGAATTTAAGTTCGAGGCTGCGTTCCTCCAGGATGAAGGGACCGTCGATGATATAGTCGCACTCTTTGAGCAGCTCCATATAGCCGTTCTTTTCGTCGGCATACTGAATGAGATACTCAAAATCGAAGCCGGTGTAGGCGATGACGTTCATCTTGTTGGTCTCGCAGGCGTGGATCTTTCTTGCGAGCTCTGCCATAGGCTTAGCCTGATAGAATGGATCTCCGCCCGAGAGGGTCACTCCGTCGAGCATCGGGTCCTTGATGATCTGCTCATAGACCTCGTCGGTGTCAGCCTCAAAACCTCCTCCGAAATCCCAGGTCTGTGGGTTGTGGCAGCCTTTGCAGTGGTGCATACAGCCCTGGGTCCAAACAGTGAATCTAAAGCCGGGTCCGTCAACTATGGATTCCGGGGTGAGCCCGGCACAGCGAAATTTCATTTTCTATGTCTCCTTCCGAGCCTTACCGCTCAGTTTTTTCAAAATTGGTCGCGTCAACGCCGCAGATAGGACAAATGAAGTCCTCCGGCAGCTCTTCTCCAACATATTCGTATCCGCAGATCGTGCAACGCCAGATGATCTCTCCGCTCTTCGCAACTCCGGCAGCAGCGGCCGCAGCACCGGGAACTACCTTCTCGAAATCCGAGGCCGGATGCTTGCACAAAGGACAGATAAAATCTTCGGGCAGCTCTTCGCCGACGTATTCGTAGCCGCAGATCATGCAGCGCCAGATCGTCTGGCCTTCCGGAGTAGTGCCGACTTCCTTGGGCTTGGGCTTTATGTTCTCGAGATAGTAGCTGTAATCCGCCGAGCGTGCAGCATTGAGCATAGCCGTCTCGGTAACGCTTGCTATAAACATAGTGTGGGTGCCGAGGTCGATGCTCTTTATAACATCAGCGCTGATGAAGGCGTTGGTGCCGGCAGTGACGGCAAGAGTGCCGTTTTGGACACGCTTGGTCTCGGAGAAGCCGTCGAACTTGTCGGCATCACGTCCCGACTGGAAGCCGAAGCGCTTGAAAAGCTCGAAATCGGCTTCGCGGCTGATGATCGAGGCAGTAAAACGTCCGCTTGAAGCGATCATATCGTGGGTCAGGTTAGCCTTGTTTACGGTCAGGCTCACACAGTTGGGAGTGCTGGTCACCTGGCCGAGGGTGTTGGTGATGCAGCCGTTATCCCTGCCGTCCTCACAGGCTGTGACGACATAGAGGCCGTAGGTGATGCTGAACATAGGGTCGTTTGCCATAGATTATTCCTCCTTTGGTCTGTTTTGGGGCACGGTGTGCCGATGTCAGTACTATTATACCACAAACCGCCGGTTTTGTAAATATGAGAAATAAATCTTAATATTTTCTTTCTGCTATTGATTTTTAAATACACATATTATATAATATATGTATGGGTCGCAGAAAGCGGCTACCAAATAATAATGAGAGGATGTCACGATCATGGCAGGATTAAACAAGGTTTCGGTTGACGACATTAACGTAAAGGGCAAGAAGGTTCTCGTAAGAGTTGACTTCAACGTTCCGCTCAAGGACGGCGTTATCACTAACGATAACCGTATCACAGCGGCTCTGCCCACTATCAATAAGCTTGTTGCTGACGGCGGCAAGGTAGTTCTCTGCTCGCATCTCGGCAAGCCCAAGAACGGCCCCGAGGCTAAGTTCTCGCTGGCACCGGCTGCTGCAAGACTTGCAGAGCTGGTAAGCGCAAAGGTAACATTCGCAGCTGACGATACAGTTGTAGGCGACAACGCAAAGAAGGCTGTTGCAGAAATGGCTGAGGGCGATATAGTTGTTCTTGAGAACACCAGATTCCGCGGAGCTGAAGAGACCAAGAACGGCGAGGATTTCGCAAAGGAGCTTGCAGAGCTCGTTGACGGTGAAGTTTTCGTTATGGACGCTTTCGGTTCGGCTCACAGAGCTCACGCTTCCACAGCCGGCGTTACAAAGTTCGTTAAGGAGACCGCAGTAGGTTACCTGATGCAGAAGGAGATCAACTTCCTCGGCAACGCTGTTGAGGATCCGGTACGTCCCTTCGTTGCTATCCTCGGCGGTGCAAAGGTCGCTGACAAGCTCAACGTTATCAACAACCTCATCGAGAAGTGCGACACGCTCATCATCGGCGGCGGCATGGCTTACACCTTCCTGAAGGCTCAGGGCAAGGAAGTCGGCACATCGCTGGTGGATGACACCAAGATCGACTACTGCAAGGAAATGATCGAAAAGGCAGCAGCAGCCGGCAAGAAGCTGCTCCTCCCTGTTGACACTACTATAGCCAAGTCCTTCCCTGATCCTATCGACGCTGAGATCGAGGTTTCCGTTGTTGATTCCGACAAGATCCCTGCCGATATGATGGGACTCGACATCGGCACAAAGACAGCAGAGCTCTATGCCGAGGCTGTCAAGAGCGCTAAGACCGTAGTTTGGAACGGACCTATGGGCGTTTTCGAGAACCCGATACTTGCAAAGGGCACTATCGCAGTTGCAAAGAGCCTTGCCGATACCGACGCTACAACGATCATCGGCGGAGGCGACAGCGCAGCAGCTGTTATCCAGCTTGGCTTCTCGGACAAGATGAGCCACATCTCCACCGGCGGCGGAGCTTCTCTTGAATATCTCGAGGGCAAGGTGCTTCCCGGCATCGACGTTATCGCCGATAAGTGATCGGGGTACGATCTCTGCCCCTGAAGCAGAAAATTTGCGGGGCAGGCTGTTTGCAGTCTGCCCTGTTATGTTTTGGTGAGTAAAATGGATCTATTGCAGCTTGTGCAGATACTTGCGGAAGAGGAAGAAGAAGGCACTGCTATCTCCAAGGCAGGGTTTTTCTCCGACTATATGGCTGTCATCGGCATCGTGCTTGCTCTTGTGGGCATAGCAATTATATATGTCGGGATAAAGCTCATGCGAGGGTACAGCTTCCATGTTGACGAAACTGTGGTAGTCGATGAAAAAGACGACTACACCGCAGCCGAGGCGGAAGTCCTCGGACAGCGTTCGACGCCTATGCCCGATCTCTCGGGAGAAGGCAAGGAGAAGCTGATAAGCGAGATACGCCTGAGGTACGAAGCGGGAGACACGGTCTATACCGAGTGGATCCTCGGCAGCGGAAATAGCGGCGACAAAGTCCGGATACGCTACAACGAAGAGGACCCCACGGATTTCTTCCTCGACGACGAAGACCCCGAAGAGCAGCCGGAAACAGCCGAGACCGAAGAGCCCGAGCCCGAGGGCAAGAGCTCCGCGGGCATAACCCTTACGGGGATAGGGCTTATGGTGCTGGGCATCGGCATCTTCGTGTTTATCGACGGGCTGTCAAAATAATATTGAAGCAAAGTCCAATTTAGAAATAAAGGAGTAGTAACAATGAAAAAAGACGTCAGAAAGGCAATAATCGCCGGCAACTGGAAAATGAACAAGACCAGACCCGAGGCTAAGGAGCTCATCGAGGCTATCAAGCCCCTGGTCGCTAACGCTGAGGGCAAGGTGGAAGTTATCACCTGCGTTCCTTTCACAAATCTTGAAACAGCAGTAAATGCTACCGCAGGCTCGAACGTTAAGGTAGGAGCCGAGAACGTTCACTTCGAGAAGAGCGGCGCTTTCACCGGCGAGATCTCGGCTGATATGCTGGTAGAGGTAGGCGTTGAGTACGTTATCATCGGACACAGCGAGAGAAGACAGTATTTCGGCGAGACAGACGAGACTGTAAACAAGAGAACTCTTGCAGCTCTGAACGCCGGCCTCAAGCCCATCGTTTGCGTCGGTGAGCTCAAGTGGGAGCGTCAGTGCAATATCACCGAGGAAGTTATCGCCCGTCAGATCAAGCTCGATCTCTGGGACGTAACTGCCGAGCAGGTAAAGAACATCGTTATCGCTTACGAGCCTGTATGGGCTATCGGCACAGGTCTTACCGCAACTCCCGAGCAGGCAGAGGAAGTTTGCGCATTCATCCGCGCACAGCTTGCCAAGCTCTATGACGAGGCTACGGCTGAGGCTGTTACCATACAGTACGGCGGTTCCATGAACGCCGGCAACGCAGCAGAGCTTCTTGCAAAGCCCAACATCGACGGCGGTCTTATCGGCGGCGCTTCCCTGAAGGCTCCCGACTTCAACGTTATCGTTCAGGCAGCTGTTGAAGGCTGAAATAAAGGTTATTATGAAAAAGATACCTATACTTTTATCGCTCCTTCTTCTGACCTCTTGCGGAAACGCTTCTTCGTCAGATACAAAAAGCTCCACCCCTGCTTTTTCTGAAGTGGAATCGGAACAGACACAGATTTCAGAAAAGCAATGTGTTCTCTATATGGATGACAATACTTTTTCTAAAGGCGTCGTTCTCGAAGACAAGGAACTTGTTGGAACGGCAGAGGATTTCTGTACTGCTGTAAAGGAAAAGTATTCTCCTGTGGCAGAAGACCCTTCGGAAGCGTCAAAAGGCGACTATATTGAGCTTCTGGTAATCGACAGCGAAAGTATTGTTCCGAACAACATTGATAAAAGCAAATGCGAGCTTGATATCTATATTGCAAGCAAGAACGGCAGCTATGTTTCTATCAACGGTGAAACATACAATACCACTGACGGTGAAACCGCAGAATTTGCTGCCAAACTGCTGGAATACAGACAATGAAACACAAAAAGCCGGCTTCTTTCAGCCTGTATCTCAGCATTCCCCCCCGAATGTTTGCGGAACACCGCGGACAGATATAGAAAGGACAATGTATTATGTCAAAGAAAAAAACAGTTGTACTTGTAGTTATGGACGGCGTGGGCTTCTCTGTAACAGGTCTCGGCGATGCTGTGACAGAGGCTAACACTCCCACACTGGATATGCTGCTGAAGAACTACCCCAACACCTCCCTCAAAGCTCACGGCGATGCCGTAGGTCTTCCCTCCGACGACGACATGGGCAACTCCGAGGTAGGTCATAACGCTCTCGGCTGCGGTCAGATCTACTCCCAGGGCGCAAAGCTCGTGAACGAGTCTATCGAGAGCGGCAAGATGTTCGCTTCCGACACCTGGAAGCAGCTCACCGACAACGTAAAGAGCAAGGGCACTACCCTCCACTTCCTCGGACTTCTCTCCGACGGAAACGTTCACTCCAACATCCACCACCTCGAGAAGATGCTTGCAAAGGCCAAGGAAGAGGGCGTCAAGAAAGTTCGCTGCCACATCCTTCTGGACGGAAGAGATGTTCCTGCTACCTCCGCTCCTATCTACATCAAGGAGCTTGAGGACTGCATCGCAGCTCTCAACGATGCTTCCTTCGACGCACAGATCGCATCCGGCGGCGGACGCATGAAGATCACTATGGACAGATACCAGGCTGACTGGGGCATGGTAGAACGCGGCTGGAACACCCACGTTCACGGCACAGGCAGACAGTTTGCAAACGCTCTCGAGGCTGTTGACACCCTCAGAAACGAGACAGGCGCTATCGACCAGGATCTTCCCGAGTTCGTTATCGCCAAGGACGGCCAGCCCGTCGGCAAAGTGGAGGACGGCGACAGCGTTATCCTCTTCAACTTCCGCGGAGACAGAGCTATCGAGATCTCTATGGCTTTCGACGGCGGAGACGATTTCAAGCATTTCGACAGAGGCGTTATCCCCGATGTTATCTACGCAGGTATGCTCGAGTATGACGGCGACCTCAAGATACCGAAGAAGTATCTCGTAAATCCCCCGGAGATCAAGAACACTCTCTCCGAGCTCCTCGTGAAGAACGGTCTTTCCTCCTATGCAGTTTCCGAGACCCAGAAATACGGCCACGTTACATACTTCTGGAACGGCAACCGCTCCGAGCGTTTCGACGACGATCTCGAAGTCTGGAAGGAGATACCCTCCGACCGCGTATCCTTCGACGAGAGGCCCTGGATGAAGTCCGCCGAGATAACCGACGATATGATCCAGGCTATCCGCTCCGGCAAGTACGATTTCATCCGCTGCAACTATCCTAACGGCGATATGGTTGGTCACACAGGCAATATGGACGCCACTATCACCGGCGTCGAGGCTGTTGACCTGGGCCTTGCAAGACTTATCAAGGTATGCGACGAGTGCAACTGCACGCTGCTCATCACCGCCGACCACGGCAACGCCGACGAGATGCTGGAGAAGAACAAGAAGGGCGAGATACAGGTCCGTACCGCTCATTCCCTCAACCGCGTTCCCTTTATCATCTGGGATAAGGAAGAGCGCCATGAGATCATTGATGCCAAGAGCACTAAGTACGGCCTCGCAAATGTTGCTCCTACCGTCGCTAAACTCCTCGGCATCACTGCCCCCGACTGCTGGGAAGACAGCATGATCTGATCCCGCTGTGTTTCGCTGCAAACAACAGTTTACCCTGCCTTCTGCTTGGGCTGTTGGGGGAGACCCTTTTGAAAAAGGGTCATCCCCCAAACCCCCTCACTAAAACTTTTAACTCTTTTTGGCGAGGGGTATATCTATCCACAGAAAAAGCAGAAATGTCGAACTTCAGATGCCCTTATAAAACTTGGATACCCCTCGCCAAAAAGCATTTAAAGTCTTTGGAAAGGGGTCTGGGGAATAACCTTTCTTCAGAAAGGTTTTCCCCAGTAGATCAAGCAGGATGTAAGATAAACTATCGTTTGCGGTGAGGCATAGAGGAACAAATAAAAGCCCGGGAATGTCTCGGGCTTTTTTCATTTCTTCGGTTTGTTTTTTGTTCCTGTCAGGAAGCACAGGAGCGGTATCCTTATGCTTATCTCGCAGCAGATGAATGTTACGATATAGGCCGACAGGACTGTCAGCGTATAGAGCACAGCTGTCTGACTGAACGCTTTGCAGAGCAGGAATTCCGCCAGCACCACCCATATAAAATGGTAGATATAGAGCAGGAATGATCTCGATTTGAAATAGCCGGCAACCTTGCCTGTAAAGCCGAAGCATTTTTTTGCAAGGCCGAGCAGCGCTATTATCATCACCCACTCGGCGGCGAATTTCGCGGCTGTGTTCAGCAGGTCGTGCTTTGTATCCGACCAGAGGAAAAGCCAGACATCCAGCACCGAGGCTGCTATACCGACGGGAAAGAGTACGGGGCAGTATTTTTCGGCTTGCTGCACTGCCCTGTCGTCGGAGAAGACGAAGTAACCGATCAGGAAAAGATAGAGATATTCCGCAAGGCTCTTCCCTCCCACAGAAAGCACTTCGCTGAGCAGCGGCAGCGGAACTCCGAGAAGGAGCATGAGCCATAGCGGGACAGGCTTCTCTCTTTTCGGGAGGACTTTTTCCAGCAGGGGTATCAGCACAACTCCTATCAGCGAGATGACGAACAGATACAGCAGGAACCAGAACTGCCCTACCGAGAAGCCGCCGTCGGCACCTGTGAGGTCTGTAAACTTCGTGAAGAAAATTTTGTAGTGGCGAAAAAAACCGCCGCTGTAGGAATAGTTATAGCGATCGGCGATGCAGGTCATCACCGGCATCAGCAGAAGCGTTCCGAAAGCAAAGGGAATGAGGAGCTTTTTTGCTCTTTCGGCGAGGTATTCTTTTTTGCTTCGCTTTTTGAAGGCGAAGCTCGTGCCGACTCCTGCCAGCACGAAAAGCACCGGCATGAAGAAGGGGCTGAAAAACACGATGATGCTGCTTACTGCCCTGCTGCCGCTGAACATGATATAATTGGGCTCGTCCCAGGTGTTCCAAGCCTGAGCCGCGTGATAGGGGATAAGCACAAGGAGCGTTATCCACCTGAGATCGTCAATATAATGCCTGCGCTCCATTGCTTTTCACCGCCAATTTTCAGCCGGCAGAGGCTGTCAGTTCCAGTATTTTCTGTCGAGGCTGCGGTACTGCACAGCCTGGGCAATATGCTCCTCGGTTATGACCTCGCTGCCCTTCATGTCGGCGCAGGTGCGCGCAACTTTGAGGATGCGGTCGTAGGCTCTCGCCGAAAGCCCAAGGCTCTCGAACACTCTTTTCAGCAGCTGCTCCGCCTTGTCGTTCATTGGACAGCATTTCTGCAAAAGCTCGCTGGTTATCCGGGCGTTGCAGGTTATGTCCGTTCCGCGGAAACGTTCGGTCTGTATGTCTCTTGCCGACTGGACACGCTTTCTTATCTCCTCCGAGCTTTCTTCTTCCTGCTTTGAGGCAAGGTCCGAAAACTCCACAGGAGCCACTTCAACATGGATATCGAACCTGTCCAGCAGAGGGCCGCTTATCTTCGAGAGATAGGTCTTGACGTTCTTCGGGTTGCAGATGCACTGCTTTGTGGGGTGTCCGTAGTAGCCGCAGGGACAGGGGTTCATCGCAGCTATCAGCATGAAAGAGCAGGGATAGGTGACGCTTCCCGCAACTCGGGAGATAGTCACCTGCCTGTCCTCGAGGGGCTGTCTGAGTATCTCCAGGGAGATACGGGAGAATTCCGCAAGCTCGTCCAGAAACAGCAGACCGTTGTGGGCAAGGGAGATCTCTCCGGGTCTCGGGACTGAGCCTCCGCCGGAAAGTCCTGCTGCCGAAACGGTGTGGTGAGGTGAGCGGAAGGGTCTCACCGTAACAAGAGGGTGATCCTTGTCAAGGAGTCCTGCAACGGAATGGATATTCGTAGTCTCGATGGATTCCTGGAAAGTCATCTTCGGCAGGATCGAGGGCATTCTCTTAGCGAGCATGGATTTGCCCGAGCCGGGAGAGCCTATCATCAGGGCGTTGTGTCCTCCGGCTGCGGCTATCTCGAGAGCCTTCTTTGCAGCCTGCTGGCCTTTTACGTCTCTGAAATCAAGGGCTCCGAAATAATCGGGTTCGCGGTCTGCGGCTGGCATCGCAGGCATCATCACAGCCTTGCCCGAGAAATGCAGCACCAGCTGGGAAACGCTTTCGACCCCATAGACCTTTATCCCCTCAACAACAGCGGCTTCCCGTGCGTTGTCAAAGGGCACATATATCTCTTTAAAGCCCAGCTTCTGGGCAAGTATGGTCATGGGCAGGACTCCGGCAACGCTCCTTATCTCTCCGCTTAAAGACACTTCTCCGATGAACTGTGCGCTTTCGGTCTGGGAGGGTTCCACAAGACCGATGACCGTCAGCAGAGCCACGGTTATGGCAAGGTCGTGCATGGAGCCTGATTTTTTCTTGTCGGCAGGGGCAAGGTTCACCATTATCTTGGCGGTGGGGAATCTTATGCCGCTTTCACGCAGAGCAGAACGTATCCTTTCCCGGCTCTCACGGACGGAAGCATCCGCAAGACCCACGATATCGAAGCTCTGTATGCCCTTGCTCGATTCTATCTCCGCCTCCACCGGAAAGGCATTGAGCCCGAGGAGTCCGAGACTGTTTATTTTTGCAAACATATACTATTCGCCTTTCAGTTGCGGTATGTGTTGAAGAAGTCCAGCACGTCCTCATAGACCTCTTCCTTGTTGATCTCGTTTATGAGCTCGTGGCGGCAGCCTTCGTATATCTTCAGCTTGGCGTTACAGCAGTAGGAGATGAGCTTGTTATACACATCTCTCACTCCCTCGCCGTAATTGCCCACGGGGTCGGCATCGCCTGCGATGAGAAAGACAGGCAGGTCTTTTCTGAGGGTCGAGAACCACTTCTCGTTGCTTATGAACCAGATCATCCTTGCAAGGTTCTCGAAGCCGTTCAGGGTGAAGAGGAATCCGCACTTTTCGTCCTGAATATAAATATCCACGATGTCGTCGTCCCGGGTCAGCCAATCGGAGGATGTCCTCGGGTTCTCGATCTTCTTGCAGTAACCGCCGAAGACCAG
Organism: Ruminococcus sp.; assembly: GCA_017536105.1. Next base: position 14,567 of record JAFXRZ010000012.1, on the reverse strand, counting down.
ATCGGTGAGCTTCCGGCTGCGGTATCTGTCTCCGTATATGCACTTTTCGGCATCTATCATGACCATCAGAGCTTCCGAGCCCTTGACTATGCCGTTGGTGCCGCAGAACACAGCCGCATCAAGCTCCGAGCCGAACCATGTGCAGTAAGCTCTCGAAAGGAAGCTGCCCATGCTGTGTCCGAAAAGGAAATACGGCAGCCCGGGATATTCCTTCTTCATGAGGGTCGTCAGGGTGTGCATATCGCGGACAACTGTCTTAAAGCCGTCCTTGGGTGCAAAATAGCCGCGGTCCTGGGGCTCTGCGGTGCTGCCGTGTCCGAGGTGGTCGTTGCCGCAGACTATGTAGCCGTTGTCATTTAGGAACCTTGCAAAGCGGTCGTATCTTCCCACATACTCGCACATACCGTGTGCTATCTGCACTATGCCCTTGGGCTCGCCCTCCGGCAGCCAGATGCAGTAATAGATGTCGTGTTCGCCGTCGCGGCTTTTAAAGGTGGATTCTTTGAACTCAGTCATATCATATTCTCCTTTCGTTGTGTGAAATGTGCGGCTGTGCAGTCGATCTTACGTGCCCTGCAGCCGTCTCGTATAATCCGAGTATAACACAATTTCCGACTCTGTGCAAGCATTATACAAGGCTTCGGGAAAATTTTTTTGAAAAGGACTTGACGAAAGCGAAAAGAACCGCTATAATATATACACATAGGAAAAGCGAAGGCTTTGCTGAAAAAATACGATCATTTCTAAGGAGGAGAATTTATGATCTTTGACCGTGTTTGTGAGATAATTGCCGAGCAGATGGATTATCCCAAGGAAGACATAACTATGGAGACTTCCATTGCCGACGATCTTAATGCTGATTCCCTCGATATCATGGAAGTAGCAATGGCTATCGGCGACGAGTACGACATAGAGATCGACGAGGATCAGCTCGAAGATTTTGTTACTGTCGGCGATGTTGTAAGATTCGTTGAATCGGAAGCAAGCGATGACTGATCTTTGCTTTGCAGATATTTCAAAAGCAACGTGCTGCTGCAAAAAAATGCAGCGGCACTTTTTTTTGCAGTATTAAAATAGATATGCGTAGGAGACAAAAATGAGAAAGAAAAAAATACTGTCAGGCTTTTTGAGCCTTGCGCTGGCTTCGGTGCTCTCGGTGTCGGGATGCAGCAGCTCGGACAGCAGCTCAAAAAGCTCGGAGGAAGAAGCATCATCGGCTGCACCCTCCCAGACACTTTCGCCCGAGCCGGAAGAGACTGAAACATCTTCCCTTCCCGACGAAAGCACAGGATCGGAGACCGACAGCAGCGAACCTGACGACACCGAAGGAACGGATATCACGCCTCCGATGTGGGAGTATGTTTCGCCGGAGGGGGCAAGAGTCGTGTTCATCGGCTCTCTGCACGCCTTGAAGGACGAGTGCTATCCCCTGCCGAAGATCATTACCGACGCTTACGATTCCGCAGACGTGCTGGCTGTGGAGTGTGACGCCCCGGAAGCCTCTTCCAACTACGCCTTCCAGCTGAAGCAGTCGGAAGCATTGTTCTATTCCGACGGCACCACCTTTGAGGATCACCTCGACCCGGAGGTGTCCGAGAACTTAAAGGGGTATCTGGAATATATGGGCTTCGACCCCACGCGGCTGAAAAACTATAAGCTCTGGGCCCTCTCCACTATGGCCGAAACAATGCTCGCAGAAAAAAGCGGGCTGGATTTCGACATCGGCCTGGACGAACACCTTCTGGGTCTCGCCCACAGTGACGGCAAGGAGATATTCGAGATCGAGTCCGTTGACCTCCAGCTGGATATGTATCTCTCGATCTCGGACGAGATATACGGATATGTTCTCTCCAGCTATTCCGCCGATATGATGGACCTGCTGATACAGAGCGTGGATAATGTGTACGACTGCTGGAAAAAAGGAGATATCGAGGCCTTTGACGATACCAAGGTCGAGACCTTCATCGCCGAAAACGAGGCTGCGGGGATAACCGTCACCGACCACGACATAGACATCTTCAACGAGTACAACAGTATCTTCCTCTTTGACAGAAACGTCGGGATGAAGGAAAAGGCCGAGGAGCTTATGAACAGCGGAAAGAACGTTCTGTATATCGTCGGGGCTTCCCATTTCCCGGGAGAAAAGGGGCTGATCTCCCTGCTCGAGCAGGACGGCTACACCCTGAGGCAGATAAGTCCGCAGCAATAAACGAAACAGGAGAATTTTAATGAACATCTATGATGAAAAAGAACTGGAAAAGGCACGGGAATTTTTCCGCAACGACCGCTTCGCCACGGAAAACGGGGCAGTTATCGAAGCCGTGGGAGAGAACTACGCGAAGGTGAGCCTTAAGATAACCGACCGCCACAGGAACGCCGTCGGCGGAGTTATGGGGGGAGTGTATTTCACGATCGCAGACTTTGCCTTTGCGATAGCCTCGAACCTGAATGACCCCAACTGGGTGTCGCTGACCAGTGACATATCCTTTCTTGGGGTGCCGAAGACGGAGACGGTTTACGCAGAGACGGAGCTTATCAAGTCCGGGCGGACGGTATGCTGTTACATAGTGAAAGTGACAGACGGAGAGAGCAGACCGCTTGCGGAGGTAAAGGTCGTGGGGTGCAGGGTAACAAGGTAAACCGCGAAGCGCGTTGGGTCGGCTTCCCTTGTGCTCAAATTTTACTTGCATTTTGATAATTTCAGTGCTATAATATATATAACACAGCACGCACGTGCTGCCGTAAGCTATCAGCTAATAAATGGAGGTCGTTTTTTATGGCAATGTTTGACAAGCTGCTTGCTAATCTTAAAGCAAGCAAAAAAACTATCGTTTTCACCGAGGGCACAGATGCCCGTATCCTCTCCGCTGCGGACAGGCTCCTTAAAGAAGGTCTTATGGGCGTTATCCTCTGCGGTAATGTCGATGAGGTTAAGGCTGCTGCCGATAACGGCGGCTTCGATATCTCCGCTGCTGCTATCATGGATCCCCTTACTTATCCCGATATGGACGCTATGGTCGCTCAGATGGTGGAGCTCCGCAAGGGCAAAATGACCGAGGAAGAGTGCCGCGAGCTCCTCAAGAAGAGCAACTACTTCGGCACGATGCTCGTTAAGAGCGGCAAGGCTGACGCTCTGCTGGGCGGTGCAACTTATTCCACTGCCGACACAGTTCGACCTGCTCTCCAGATAATCAAGACCAAGAAGGGCTCCAACCTCGTAAGCTCCTCCTTCATCCTTTTCAGAGAGAAGGACGGCGTTGAGGAGAAGATCTCCATGGGCGACTGCGCTATCAACCTCGGCTACACCGACAGAGTTGACAAGGAAGGCAACGTTGTTCTCTCGGCTGCACAGCAGCTTGCAGAGGTAGCTGTTGAGACTGCACGCACTGCTGCTTTCTTCGGCATCGACCCGAAGGTGGCTGTTCTCAGCTTCTCGACCTACGGTTCCGGCAAGGGCGGCACTGTTCAGCTCAGCCACGATGCAGTTATCGAGGCTCGCAAGATCGACCCCGAGCTGGTGATCGACGGTGAGTTCCAGTTCGACGCTGCTGTTTCCGCAGAAGTTGCAAAGACCAAGTGCCCCGACTCCAAGGTAGCAGGCCAGGCCAACACCTTCATCTTCCCCCTTATCGAGGCAGGCAACATCGGCTACAAGATCGCACAGCGTCTCGGCGGATACGAGGCTTACGGCCCGATACTCCAGGGTCTGAACGCTCCTATCAACGATCTTTCCCGCGGCTGCAACGCTGACGAAGTTTACAAGATGGCTATAATCACCGCCGGCATGGCATGATCCGGCTTCATCAAACTCAAATTATTGCAAACTTAAAAAGGTATCTTCCCCTCTTCGGGAAAGATACCTTTTTTGTATCCTGTGGATAAGATCATCAGATCGTGGAAGTCTTGACTACCTGAACGTCGTTGTAGATCTCCATGCCTGTGCCGGCAGGGATGAGCTTACCTATGATAACGTTCTCCTTAAGACCCATCAGCCTGTCTTCCTTGCCCTTGATAGCGGCATCGGTAAGAGCCTTTGTGGTCTCCTGGAACGAAGCAGCCGAGAGGAACGAATCGGAGTAGCTCGAAGCCTTCGAGATACCCTGCAGTATCGGGATAGTCGTCACAAGGCGTGCATTAACATCACCTGCATCGATCTCCTTCTGTATCTCTGCGTTGATAGCAACTACCTCGTGCTTGTCAACGAGAGCGCCGGGCAGCAGATAGCTCGAACCCGAATCCTCGATCTTCTCTTTCTTCATCATCTGACGGACGATAACTTCGATATGCTTGTCGTTGATATCAACGCCCTGCAGACGGTAAACCTTCTGAACTTCCGTGATAAGATAGTTCTGAACAGCCTCCTCGCCGTTTACTGCAAGGATGTCAGCCGGGTAGATCGAGCCGTCGGTAAGAGGCTGACCTGCTTCAACTGTCTGTCCCTCGGTAACGATGATCTTATCGCCGTAGGGTATCTGATAGGTCTCCTGCTCGGGGTCTTCAACATTCTGGCTCGTAACGATGACCTGACGGGACTTCTTTGTCTCGGTTATCCTTACTTCGCCGGCAAGTCTTGCGATAGTTGCAGCACCCTTGGGACGTCTGCTCTCGAAGAGCTCTTCAACTCGCGGCAGACCCTGTGTGATATCCTCTGCCGATGCGATACCGCCGGTGTGGAAGGTTCTCATCGTGAGCTGTGTACCGGGCTCGCCTATGGACTGAGCAGCGATTACGCCGACAGCCTCGCCGACCTGTACCTTATTGCCGTTTGCCAGGTTAGCGCCGTAGCACTTGGCGCAGACACCGTGCTTTGCCTTGCACTGGAGAACGGAGCGGATCTTGATCCTGTCCTTGCCGTCCTCTGTAAGAGCTGCCTCGACCTTAGCTGCGTCCTTTATTGTCATGAGCTTGTTATGGGACATAATAAGCTCGCCTGTCTTGGAGTCCTTGAAGTCCTCGCAGAGATAACGGCCCACAAGTCTGTCGCCGATGCTCTCGAGAGTTCTTCCGCTGACGATCTCGAATACGTCGATACCGTCGGTAGTGCCGCAGTCGTCCTCATGGATGATAACATCCTGCGAAACGTCAACGAGACGTCTTGTGAGGTAACCGGAGTCGGCGGTTCTCAGAGCGGTATCTGCCAGACCCTTTCTTGCGCCTCGGGACGAGATGAAGTACTCGAGGACATTAAGGCCTTCACGGTAGTTGGCTCTGATAGGCATTTCTATGGTCGAACCGGAAGTATTAGCGATAAGTCCGCGCATACCGGCAAGCTGTCTGATCTGGTTGATCGAACCACGGGCTCCGGAATCCGCCATCATGTTGATGGGGTTGTAGGGGTCGAGGCCTGCTTTAAGTGCGTCGGTAACTTTATCTGTTGCTTTGTTCCATATCTCGATGAACTTTCTGGATTTCTCCATTCTCGAGATATAGCCGCGCTTATACTGCTTATCCACCTTGTCAACGAGGGCGTCTGCCTCTGCAAGGATGTTCTTCTTTGCGTCAGGTATCTCGGCATCGCATACTGCAACTGTGATACCCGATCTTGTGGAGTATTTATAGCCCATTGCCTTGATCTTATCCAGCACCTCGGAAGTTGTGGTGGTGCCGTGCTGCTGGATGCAGCGCTGGATAAGGTCGGACATCTGCTTTTTCTTGATGAGGAAGGATATCTCGAGGTCGAACTGCTTCTCGCTGTTTGTTCTGTCAACATAGCCGAGATCCTGGGGGATGAACTCGTTGAAGATAAGTCTGCCGACTGTAGCGTCGATGATCTTCGACACCTGTCTGTCGCCTATCTGCTTGGTGATCCTTACCTTTATAGCTGCCTGGAGCGAAACCTCGCCCTGGTCGTAAGCCATAAGAGCCTCATTTACGTCTCTGAACACCTTGCCCTCGCCCTTTTCGCCAGGCTTCTCGAGAGTCAGGTAGTAGGAGCCGAGGAGCATATCCTGGGAAGGAACTGCAACAGGGCTTCCGTCCGAAGGCTTCAGCAGGTTGTTTGCGGCAAGCATAAGGAATCTTGCCTCAGCCTGTGCCTCTGCCGAGATAGGAAGATGCACTGCCATCTGGTCGCCGTCGAAGTCGGCGTTGAAGGCTGTACATACCAGCGGGTGGAGCTTGATAGCTCTGCCCTCTACGAGTATGGGCTCAAATGCCTGGATACCCAGTCTGTGGAGGGTAGGAGCACGGTTGAGCATTACAGGATGTCCCTGGATAACGTTCTCGAGAGCGTCCCATACCTCGGGCTTGGCTCTGTCCACCATCTTTCTTGCGGACTTGATATTGATCTGGGGATTTGTGTCCACGAGTCTTTTCATAACGAAGGGCTTGAAGAGCTCGAGAGCCATTTCCTTAGGCAGACCGCACTGATACATCTTAAGCTCAGGGCCAACAACGATAACGGAACGTCCCGAATAATCGACACGCTTACCCAGCAGGTTCTGACGGAAACGTCCCTGCTTACCCTTGAGCATATCCGACAGGGACTTGAATGCACGGTTGTTGGGACCTGTTACGGGTCTGCCGTGTCTGCCGTTGTCGATGAGCGCATCAACTGCCTCCTGGAGCATTCTCTTCTCGTTTCTCACGATGATATCGGGAGCTTCGAGTTCGAGCATTCTCTTAAGGCGGTTGTTTCTGTTTATAACTCTTCTGTAGAGGTCGTTGAGGTCGGAGGTCGCATATCTGCCGCCGTCCAGCATTACCATAGGTCTAAGATCGGGCGGGATAACGGGAACAACGTCAAGCACCATCCACTCGGGTCTGTTGCCCGAGGTACGGAAGGCTTCAACGATCTCAAGTCTCTTGAGGAGCTTGATCCTCTTCTGACCGGTGGTGAGATCCTTGAGCTCTTCCTTGAGCTGAGCCGAGAGCTCGTCAAGGTCCACCTGCTCCAGCAGTTCCTTGATAGCCTCTGCGCCCATGCCTACTCTGAACTCGTCCTCGTCCCACTTCTCTCTAACTTCCATAAGCTCGGTCTCGCTGAGCAGCTGGCATTTTTTGAGGTCGGTCTCGCCGGGATCGATAACGATATATTTTGTGAAATAGAGGACTTCTTCAAGTCTCTTCTGGGATACTTCCAGCATCTGGCCGATCCTGGAAGGTGTGCCCTTGAAGTACCAGATATGGGAAACGGGAGCTGCAAGCTCGATATGGCCCATTCTTTCGCGCCTTACCTTAGCTCTTGTAACTTCAACTCCGCACTTCTCGCAGACCTTGCCCTTGAAGCGTATCTTCTTATACTTACCGCAGTGGCACTCCCAGTCCTTGGTCGGTCCAAAGATCTTTTCACAGAACAGACCCTTGACCTCAGGCTTCTGTGTGCGGTAATTTATGGTTTCAGGTCTCTCGACAACACCGTAGGACCATTCTCTGATCTTATCGGCGGAGGCGAGGCCTATCTTTATTTTTTCAAAGCTGTTGAATTCCACTAACAGTACCCTCTTTCTGTTGTCTATTAACTTACAGGCTTACATTCTTCTTAACGGAACATCAGAGATAGTCGTCAACCTCATCGTCGTCGCTGCCGTATTCGGAGGAAGCAACGTCGTCAAGATAATCGTCCAGCTCGGAAACGCCGTCCTCGTCCTCGGCCATGAAGCCGTCGCTGAGGTCTCCGTCGTCGATGGAGAAGTCCATGTCCTCCTCGGCTTCAAGAGCTGCCTTGGGAACATAATCGTCATCGTCGTCGAAGGACTGCTTGAGGTCGATAGCGTTGCCCTCAACATCAAGAACGTTGATGTCGAGTCCGAGGCTCTGCAGTTCCTTAACAAGAACTCTGAATGCTTCGGGTATGCCCGGAGTCGGAGTGTTCTGGCCCTTGACGATAGCCTCGTAGGTCTTGACTCTTCCTGTGGTATCGTCGGACTTGACGGTGAGGATCTCCTGGAGGGTATATGCTGCGCCGTAAGCCTCGAGAGCCCAAACTTCCATTTCTCCGAAACGCTGTCCGCCGAACTGAGCCTTACCGCCGAGAGGCTGCTGGGTAACCAGCGAGTAAGGTCCGACCGAACGGGCGTGTATCTTATCGTCAACAAGGTGATGCAGCTTGAGGTAGTACATATAGCCTACGGTTACGCGGTTGTCGAACTTTTCGCCCGTTCTTCCGTCATATACCGTGAACTTTCCGTCCTCGCTCATTTCGAGGGCACCGGGATTGATGACCTCGTCCATTGTATGGAGGGTGAACTCCTTGTCCTTTTCTTCGAGGTGCTTCTTCTGTGCCTCGCGGAAGCACTCGCGGATATCGGCTTCGTGTGCGCCGTCGAATACAGGGGTCATGATCCTCCAGCCGAGAGCCTTGCAGGCCATGCCGAGGTGTACTTCAAGCACCTGACCGATATTCATACGCGAAGGAACGCCCAGGGGGTTGAGCACGATATCGAGAGGAGTACCGTCCTCGAGGAAGGGCATATCCTCCTGAGGAAGGATGCGCGATACAACGCCCTTGTTTCCGTGGCGTCCTGCCATTTTATCTCCGACGGAGATCTTTCTCTTCTGAGCGATATAGCATCTTACCAGCATATTCACTCCGGGAGAGAGCTCGTCGCAGTTTTCTCTTGTGAACTTCTTAACGTCGATGATTATACCTGCTTCGCCGTGAGGAACTTTAAGAGAATTATCTCTTACTTCTCTTGCCTTCTCGCCGAAGATAGCTCTCAGCAGTCTTTCCTCTGCGGTGAGCTCGGTCTCGCCCTTGGGCGTTACCTTTCCGACAAGTATATCACCGGCTCTTACCTCGGCACCGATGCGGATGATGCCGTTTTCGTCAAGATCCTTCAGTGCATCCTCGCCCACGTTGGGGATATCTCTTGTGATCTCCTCGGGTCCGAGCTTGGTATCTCTGCATTCGATCTCATACTCTTCTATATGGATAGAAGTATACTTATCCTGTCTTACGAGGTTCTCGTTGAGCAGAACAGCGTCCTCATAGTTATAGCCTTCCCAGGTCATGAAGCCGATGAGTGCGTTCTTACCCAGAGAGAGCTCGCCGTTTGAGGTCGCGGGGCCGTCGCCTATTACCTGTCCCTTCTTGATCTTCTCGCCCTTATCGACGATAGGTCTCTGGTTGGTGCAGGTGCCGGCATTGGAGCGCTTGAACTTGGTCATTGTGTAAGTTCTTGTATTGCCGTCCTCCTCGCGGACAACGACTCTGTCGGCGTCAACGCTCTCAACAACGCCGTCTGCCTTTGCAACTACGGCAACGCCGGAGTCAACGCAGGCCTTATACTCCATACCGGTGCCGACGATAGGCGACTCGGTCTTGAGCAGCGGAACAGCCTGTCTCTGCATGTTCGATCCCATGAGAGCACGGTTAGCGTCGTCGTTCTCGAGGAAGGGGATGCAGGCTGTAGCAACGGATACCACCATCTTAGGCGATACATCCATGAAATCTATCTTGTTTCTTTCGATCTCGAGGATCTGGTCGCGGAAACGGCCGTTTACCTTAGCTCTTGCGAACTTGTGGTCCTCGGTCAGAGGCTCGTTTGCCTGAGCTACCATGAAGTTATCCTCGACATCGGCGGTCATATAAACTACCTCGTCGGTAACTACGCCGGTCTCCTTATCGACTTTTCTGTAAGGAGCCTCGATGAAGCCGTACTCGTTGATCCTTGCGAAGGAAGCGAGGTAGGAGATAAGTCCGATGTTCGGGCCTTCAGGAGTCTCGATGGGGCACATTCTTCCGTAGTGCGAATAGTGAACGTCACGCACCTCGAAGCTTGCACGGTCTCTCGAAAGACCTCCGGGTCCGAGTGCGGAAAGTCTTCTCTTGTGAGTGAGCTCTGCAAGAGGATTGTTCTGATCCATGAACTGAGACAGCGGCGAGGAACCGAAGAATTCCTTGATAGCTGCGGTTATGGGTCTGATATTGATGAGCGCAGTGGGAGTGATGACTTCCATATCCTGCGACTGAGTGTTCATTCTTTCTCTGACAACTCTCTCCATTCTGGTGAAGCCGATGCGGAACTGGTTCTGCAGCAGCTCTCCAACAGAGCGGATACGTCTGTTGCCCAGGTGGTCGATGTCGTCAACGCTGCCCACGCCCTCGCAAAGGTTGAGGAAATAAGAAATGGTAGCGATGATATCGTCGATAGTGATGTGCTTGGGAACGAGCTCGTCAGCCTTGGCCTTAACAGCCTCTCTCAGCTCTTCCTCGGTGGAACAGGTATCAAGTATCTCCTTGAGCACCTTGAACGAGACCTTCTCGTTCACGCCGTACTCTGTGGCATCAAAGCTGATATAGCCGGAAGCATCTACCATGCCGTTGCCTATGATCTTGACTTCCTTGTCCTCTATCTTTGTCTCGAGCTCGCCTGTCGAAGGATTGACCACAAGCTCTCTCGTCTCAACATTTACATAAGCCTCGCAGACACCTGCCTGCTCGATCTCCATTGCGCGAACATAGGAAAGTGTCTCGCCGGCTTCTGCGATGACCTCGCCGGTAAGCGGATTTACCACGGGTCTCGAAAGCAGATGTCCGGAAAGTCTCGAACCGACGCCGAGCTTCTTGTTGTACTTGTATCTTCCGAATCTTGCAAGATCGTATCTCTTTGCATCGAAGAAGAGGTTGTTGAGCAGCGTTGTTGCGCTGTCAACTGTTGCAGGCTCGCCGGGACGGAGCTTGCGGTAGGTCTCGAGCAGAGCTTCCTCGTGGTTTGCGGTGTTGTCCTTGATGAGGATAGTCTGGTTGATCCTCTCGTCGGGTCCGAAGAGGTCTTCGATCTGCTCGTTTGTGCCGTAGCCGATGGCACGGATGAATGTCGTAAGGGGTATCTTTCTGTTCTTGTCTATGCGGACATAGACAACGTCGTTGGAATCCATTTCATACTCAAGCCAAGCTCCTCTGTTGGGGATTACTGTGGTCTTGAAGAGGTCCTTGCCGTTCTTGTCCTTTTCGAGAGCGTAATAAACGCCGGGAGAACGGACGAGCTGTGAAACGATAACTCGCTCTGCTCCGTTGATAACGAAGGTGCCGCTGTCGGTCATAAGCGGGAAATCTCCCATATAGACCTCGGACTCCTTAATTACGCCGGTCTCGGTGTTGATAAGTCTCGCAGTAACACGCAGCGGTGTTGCATAGGTAACATCTCTTTCCTTGCACTCCGCAACTGTGTACTTCGGTGTCTCATCAAACCTGTAGTCCACAAAATTCAGCTCGAGGGTGCCGTTATAATCCGTAATAGCGGCAACGTCTCTGAACACCTCTTTGAGGCCCTCGTCGAGGAACCACTGATACGAGTTCTTCTGCACCTCGATGAGGTTGGGCATTTCGAGGATCTCATTGATCTTCGCAAAGCTCTTTCGGGTATTCTTGCCAAGCTTGACTTCCTTGACATTCACCATAGGCCTGATCACTCCTTATTCTTCTGAAAGCAGTCCATCTGCGCGGCGGTATATCCGCTTTCCGACCGCACCGCGGACTTGCATTTTGTTGGGATCTTCGACCCTGTTTCTGCGTTCTTCGGGCACAAAAAAGGGCGTGCTGATCCATTATGATACATTATATTATTATATTACAGGCCCATATAAAAGTCAAGCATTTGAAGCTGCCGCAGACGCCGATTTTACGTTTTGCACAAAGCCTGAGCTCCCCTGCGCCGGAAAGTTCTACGGTTGAATTTCCGTGACATAAACGTAACTTTTTTGTTAATTTCAAACATTGATGTTTAAAGATTTTAAAAGTGGGAGATTTGTCGCGAAGCATATTATTAAGGCTATGTTAGAATAAAGATATGTGTCCGAAGGGGTTTGGGGGCGATCGGAAAGCCCCCAACAGAGCGTGCTGCTTTGTGTTGTCCATAGAAAACTATGAGCGTGGAACCCCTCCGGGGAGGCTCGGCGAAGGTTGCCTCTTTCTCCTATTGAAAGCTGGTGGGTGAATTAAAAAAGCCTCTCCCAACGGATGCACCGCAGCCTCATTCACTAAGTGAAACCGCCTCCCTTAGAGGGAGGCCTGGCGAAGGTTGCCTCTTTCTCCTATTGAAAGCTGGTGGGTGTATTAAAAAAAGCTGGTGGGGGAATTAAAAAAGCCTCTCTCAACGGATGCACCGCAGCCTCATTCACTAAGTGAAACTGCCTCCCTTATGAGGGAGGCCCGGCGAAGGTTGCCTCTTTCTCCTATTGAAAGCTGGTGGGTGAATTAAAAAAATAAAAATTATTGACAATTTGGAAACTGTATATTATAATAATATGAGTGAGAATGTCCGTTTTCACGTTTCTTATGTTTATTATTTGATGCATGGAGGTCGTAATATGAGTCAGAGTAAGTTTTGTGGGTCCTGCGGTAATCCGTTGGGCGAAAACGAACGCTTCTGCGGTAAGTGCGGAGCTCCCGTAGCTGCTCCTGCGGAGACCGTCCCCGAAGCAGCTGCCGAAGCTGTTCCTGAGGCCGTTGCTCCCGTTGCCGAAGCCGCCGTCGCAGCAGCCGCTGCAGGTCTCGGCGATGAAGCCGCACAGGCAGAAGAGGCTATCGAGCAGAGCATGGGCTCTGCCGAAACAGTTTATGCCGCGGAGCCGGTACCCCCGACAGCCGATCAGGCCGAGGCTTTTGCCGCTAATGCAGGCGCAGAGGCACAGCAGATCCAGGATCAGGCAGCAGCATTCAGCGCAGCTCCCGTTCAGGGCGGTTTTGATCCCAACACCGGTATGCCCGTTGCGGCAGGTGCAGTTCCCTCTCCCGTTCCGGCAGCAGCAGCTGTCAAGTCCGGCGGAAACGCCAAGAAGATCATCATTCCCGTTGTTATCATAGCCCTCGTTGCTATACTCGGCGTTGCAGGTTTCCTTATCTACAAGCATTTGACCAGATTCCAGGAGATAGATGCCAAGGACCTTTTCGTTGTTGAATTCTCGGGTCTCGACGGCCAGGGCAAGGCAATAGCTTACCTCAACTGCGAAGAGTGCGATCCTCACAGATACGAGTACGGCTATTACGCCGACGATGACGATGACGACAAGGATGCCGACGAGGACGAGGACGGCGACGGCAAGGACGCAAAGAAGGAGAGAAATTACAGCAAGTATCTTTCGGATGACACCAAGACCCTTGAAAAGGCTTTCGACAAGGCTGACGGCAAGAGCGAAGCCAAGAAGATGCGCAAGGCTCTCATGGCTACCTCCAAGGACGAATACAAGCTCAAGATCGAATTCGACACATCCGAGGGACTTTCCAACGGCGACACTGTAAAGTGCAAGGTAAAATATGACGAGGAAGACCTGGAAGAAGCAAACATCAAGCTGGAGAACACAGAGTTTGAAGTTGAGGTAACGGGTCTTATCGAGGCCGAAGAGATCACCGATATGTTTGAAGGCTTCAACATCACCTTCAGCGGCATCAACGAGATGGGCACAGCCACCTTCGACGACAAGAGCAGCAAGTATCCCTTCATCCGCTACGATTACGAGACCTCGAACTACAACCTCAAGAACGGCGACTCGTTCAGCATAAGAGCATATCTGAGCTACTCGAATTTTGAGAAAGATGAGTACATCTATGATAATGATACCGGCGAGACCCTGGGTTACTGCTTCACATACGAAGGCAAGACCTATCTGGTAAAGGACACCGGCGAATCCAAGAGCTTCACAGTCTCCGGACTTTCCGAGCCCGAAGAGATAGATATCTTTGAAGGCATCAAGCTCGAATCAGAAGGCGCTCTGCCCTATCTCAAGATAGGCTATTCGGTAAATACCGATAATTGCAGCCAGATCATCAAGGACTATGTTTCCTTCTCCATCGAGGACAGGCAGGACTTCTACAAGGCCGGCGATACCGTTAAGATCAAGGCTTATGTATATTCGAGCTTAAAGGAGCAGGGCTACAAGCCTGCAGGCACTCCCGATGCCGACGGCTATTACTTCAAGGAGATAACCATTGAGGATGACGGCAGCTACGGCAAGTACATCCTTGAGGACGCAACAGCCGAGGATCACAAGAAGCTGGACGAAGCAGAAAGCTCCTTCAACGCTATCCTTAAGGAAATTACAGAAGATTATACCGGCAGAAGCTACATCGGCGAGATCGACTTCGACGGCGACATCACCAAGTTCTCCGAGCCCGAGGCTTACAAGGCTTATCTCGTTAAGTGCAACGGCTTCGACGAGGGAACTATCAGCAGCTACGACGACAAGACCTATATCGTTAAGGTCTATAAGATAACTGCCACCTATGAAGCAGACGACAAGACCAAGGAAAAGACCTTCTATCTTGCGGTAAGAGTAAATAATGCGCTTATCAATGCAGAGGGTAATGTTGAGCTGGGCTACGGCTCGACCTGGAAGGCTCACACCAAGCTGGCAGATGTTGTTGACGAAGTACTCTCCGGCGCAGACGAAGGAACAAAGACAGAACTCAAGACCTTCTGATCTCCCGAAAATAAACCAACCTCCTCCGATCTTCGGGTCGGGGGAGTTTTTTCATATCCGGAAAAGCTCCTGCGTATATTATATATAGGCAACACCGCACAACCCCTGTGCGTCAGATGCGACGTCCATTTTTTTGTCAGATTGCCTAAATTCGACGCAGGAAGGCTGGCGCCTTTCAAGGAGAATTTGGGAAATATGACGGAAAA
>JAFXRZ010000011.1 GCA_017536105.1 Ruminococcus sp. | reverse complement strand
GATTATACCACATCCGGGCGGCTTTTTCAAGTCCCGCAGCCAAAAAAGCGGACATTTGTTTCACCTGTCACGGAGGCGCAAATACCTCTTTACATTTTCGCGTGTTTATAGTATAATATAATAGATAAGTATTTTTCATCCCGCTGCCCGTCCGCGGCTGCGCTTCCGGGAGCGGGATGTGTCAGGAGTGATATGTATGAACGACCTCAGCGAAAGGATAGACGGACTCGTGGGCAGGCTGCTCGACGACTACTCTCTCGGCAGAGTCATCGACGAGACCGGGCGCCTTGACCACCACCCCGAAAAGGACGCCGTCACCGACATTCTCGAGAAGCTGCGCCTGCTGCTTTTCCCGGGATATTTCAAGAACAAGAGCTTCAATATCTGTACCCTGCGCAACAATACGACCATGCTCACCGAGGATATAATCTGCAGCCTGATCCGGCAGATCTCGCTCGTGCTCCCCTGCCGCGAGGAGTA
This sequence comes from Ruminococcus sp., assembly GCA_017536105.1. Next base: position 2,541 of record JAFXRZ010000011.1, on the reverse strand, counting down.
CGCCGAGGCCTGCTCGGATACCCTCGCCGCGGATGCCGAGCGCATAACCTTTGAGTTCCTCGAGCGGATACCCGCCATAAGAGAATGCCTCGAAACGGATCTCCAGGCCTTCTACGACGGCGACCCCGCCGCATACAGCAAGGATGAGATAATCTTCTCCTACCCCGGGCTCTATGCGATAATCACCAACCGCATAGCCCATGAGCTGTTCCTGCTCGGAGTGCCCCTCATCCCGAGAATGATGACCGAGCACGCCCACAGCCTCACCGGTATCGACATCCACCCCGGCGTTACCCTCGGAAAGTATTTCTTCATCGACCACGGCACCGGTATAGTCATCGGCGAGACCACCGTGATCGGCAACAACGTCAAGATCTATCAGGGTGTGACCCTCGGTGCTCTCTCCACAAGGGGCGGTCAGAGCCTTAAAAACAAAAAGCGTCACCCGACCATTATGGACAACGTGACGATCTATTCCGGAGCCTCTATCCTCGGCGGAGATACCGTCATAGGCAAGGACGCCGTGATCGGAGGCAACGCCTTCATAACCTCCTCGGTTCCCGAGGGGGCAAGGGTAAGCATCAAGACCCAGGAGCTCGTTTACAGCTTCGGCAGGAGCAATTCCGTCGAAAAGAAGGAGCTCGAGAACCCCGGCAACTGGTACTATATCATCTGAACTTTAAGGCAACACCGCACAACCCGCGGCTTGCGCCTCTGCACGTCATCTGCTTGCATATTTTCCGTCATAGCACACAAATTTTCCTTGCCGGGCGTCAGCCCGCCTGCGTCAAATTTATGCACTCTGACGAAAAATCTGACTGCGTATCTGACGCACAGGGGTTGTGCGGTATTGCCTTAACTCTTAGTAATTCTTTTAGTGCTTATTTAAAGTTAACTAAGCTGATCCAAAAGTGGATCGATCTGATCCCAGAAGTCTACCATAAATCTGATCATATCCTCATTCCATGCAGGCGTCATGTTTCTGTTTTTTACGGACTGTATCTGTATTCTGATCTCCCGTATGATTTCTGCCTGAGACTTATTATATCTTTTGTATAACCTCACATCGACTAAAACCTGAATCAGCTTATTCCTATCCATTTTATAGTTCTTTTTGATGTATTTCTCCACCTGTAAAGCGTTCATACTCGGCAGCCATGGCTTTTCGGGGGCTTTGTTTTCCTGCTTCTGGGGCTCGTCTTTCTTTTGTGTGATCTGATCTATCCACTTCTGGATCTGCTCAAAGAGCGAAGGCACTTTTTCCTGCGGAACGTTCAAGGTGCAGACGAAGTCTTCGGGCTTGATCTCGGTGCTTTCTGCCGATGCGCTGATAGCTGCGGTCATTGTCATCATCATTGCTGCTGCGAGTATAGCGGCTGTCTTTCTTGTAGTGTTTTTCATAATGATCTCTCCTTTTATAAATTGATTTCGGGGTTTCCCCTTGCTGTGTCTTTATTATATCACAGCCGCTCTTACAAGAGTCTTACAAGATCGGATGTTTTTCAAAAAATTTTTTTCAGCCGGTCCTCAGAGTATATTTCCCAGCAGCTCTCCCATCAGATCGCCGTCGAACTCATACTCGAAGATGTAACCTTCATCGTCATCGTCTTCATCATCGCTGCCGGCGTTTTCCCAATCCTCTTCTGTGAATACAGGCTCTTCGTCCTCGTCGTCGAAGTCTTCGTCGTCATCATGGCCAAAGTCCATGCTGTAGGGGCTCTGGAGACAGCCGTCGGGATGTGCGTTTGCGATCAGGTCAAGCACCTGCTCGTGAGTGAGATTGCCGTTCTCGTCTTCATACTCGTTTGCATCGCTGCCGTTGCAGACGCTTCCCCAGATGTTGAATCTTTCAAGCAGGTCGTAGACCTGGTCGATCTCGTCCTCGTTGTCCTCGTTCTGCTCAACATCTTCCCATGTGGCTTGGAGATCGGGGTTTGCCTGTGCTGCCTTGATGATATCTTCGTTCTCGGCGTCGGTCGCGGAAGCGCTTACTGCCATTGCGGATACTGCTGTTACTGCTGCGATCATTGCAGCGATCTTTCTTGTGAGCTTTACAGATGTGTTTTTCATGATGATTTCTCCTTTTAGTTTAGATTTTGTTGTTTTGGGGTTTTCCCCTTGCTGTGATCACATAATAACATACCCACTCTTACAACAGTATTACAGATCCGAAGATTTTTTCAAAAAAATTTTTAAGCGCAGAAAACCGCGTAAGATCGGGCTTTCGTCCGTGCATCCAAAGAAAAAACAGCCGCCCGGGAGCATTTTTTTCTGAAAGAATTACAAAAATTTTTTTGATGTCGAATGCTAAGTTCCTGTTGGTCCGATGTGAATTGCCCCTCCGAACCGTGAGCAAAGCCTTTATATACATTTCTAAGGCAACACCGCACAACCCCTGTTCGTCAGATGCGACGTCCATTTTTTTGTCAGATTGCCTAAATTCGACGCAGGAAGGCTGGCGCCTTTCAAGGAGAATTTGGGAAATATGACGGAAAAATGGCAAGCAGATGACGTGCAGAGGCGTTAGCCGCGGGTTGTGCG
>JAFXRZ010000010.1 GCA_017536105.1 Ruminococcus sp. | reverse complement strand
GGCAATACCGCACAACCCCTGTGCGTCAGATGCGCCGTCCAGATTTTCGTCAGATTGCCTAAATTCGACGCAGGCTTGCTGGCGCAAGTCAAGGAGAATTTGGGTAATATGACGGAAAGCTGGCAAGCAGATGACGTGCAGAGGCGATAGCCACGGGTTGTGCGGTGTTGCCTTAATGAAGATATGGTGCTTTATGCCAAGTACATCCCCGAGGACGAAGCTATCAAGGCAAGGAAGATATTCTTTGAAAAACAGCACGTTCATTTAGACCTCGGACCGACTGCCTCCTATATACCTCAGTATGAGGTATATCCCGAAAATGCGCAGGAGCTCTACGCCCCTGACTGGACAGGCAGCTTTGAGGGACTTGACGAGGGCCACGATTATACCGTGGATATCATCCCCGTGACGGGAGCAGTTCTTCCGATATCGGCGGTAACATTGGCAGCAGCGGCAGCACTTGTGATAATGCGCAGGAAGAAATAATTATTTACACTAAACGGCAGGAGGCTTCGGCATCCTGCCGTTTGTGCAGTCACGGATTTGGAGAGCTTTTTCTCCGTCATTGATTTTCTTCTCCCGGGTGCAGTACAAAATTATGATTGGCTTATCTCAAAAATCCTGTATAATATTGTAAAGAAAAGCAGATGAGGAGTTAAGGCAACACGACCGAGCAAAGCGCCCGTGCAATAGTGCGGGCGCTTTTTAGTGCCCTGAAAAAAATTTTTCAAGTTTTTTTGAAAACCTCTGTTTTTTGTAAGACTGTTGTAATACCGGGTATGTTATTATGTAATCACAGAAGAGGAAAACACCTCAGACAACAAAAACCAAAACAGAAGGAGGAAAAACAATGATTACAGGCTTTTGCATATTAGGCGGCATCGCAGCATTTGAAGTGCTTCTGTATCTGATCAGTCCGTGACAGGCTGACGGAAGTTCGCACAAAACAGTATTGATCTGAAAGGAGGAAAGAACAATGATTACATGGATCTGCATAGCAGGCGGAGTTTTTCTGGTAAGCGAAGTTTTACTTTTCGTACTTTAATAACAGACGATAAACAAAGACTATACAGAAAGGAGGAAAAATTATGATCACATTCTGTTATGTAATGCTCGGCATAAGCACAACCGCATATATCGTGGGAGGTATCCTCTCAAAGATCTTCGGATAATAAACAACACTTACGATAACTAAACCTAAATGAAAGGAGAATTAATATGATCACATTCTGTTATGTAATGCTCGGTATAAGCACGACCGCATATATCGTTGGAGGCATCCTCTCGACGATCTTCGGATAATAAACAACACTTACGATAAATAAACTTAAAACGAAAGGAGAAAACTGATATGTTCACAGCATTTGTTGCACTTTACGGCACAGCTATAATAGCCACAATGGGCTACTGCACATATGTATATTTCTTCGGAAATCCGTTCAAGTAAAAACAAGGAGTTTTTGAATGACATTGAATATTGAGTAGAGCGTCTGTGCAATAGTGCGGACGCTTTTTTGTGTGCTGAAGAACTATAAAGAGTTCGTTGATCCTTGTCCTCCCTTATGAACGTGCCGAATACCGAGACAACAAGGACAGTTTTGAGGCATATTACGACGAGATCGAGATATTTCCCGGCGAGGGGGCATATTTCAAAGCCGCGATCGAGCAGAGGAACCGCTATATGGCAGAGCGTGCTGATCTTGTTATCTGCTGCATTGAGCATAAATCGGGCGGGGCGTATGGGACGGTGAAATATTCGGAGAAGATTGGGAAAAAGGTCGTGAACTTGTGCGGCGGATCGGATGAAGGAATAAAATAAAGCACCCGGGAATCGCTCCCCGGGCGTACTCAGTTGTCAGGTCATCGAAACAGTCTTATGCTTAACAGATGATCGGCGGGATCAGCTTGACAATTTCCTCGATCCCGGGGTAATTGCGGTACTTGTTCTTGATCTCTTCTGTGTGATCCTCTTCAAATACTGCGACAAGCTCAAAATAATCTCCCGTACCGAACGTCAGCTTTGCCTTTGTGGAGTAAACCTCACCCGTCTTTGCGTTCAGCCAGTGAACAAATTTCCAGCCCTCTTTTCCCTGTGCCGTGAAGATAAGCTCTTCGCCCTTTATCGACCAGAGATCGACGGTCACTCTGTCGCCGCCGGCTTCAACGTCAAACTGTGCAGTGCTGTTGCTCCTCACGCCTCTTACGATGCCCTCGCCGCTGGTGGTTACCACTGTCATTGCAACACATTCGGGAACGTACGTATGTCTGAATGCCTGTACGCATTCTATCGGACAGAGCTTGATTTTTCCGCTGTCTGCCGATGCGGAAACCGCTGCGAATGTGGTCATTGCCATTACTGCTGCAAGCATTGCAGCGAGCTTTCTTGTAAATCTCTTAGTTGTATTTTTCATAACGATCTCTCCCTTTCGGTTTAGTCTTTGGTTGTTCGAGGTGTTTTCCTCTTCTGTGATCACATAATAACACACCCGGTATTACAACTGTCTTACAAAAAAGAGGGATTTTCAAAAAAACTGAAAAAATTTTTTCAGCATGAAAAGACAGCCGCATTAATGATCCACTGTTCGGGTCACCGCAGCTAAGACCGCAGGATCGGCTGCTTTGCCTCAAACAGCCGGGGGCGGCTCGGCACGCCTATTGCTTTCAAGGGTGGAGAGACCGCAAGACAGATAGTCTGATCAGAACGGCTCTCATCCGCCACCAGCAGCCGCGCCTTCAGCGGGTCAAGCCCCCTGCTGACGCACTCCACCGAAGCATAGAAGCTTTTCAGGTCTATGCAGATATATATCCTGTCCACTAAACTCACCCGCTTCGAAATCGAACATTTGTACTAATGATAGTATAGGATAGAACGTTTGTTTTGCCAATGCGTTTGTTCGATTTTTTAAATGGAAATTGACATTCTGGGTTTTGGCTGGTATAATGGATACAGCGGAGTCTGCGGAGCTGCCGAGGATAAAGATAAAGTGAGTCCTTTTTGTCGTGTTGATAATAAGATAGATCAGAATATGTGAGGGTATTTATGAACGTTATGTTATATGATGATAAAGACTGGATTCTTTCAAAAGAAGCGTTCTTGATCTATGCTTCGTGTATGTATCATCCGACATATGAGGACTTCAAAAAGCAAATGGAAAATCTGGTAAACGATCCATTTGTGAGTGTATATGTATGCGAGGATCAAGGTGTGAAAACAGGAATGATCATTTTGAAACTCTCAGATGCTATAGCTGAGATCATCGGAATTGCTGTATCTGAAAAAGACCGTCATAAAGGGATCGGGAGTAAGATGATCCAATTTATAATGAGATCAGAGGGCATGGAAAGGATAGAAGCACAAACGGACGATGATTCGATAGGATTTTACCGTAAGTGTGGCTTTGCCGAGGAAAGGATCACAGTTGATTATCCCGACGGTTCTGTTGTCCGTTATAACTGCGTTCTAAACAAATAGGCAAATTCTGATCTGTCACCCATACAATACTTACAGCCGCCCCGCATGGAGCGGCAGCTTTTGTATCACATCATATCCATCCCCTCGTCCCCTGCGGAAAATCAATCCTGCCCGATGACACGCTCCATATTGAACTGCAAAACAAAAAGCGGCTCGCTTTCCTCTGTGGAAAGCAAGCCGTTTACTTATTTATTTAGGAAGTCTTGAATACTTATAATGCAGGTTCAGCTCTTACGCCGCAACATTATCTCCCTTTTTCCTGCGGACAATGAAGAAGCATATCAGCGCACCGAGTGCCGCCGAGCCCACGCAGGAAGCGACCATTGTGCCTGTGCCGACAACAGAACCTGCGTCCTTGGCCTCCTTTTCGGAGCTGTCGGAGGACTGGCTTTCTGTTGCAGCTGCGGCTGCGGAACTATCGGTTGTCAAGCTGTCGGGAGCAGAGGTGTCTGCGGGCTCCTCGGGGATGACTGTCGGGGCATCGTTCATGATCTCGTTTTCGCTGACGATATGAGCTTCTACGCTACCTAGACAAAGAACGAGCCTGAAAACCGCCTCACCGCTTATCGCAATCCTGCCGCTGCCGAGCAGCTCGCATTTCAGATGTATGCCACGCTTTGAAGCCTGATACGCATTGACAAATAATCATTTGATGTATGATCTAAAAAGGAAGCCGGAATAAAGAGTTCCTTGCGATATTACAGCAGGCTTTGGATATGATCAAAGACCTCGCCTATGTCTGTTCCTGCTTTCGCAGCTTTATCAAGCCACTTTGTCCTGTATAATACCTTTGCAGTCTCTGTTGCTGAAGGGCAAAGCTCTGTAAACTTTTCTAACACATTACCGTCCGCCCCCTGCTCTATATATCTTAACTCATAATATGACTGAATTGTGATCTGAAACTGTTCCAGTGATTTTCCTTCATAAGTGCAGGAAACTTTTTTGGAAGAATAATAGGGATCTATTTTGAGAAGGTGTGTCATTCCGCAATGAGGATCTGCTGCTGCATAGCGTATCTTTTGGATATTCGCCATAAGTATCGTTCCCATACACATAGGGCAGGGTTCCATTGTGGAATACAGAGTAAGAGTTTTTGGGTCATACACAGAAGTATCCAGAGACTTTAATATATTACTCTCTGCATGGGCGATCTTTTTGTTTATCGTATGAACTTCATTATTACGGTTACGGTCGGATAAGATGATCTTTCCCTCCTCATCACAAATGACTGCCCCTATAGGTGTACTTCCCAAGATGAAAGCTGTCCAAGCCTCATTAAAAGCTGTTTTCCATATATCAGATACTTCATTCCACATTTTTATCACTCCTAAATATTGTTGAAATCAAACTATAGTTTCCAAATGCGATCCACGCTTCTTCAAAAGCAGCCTGCCAGTGCTTTGAAAGATCTTTCCACATAATATTACTCCCTTCGGTCACTGATCGATCTCCTATATTATATCAGAGCACCAGGGAAAAGTCAATCAAACCCGCCGTTTAAATCCGGCGGTCATATTTTCGCACAGCTATCACATACACTTTAAGTCCCTTTAAGGTCGGCGGTGTATAATATGACCATAGACTTGAAAAGGAGGTCTTTCTTATGAAAAACAATACCAAGAGATTTATCATAACTGTAGCGGTCATCACAATGCTCTCACTGGCATCCTGCGGAAGCTCTGACAGCAGCGGACAAAGTTCTTCTGCGGCTGATACATCCTCAGCGGCTGTGACCGAAGCTCAAACCGATGACAGCAGCACCGCAGAAACTACAACAGCGGCAAATGCTTCCGAACCGTCCGAAACTGAAACATCTGAACCGGACGATAGCGAAGCCGAGAAAGCATCGGCAGAGATCTCCGCAGGCGTCTCCGATATCCAGATACTCGAAGCCAGCGCCGATAATACGTCGCTGACCTCCGGAAGTGCAACTGTGAAGATCGGCAACAAGAGCATTGATCTCAGCGGTGCCTACATCATCGACGGCGTTGATGCGGTCATTACAGGTGGGACTTACACTTCATCGGAGAGCGATCAGAATGTGTTCCTTGTTATCAACGGCGGTTCGCTGAAGATCTCCAATGCCGAGATCGTAAAGACGGGCAACGCTTCGACCAATGACAGCAAGCGCACCTCGGATGTATCGGATGACTACAATTTTTACGGCATCAATTCCGTGATACTCGTTGTGGGTGAGGGCAGCTCGGCGGAGATCACCGACTGCACCATTACCTCCGATTGCAGCGGAGCCAACGCAGTATTCTCCACGGCAAACGCTACGGCTAACGTATCCAATGTTAAGATAACCACCACCGGAAATTCCTCCCGGGGCGTGTATGCGACCTACGAGGGCACGATCAATGCAGATCACGTTGACATCACCACAAGCGGCGCACACTGCGCACCTATCGCAACCGACAGGGGCGGCGGATATGTGACCGTAACGAACTCCAAAGTTCAATGCTCCGGCGATGGCAGCCCCTGCATCTACTCGACGGGCGATATCAAGGTCGAGAACCTCATCGGCGTATCGACAGGCGCACAGGCGGCGGTCATCGAGGGCAAGAATTCTATCACGATGACCAACTGTGACTTTACTGTCAGCGGAGGCAACAACGGCGTAATGCTCTATCAGAGTATGTCAGGCGACGCTGCCGACAGCGACGCGACTGCAAGCTGCTCCGAGCTTACTATGACAGGAACGACAATCCGCAACGGCACCGAAGGCCCGATGTTCTACATCACAAACACCACCTCGGTTATCAATCTCAACGGCGGCAACACTCTTGAATGCTCAAACGGTCAGCTCGTCAATGCCGCGACGGGGCGCTGGGGCAAGGACGGTTCCAACGGCGGAAACCTCTCGCTGAACATCTCGGGCGACAGCATTTTCGACAGCGTAACTGCGGACGACATCAGCTCCGTTGCGGTCAATGTACTTGACGGCGGAGCATTCACCGGAGAGACATCTGGCGAGGTAGCTGTCGGGTAAAACTGCTTTTAAAAAACTATGCTCCTTGCAGTGAAGCGCAGGAAGGACTGACAGCAAATAGCTAACGAATACAGCGGCAGGGTACCCACAGTATTTGTGAGTACCCTGTTGTTTATACCGGTTGGGGTTTCAGAGCAGCGGCTCGTACTGTCTGCGGATGTTGTCACCGACTGTCGCCATGACCCTGTTGCGGGTCTTTTCTTCTTTCAGACCCATGCTGAGATAAATGTTTTTTGCATTATCCATTTTTCAAAAGTGTTACTGAGTTAAACATAGATTTCGCATCCCTGAATTATTCGCAATACATACATATAGTTCCCTTTGATAACTTAAACCCATTCTTCTCATAAAACTTAGCCGCTGGCGCATACTCGCTTGTATAAAGAACAATGCCCGCAAGTCCTTTGTCCTTACTATAATCTTTAACAGCGTTTAATAACTGCTTACCTATTCCTTGACCTTGTCGCTCCGGAAGTACTGCCATTTCATTAATGTAAATCTCTTCTTTGCTGCCTGAGATCTTACGAAGCGCGAATATACACCCTATTACTTCTTTGTCTTCTTCATATACAAATCCAACAAATTTTTTCTGTTCAAAAAAATCCTGAAGATATTCTGTGGCATTTTCTGTCGTCCAATCTATTCCCCAATATTCCATTGGAAATGCTTTTGTATAAATCGAACCACATTGTGTTAAATCACTGTTTTTCATAATTCTGATCATTGTACTACCTCACTGCCAAATTCCGATTTATCTTATTATCAACACAGAAGCTAACCTGTCCTCGCTGAATATTGAAAGTATTTTTCCGCATATTATTTTGCTGCTAAGTCAGCATTTTTCTTAATTATATCAGACCTCCGGAGAAAAGTCAATTTTCATATACGGCAAAGCGCCCGCACTCATTGTACGGACGCTCTATACATTACTGTTCATTAAAACACTCCTGTTTCTTGTTTTTATATCATTATTTGCAGTTGTGCAAAACTATCAGAATTACTGTGGGTGCAGCGCAGAAAATAAGTGTGCCGATCGCAAGTCCTATCATCGTATTTCCCTCCTTTTCGGTTTGATGATTTTTTGTGATCATTTACTTGCAGATGTAAGCGGTGACTGCTCCGATACCGAGCAGAACTACCATTGTGCAGCATACTAACATTTCTTTCAGCTCCTTTCGTATGTCTTGTGTTGTTTTCTTTACTGTGTCTTTAGTATATCATACACTTCTTTGCAACTTCTTTGCAAGGATCTTTTTGTGCATCTTAAGTGGGGCTGTGACTTTCATTTCAAGGACGCTGCCGCCCCTCTGCCGCTTGCATTCGGCGTTGATGATAGCCCCGAAGCAATATATGATTATTACATAGATTATGTCAAGAAGTACTGTGAAATGCGTAATAACATCGCCAATGAAGACGGTAAAATCTTTTTTGGTAATGTAACAGATATTCTTGGTATACGTGAACTTGATGATATGTTAGTGGTTTTGACAGTTTTTGATGATTTCGATGAGGGCAAAATTAAGATACCTTATCCGCCAAAATAACAAGAAAAAAGCACGATTTTTTAAATTTGTGGGTACTATTTGGGTACTACTCTACACCAAATTCGACTGATTTGGGGCTAATCGCACTTCACTGCAACTTAACGAAAACGACGTAAAATCGGGCTATTCTTCACTTTGCTTAACTACACTAAACCAGCTCCCTATATTTCAAATCTCTCAATCCGCGCCAAAGTTTTAAACTCTCAAACAACGTATTTGCGCGGTTTGGGAGCTTTTGTTTTTGCTCAAAAAGCGGTTTTGGGTGTTGTTTGGGCGTTATGGCCTTAAAAAATCGCTTTTTTGAATGATATATGAGCAGGCTTTACATGCCTGCTTTTTTGTATTATTCGGGCTTTTTCAAAGTCGGTTTCAAGTATCTCGCCGAGGGCTTCCGAAGCGCTTCCGCCGGCTGTATGCCCTATGAAGTGAGACAGAACGTTAAACTTCCTTGACACCGCACTGTTCTTGGAATATAATATAAGTGAAAAACACGAACTTACGGAGGTGCTTTATGAGTATTCGGGCTTTATGCAGACGATTTATCGGCGCCGCTTCGGCGGTGATGATGCTTACGTCATTTATGCCGGCAATATCCCCGGGGGGATATGCTTTTGCGGAGGCGGAGGCTTTTGATCTTGCCGGGCTTGCGGACAACGGTATTCCTGTTTTGTATATCAGCATTGATGAAACTGCCGAGGGCTACGGCACTATCGAGGAGATGAATTCGAGCCCGGATCATTCCGCCCAGTGTACGGGCACTGTGAGGCTGGATGTTCCCGAGGGCTACACCGGCGATTACAGCGATACGGCTCTCGGCGATACCGCAGAGCTCAAACTCTCATACATCCGCGGCAGAGGGCACTCTACCTGGGGCGGAGATAAGAAGCCTTACAAGTTCAAGCTGGACAAAGGCGCCGATCTGCTGGGTATGGGCAAGAACAAGCACTGGGTGCTGCTTGCGAACACGGGGGATGACACGCTGCTTAAAAACCGCATCACAAGCTATATCGGAAGCAGGCTGGGCTTGGCTTACACTCCGCAGATGCTCCCCGTTGATGTGGTGATGAACGGCGACTACCTCGGCAATTACTATCTGTCCGAGCAGGTAAGGGTCGGCAATTCCCGGGTGGAGATAGACGAGCTGAAACAGACGGACAGCGAAGCGCCGGAGGTCACGGGGGGATATCTTCTCGCCCTCGGACGCAAGAACGACCCGGAGGGCACCGGGCAGATCTACCGCCATATCATAACGGAAGGCGGCAATGTGTTCTTCGGGGAGACCCCGGAGTTCTACACCAACTACTCCGACGACGAGACCGGTACGGATGCGCAGTTTGCCTACATCTCCGATTATTTGCAGAAGATCGAGGATGCCGTGCTGTCAGATGATTTCACGGACAAGAACGGCGTGCCTGTAAGCGAGTATCTCGATCTTCAGTCTGCCGCTTCATATTGGTGGGTAAACAATTTCCTGAAAAACCACGATGCCTTCTCCACCACCAGCACCTACCTCTACAAAGCGCGAAACGGGAAGCTGTTCTACGGACCTCTCTGGGACTTCGACCAGTCGATGACGGGTTCATCCGCCGAAGGCTTCTACAAGGGCAACACTCTCTGGCTCAACAGACTGAGAGCCTACAATGCCGAGTATCAGCAGATACTTTTTGAGACCTGGGACAGGCTGGACGGCATCATTACCGATATCGTAAAAGAGGGCGGCGTTCTTGACGCTTATGCGGACGAGCTCCGGGCTTCCGAGGAGGACAACGAAAAGCGCTGGGAGATAAAAGAGAGATATGCCGAAATGGGAATGGAGTTCGACTACGGTCAGCAGATCGAAGAGCTCCGCAGCTGGCTGCTTGAAAGGCAGCAGTGGGTGAGAGAGAACGTACAAGATGAGTTGACAAAGGCACGTTTCAGAGTCACTTATAAAAGCGGCGATGAGGTCATCCAGGTCTCGGAGCAGGACTATATGACGGATGTCTCAACTGGTGTTACCCCTCCGCTGAAAGAGGGCTGGGTCTTTATTGAGTGGCAGCTCGAAAACGGCACTGCGGAAGATATCCCCGGGCTGCTGACAGAGGATATCACCCTCACCGCAAGGTTTATCCCCGAGGATGAAGCGGTCATGGCGGAGGATATATACTTCTGGTTTTACGATGTATGGTTCGACCTGAGAAACGACGGCAACAGTTTCAGCCCGGATATCCTCGTACTCCCCGAAGACGCACAGGAGAGAGTCTTTGAGTGGAGCTCCTCCGATCCAAAGGTCGCAAGCGTGGATCACGAGGGCAGGGTCACTCCCCATAAAACGGGTGAAACGGTGATAAGCGTCAAGCTGAGAAACGGCGTTGAGAAGAGCTACACCTTCCACGTTTACGACTCGGAGATCACCCCGACGCAGGAGACCGCAGAGCTTATCCTCGAAAGTGAGACCATTACTCTGAATGTCGGCGAATACGGACAGATCGCTGTGAACCCCTCTCCCCAGCCCAACACCGACAACTATCTTATGTATTCAGCGGACAAAGAGGGCGTTATCGAGCTGTTGGATCACGGCGTGTTCCGGGCCGTTGCTCCCGGTGAGGTGATCGTCAGGGTATCGAATTTTGACGGCGTGGAAGCCTTCTGCAAGATAATCGTCACCGAAAAGGCTCCCGACGAGAGCAAGCCGGATGAAAGCAAGCCTGACGAGAGCATACCCGACAGCAAGTCCGATGACAGCATTCCCGAAAGCAAGCCGGAAAGCTCCGTACCCGAACAGGAAAGGGGAGACAATCCCGAGACAGGCACAGCAGGAGTTATGCTTGCAGCCGCAGCAGCAGCGGGAGCAATGATCGTGATAAAGAAGAGAGCTGAATAATAAATCGAAAGCCCCTTGTTCTATAACAAGGTTATTGAAAACAAGAGCAGACCCGGAAGAAATTCCGAGCCTGCTCTTTTTGTGTTATCCAGCCTTTTTCAAGGGCAGCACCGCACAACCCGCGGCTGACGCCTCTGCACGCCATCTGATTGCCAGCTTTCCGTCATATTACCCAAATTCTCCTTGCCGGGCGCCAGCCCGCCTGCGTCGAATTTAGGCAATCTGACGAAAACCTGGACTTCGCATCTG
>JAFXRZ010000002.1 GCA_017536105.1 Ruminococcus sp. | reverse complement strand
GACTGCCCGGAGAGAATGTGACGCGTGTATTCGACACTCAGTGAATAGTGAACAGTGACTAGTGAACAGTGAATAGTGAATAGTTGAGGTGTCCGCTGCGCGGACGGATCTTAAAAAACATCGCCGAAGGCGATACCTTAACTGTTCACTATTCACTTTTTTCACTATTCACTATTCACTCGGCTGTTTATACGCAGATAAAAAGCAAATGCACCTCCGCCGGTCTCCCGATGAAGGTGCATAAAAAAGCTATAAAACCAGATGAACTAAATACCCGTGAGGAATATCTCCCAGCCTATGCCGATGAGGACGATACCGCCGAGGATGTTCGCTTTGCCGGAGAGCTTGCTGCCTAAGCGCTTGCCTATATTGAGACCCGCAAGGCTTATGGCAAAGGTCAGTATGCCGATGATGAGAGTCGCAGCAAGAGCCTGTATAAAGCCGTATTCGGCGATGGTGAAGCCCACGGAGAGAGCGTCAATAGACGTTGCGACAGCCTGCATGAAGAGAGTCCATGCACCGAGCCGCTGCATCTTCTTTTCCCCTTCCGAGGGGTGTATGCCCTCAAAGAGCATCTTCGAGCCTATGTACAGCAGCAGTCCCAGAGCTATGTAGGGGATCGCTCCCTGGAATTTCGAGAAAAGATTTACTATGGTGTGGACGCACACCCAGCCGATGAGGGGCATCGCAAACTGGAAAAACCCGAAGGCTCCCGAGATTATGAGCTTGCGCTTCCGGGACATCCCCGGGTCGCTGAGCCCGTTGACCAGCGAAACAGAAAAAGCGTCCATAGCCAGCCCGAAACCGAGCAGCACGCTGTTTATCCAGAACATTATTCCCCAGTTCAGAGAAACCACCCCTAAAGAGATCTTTGCAGCCGCACAGGCTGCCTTTTTATTCTATCACCATTATATTCGGTTAGTCAATAACAACTTGCATTTTTCAAAAAAAGTTTCATCAAAAAATTCGCCGCAGGCGACACCGTAACTATCCACTTTTCATTAGGTAAAGCAAAAGAACACTTCCGCCAAAGCAAAGACGGAAGTGTTCAGATCAAAGCCTGTTACAGATCACTTGGAAAGTGCGCTCTCCCTGTAAATGATGTCCTCTCTCTTAGGACCGTTGGAGACCATTGTTATGGGGAAGCCTATCTGCTTCTCCACGAACTCGATGTACTTGCGGCAGTTCTCGGGAAGCTCGTTGTAGTTGCGGATACCGCGGATGTCGGTCTTCCAGCCGTCGAGGACTTCAAGCACCGGCTTGCACTTTGCAAGGACCTGTGTGGTGGGGAAGTCTGTGATGACCTTGCCGTCCAGCTCGTAGCCCACGCATACAGGGATCTTGTCGAGATAGCCCAGAACGTCGAGAACTGTAAATGCAACGTCCGTCGTGCCCTGGATGCGGCAGCCATACTTGGAAGCCACGCAGTCGAACCAGCCCATTCTTCTCGGTCTGTGGGTGGTAGCACCGTATTCTCCGCCGTCTCCTCCGCGTCTTCTCAGCTCCTCAGCCTCGTCGCCGAAGATCTCGGAAACGAACTCTCCTGCACCTACTGCCGAAGAATAAGCCTTGCAGACAGTAACGATCTTCTTGATCTCGTAGGGAGGCAGACCTGCGCCGATAGCACCGTAGCCTGCAAGGGTCGAGGAAGAAGTTACCATGGGATAGATGCCGTGGTCGGGATCCTTCAGCGAACCCAGCTGACCCTCGAGCAGTATATCCTTGCCGTCCTGAATAGCTTGCCAGAGATAAGCGGAAACATCGCAGACGTAAGGTGCAAGCATCTCCTTGTACTTCATCAGAGTAGCAAAAAGCTCATCAGCGTCAAGGGCAGGCTTGTGATAGAGGTGCTCGAGAAGGATGTTCTTCTGCTCAAGCACACGGGCGATCTTGACCTTGAGGGTATCCTCGTGGAAAAGCTCCTGCACCTGGAAGCCGATCTTTGCGTATTTGTCGGAATAGAAGGGAGCAATACCGGACTTTGTGGAACCGAAGCTCGCCTTTCCGAGACGCTCTTCCTCGTACTGATCGAAAAGCACATGATAGGGCATAACGATCTGTGCGCGGTCGGAAATAAGTATCTTCGGCATCGGAACACCCTTGGAGGTGATGTCTGCAACTTCGTTGAAGAATTTCTGTACGTCAAGTGCAACGCCGTTGCCGATTATGCTTGTTGTATGATCGTAGAAAACGCCGGAGGGAAGTGTGTGCAGCGCGAACTTGCCATAGTGGTTTACTATGGTGTGACCTGCATTGGCACCGCCCTGGAAGCGGATAACGATGTCGGACTCCTGCGCCATCATGTCGGTTATCTTGCCCTTGCCCTCGTCTCCCCAGTTGGCGCCTACAATAGCTCTTACCATTAAAATTTCCTCCTTGCTTATAAAAAGCAGTGATGCGGTTGTGCCGATCGCTCTTCAAACGGCAACACCACACTAAATTATAGCATATCTCTTTAGTTTTGTAAAGGGTCAAACCGCGCAAATTAAGAAAAATTTAATCTTTGGGGCTTGCTGTCCTTATGTAATGGAAAAGATACTGCTGGGCGATGCCCTCAACGCCCTTCACGCACTCCGGCAGACCGTTGGGATACCACCGCTCAAGCACCCTCTTCACCCACACATCCACAGGGAAGGCATCCGTCCTGTACATACCGAAAAGCAGGGCACAGCTTGCGACTTTTGCGCCTACGCCCTTTATCTGCCTGAGCGCTGCCTCTGCCTCTGCAAGGGGCATCGCTGCGACTTTTTCAAGGGAGATAGTGCCGTCGGAAAGCTTCTGCACCGCATCCACAAGATACTTCGCCCTGAACCCCGAGCGCAGGAAGCTCAGGCTCTCTGCCGTCTCGCCGGAAAGCTGTTCTATCGTCGGGTAGCCCTCCCAGTGCTCGCAGAGCCTGCCGATTATGCCCTTTATCCGGGGGATGTTGTTGTTCTGTGAGATTATGAAGCTGGAAAGAGTCTCCCAGCTGTCCTGCCGCAGCAGGCGTATGCCTCCGGCGTATTTGCAGGCTTTGGCAAGGGTCTCGTCCTCCGAGAATCTGCGTTTCAGCTCACCGTAGTCTGTGGATAAGTCCAAATAATTGTACCATTTGCCTAAGAAGTCCTCTTCCGCCGTGTCGTGCAGGCGGAACACCCCCTCTTCCTCTTCTGCGGAAATGTGAAGATATGCGTTGAGATAATGCCCCTCAAAGCTGCCGTCGGGAAGCATCGCCCATCGGAAAGCCTGACCGCAGTCCAGTGTCTGAGCAAGGTCAAAGTCCGGCTGTTTGAGAATGATATCTTTCCCGGAGATCGAATAATCCATAATACCCTCCAAAAAGCTTGCAAAATCGTTGTAAATATATTATACTATAAACAGACAATAATTGCAAGCCGAAGCCGAAGGAGAACGATCATGAACACAAAGACAGAGGAAATGATCGAAAAAATGATCTCCTGCTGCAAAAGCCGGCAGGCTCCGAGCTGAACAAAAACTGCAAAGAAAACGGAGGAAAAAGGATATGAAAGAGATCGGCAGCAAGGCCATAAGCTGCATCGTGCGTTATAAAGACGAAAGCGGAAGAGAAAGCTTCTTTTCAGATTCGCTGTCCATTGAAAAAGATATCGGCGAATACTCTCCAGCCGGATTTTTTGAGCTTGCAGTTTCAAAGTACGGCGGCTATGACCTGATCGCGATAGAATTCAGCAGAACAGTGATGTCTGCGCTGTATTCTTCTGTCAAAGACCGTCTGACCCTTGTCGAAAAATATGATTCCGGAGACCCCTACACCCTGAGCCATTGCTCCAATTATAAAGACGAAGAAACAGGCTTTTCCTGGCGGGTCGTGAACAGCGAAGGCAGGAACTACGGCGTTGATATCAGCTTTTCCTTTAATGGGACAGAGATAAGAAGCAATAACAACATCACTTGATGCGGATACGCCGGTACAGTGAAGGAGGATAATTATGAGAGAAAGCATTCTGACCATACCCGTAAATGAGATATTCGAGCCCAAGTGCGGCTGCCCTATCTGCCGTATGCGCGATATGCTGGAGCAGAGGACCGTGGATTATATAATGGGAGCTGCCATGATGGAGCCCGACGTCCGCATCGAGACCAACAAGCTGGGCTTCTGCAAGACCCATTTCGAGCAGATGCGTGCCTGCAAGAACAGGCTGTCCCTTGCCCTTATGCTCCAGACCCATTTGCAGCAGATGCAGAAGGACATCTTCGCCAAGGCGAAAGCAGGCCTCCTCGAGAGCAAGACCGCCAAGCAGAAAAAGGTCTCCCAGATAAACAGCGACTGCTTTGTCTGCTCGAAGATAGAATGGGGAATGTCCCGGCTCATGGTGACGTTTTTCGAGCTCTACGCCAAGGAGAAGGAGTTCCGCGACCTCTTCGCCCAGCAGGAGCAGCTCTGCCTTCCCCACTACGAGATGCTGGTGGTGCAGGCTTCTCAGAACATGGACAAGCGCACATTCAAGGACTTCGTGGATGCCTGCAGCGAGCTGACGAAGAAATACCTCGACCGGCTGGAGGCCGATGTTTCCCATTACTGCAAGATGTACGACTACCGCAACACCGCCAAGAACGCCGACTGGGGCAACTCAAAGGACTCGATAGAGCGTGCCATCAAATTCCTGACCACAAGATGATGTTGCTGTCCGCGGATAAGATTACAGAAAAGTTACAAAAGTAACAGAGCGATCATAGGCCGAAAAAGCACGAAAAGTCCGCAGAAACGGACTCGTTTTCCGGGAAACGTGCTTTTGTGCGAAAAGAAGAATAACTGTACAATTTTACGGACTTTTGACTTTTATCCGAGGCTGTTTTGACGGAACAAATTAAAAATCCCGAGAAATAACGGATTTTAGGGCTTTTCAGGGATGAAGCATCCGAGGCTTTGTTGCTGTTAACAATTTGTTCATTACTGTAATTGAAATTTTCTTGAAACTTTTGCGAAAACAGCCCCGTCCGGTACGTTTTTTCAGACATAAAAATCTTTCAACAAGGCTGAAAGCGCGAAAAATCCGTGTAGTTTTCAACGGTTTCAACAGGCTTTTCAACATTTTCGCTTGTTGAGAGGCCGCTTTCAACCGTAGTTTTCAACATAATGTTGAAAAACAGGGCTTTTTTCAGAAATTACTGCATAAATCTGCAAAGTATACGAAAAAAGGCCTGCGAACCTCAAAAGCGATGAATAATTCGACGTATAAATGTTAAATAAATATTAACTCCGACCTAATATTTTGTTTCCCGCGACCCGTTTTTATCCCAAAACCCATCCCCGGACTGACCCGAACGGGTGTATGCAACACTGTCCTCAGCTGACGGACAGTCGCAGCGGCGACAGCGCTTGACGCGTGACGCAAGCTCCGCATGCTTACATTGAGCGAAATGGAACGTTTCCCACGCGAACAAAGCCTTGCAGGGGCTAAACTACGCCTAAAGGAATATGCAAAATTACAAATTGCAGCACGCTCTGTTGGGGGCTTTCCAATCGCCCCCAAACCCCTTCGGATACCCTCTATCTTTTTCTTGTTGGTAAAAACAACCTCAAACCCCTTCGGGTACAAACTTTTATCTTTAGATAAAGCCTTGATAGAACACTTCGCAAGAAGCCTCTCCCAACGGTTGCACCGCGAACTCATCCACAAAGGCGCCCACCTCCCTTAGAGGGAGGCCCAAATAAGCCTTGCCAAGCGCTCAATTGAAACATTGGTGGGTGAATTAAAAAAGCCAAGCGCTCGATTAAAAGCTGGTGGGTGAATTAAATAAAAAAATATAAATTTTTTTCAAATGCTATTGGCATTTGGTTTTTTTTGTGTTATAATGTAATCTGTATGAATATGTATGCGCGAAAAAGCGCTAAAGGGAAGTTATTGATGGACAATAAAAGAAACGTCCGCCGTCCGGCGAGCAAGAACCCCGGCACGGAGGAGGAAAACAAATATATTATCGGCAGGAACCCCGTGACCGAGGCGCTGAAGGCCGGCATGAACATCGACTCGCTCTACGTCAACCCCGAGGCCGGCGGTTCTGTGGGACACATCGTCAGCCTTGCCCGGGAGAGGGGCATACCGATCAAGAATGCCACGGAGCAGAAGCTCTCGAAAATGTGCGGAGGAGCTTCGCATCAGGGAGTCATCGCCGTGGGAGCCTGCGCTGAGTACGCCGAGCTTGAGGATATCCTGAAAGTTGCTGAGGAAAAGGGCGAGGAGCCTTTCATCATCGTCTGCGACGGGATAGAAGACCCCCACAATCTCGGAGCAATAATCCGAACTGCCGAGACAGCCGGTGCACACGGCGTCATAATCCCCAAAAGGCGCAGTGCATCGCTGAATTTCACAGTCTATAAGACCTCTGCCGGAGCTGCGAGCTGGCTGCCTGTTGCAAGAGTCGCGAACCTTGCCGCAGCGATAGACGAGCTGAAAGAACGGGGCATCTGGATATACGGCACCGACGGCGAGGGCGAGGATTACACCGGAGTTTCCCTCACGGGGGCTGCGGCGCTGGTCATCGGCTCAGAGGGCTTCGGCATGAGCAGGCTCATCAAGGAAAAATGCGATTTCCTGCTGCGTCTGCCGATGTTCGGGAAGATAACCTCTCTGAACGCCTCTGTGGCGGCAGGGATATTCATGTATGAAGCGGTAAGACAGCGCCGCGGAAATTCTGTAAGCAAGGAGGGATAGAAAGTGGCCGATTTCAAAGACACGGACGGGCTGTTCATGAGCACACCCAAGCCAAAGCCCGAGCCGGAAGAAGCAAAGACCGAAAATATCATCGAGCCGCATATCCTTGACGAGCTTGCAGAGGGAACTCACGAGTTCGACACCGCCAGCGCGGAATCCGGCGCCGACGAGATAAGCAGCGCTATGGAGCTTCGCCGCAAGAAAGGTACGGTGAAGAAGACCACCGAGGCAACGCCTGTTAACAGGCCCAGCGTCAAGGATATAGATATGGGGCTTACGGGAAAGATACTCCCGAAGACCGAGGAAATGGGCATAGTTGACGACATCCCCCAGGACGCAAGCTATGAGGACCGCTCCGATATGCTCAGGAAGAAAAGACAGAGCAAGGTAGATAACTTCCGCCTTAAAGATACCGACCCCGAGGAGGAAGAAGCTCCCGGGGAGGAAGAGCCCCACAAGGGGCAGCATGAGTTCGAGCACTTCGAGGACGAGGATCAGGTGCTGGCGGATATACTGCAGGTGAAGAACAACCTCACCGTGAGAATGGCAGTGCTGCTGTTCACGGGAGTTTTCACCCTGCTGGTGACTATCGCAAACGACCTCTCTCTGCCGCTGGTGAAGACCTTCGACAAGGTAATGAACCCCTCGACCTACCTGTTCACCAACACCATACTTGGCATCTTGTCTATCGCTTTCTCTTATACCGTCATCTTCGAGGGTATAAAGAATATTTTCCGACGCAGACCCGATTGCGACAGCATCGCCGCTTTGGGGATGCTTGTGAGCGTCCTTGCGGGTATCGCAACGCTTTTCGAGCCTTCTGTAGTAAGGCAGAATTATTTCCACGTCTATACCTCGGCTGCTATATTCGGGCTTATCTTCAACACCCTGGGCAAGCTTATGATAGTCAAGCGCACAGAGCGCAATTTCCGCTTCGTTGCCGACGACTTCGACCGCTACGCTCTTGTGACTGTTGATAACGAGGACACCGCAGGCAAGTTCACAAAGGGCGTGCTCGACGATTTCCCCGAGCTTGCAACGATGCGCAAGACCGAGTTCATCAAGGATTTCATGAAGAATTCCTATTCCACCGACATCTCCGACGACTACGCCAAGAAAGCCACTCCGCTGATACTTATAGCAGGCATCGCCATCGGTCTGCTTTCCCTGGTTTTCGAGAAGAATACCTCCGGCAGCACGGAGAAGATATTCAATATGCTGGCAGTTATGTCCGGCACGATATCAATGTGTTCGTCCCTGGCACTTATGCTGATAGTGAACGTACCCCTGGGCAGAGCTCAGAACAAGTACCTGCAGTATTCCGGCGTTATGCTGGGCTATTCGGCGGTCGACCGCTTTGCCGACACCAACTCCGTGCTCGTTGACGCAGAGCAGCTCTTCCCCAAGGGAATGGTGGATTTCAAGAGCCTGAAGCTCCTGGGTTCCACAAGGATAGAGGACTGCATACTCATGTCCGCAAGCCTTGCCTCTCAGGCAGGCAGCATACTGAGCCCTGTGTTCTACCGTATGCTTCGGGGCAAGACTGAAATGCTCCTGCCCGTCGAGAGCTATATCTACGAGGACGGCCTGGGCCTCTCGGGCTGGATAGAGAACAAGCGTGTGCTTCTCGGTTCCCGTGAGCTCATGGAGAACCACAGCATCGACGGCATACCCACAAAGGCCAAGGAGAGAGACTACTCCAAGGGCAATACCGTGCTCTATCTTTCGGTCTCTGGCGTTGTGGCAATGCTCTTCGTCGTCCAGGCAAAGGCAAGCCGCTCTGTTTCAAAATGGCTCAGAGAGCTTGGCAGGAACGATATCTCCGTAGTCGTCCGCACAGTTGACGGCTTCATCACCAAGGAATACCTTTCGGATATGTTCGGCTGCGACGAGGACAGGATCAAGCTGCTGCCTTTCAGATACCACAAGGACTACGCGATCGAGACGGAGTATCTCCCCAAGGTATCCTCGCCGATGCTCTGCTCGGGACATTTCCCCTCCTTTGCTATGCTGCTCATCGGCACAAAGAGGCTCAAGCAGATCGCAGCCCTCGGAGTTGCGGTGCAGGCAGGAGCTCTTGCCCTGGGAGCAGGCATCTCCCTGATAATGACTATCCTCGGGACCTTCGGGCAGCTTTCGCCCACGTTTGTTATAATCTACAATCTGGCGTTCCTGCTCGTCACCCTTGCAGCCCAGCACAGGAGAGTATGATTTCCCAAAACCGAATAAACAGCGGACAGCTGCGTTATCCTGACGCTTGCCGTCCGCTTTTTTTGTGCCCTGCTGTTTTAAATATCCATTTCCTGCCGATACTCAAAGCAGGAGGGATGCTTATGAAACAGCTTGCAGCGTTATTTTTGGCTCTGGTCTTTGCTTTCGTATCGGGAGTCTTTGCCTTTGCGGAGCAAGTCCCCGTGACCTGCGACGGACAGCAGATCGACGAGTTTGCAGGCGTGCCGGCACTATATGTCACCTACCCCAGCGACAGGGGAGAATACTGCTGTGCAGGCTACGTTATGCGGTTTTACCGTCAGATTTTCGGGGTGACTGTAACAGACATCAACACCTGCGGCAGAGAGCCTACCGTCATTCTTCCGGGGCATGAGGTGAAGCTGGTAATGACATCACAGCCTCAGCCCTTCGACCTTGCCCAGACCAAAAACCGCACCCATGTGGCGGTGGTGAAGAAAAGCCTTCCGGTCGGGGCTGTTGTCATCGAGCAGAACTACAAATACTATGACCCTACGGGTCAGCTCGTTGCCGAAAGAGACCGCACCGTCACCCCCGACGAATATTATTTTTACAGACTCTATATCGACGGCAGAAGCGCCTGTGATATACTTCATCCGCAGAAAAGCCCCTTCGAGATCATCTTCGGTTTTTTCAGAAATCTATTGACATTCATTAAGAATAGTTCTATACTGATAAGTGGGAATGCGGCAGATCGATATTGCCCTTTTCCCGAATTTTCCGTTTAACAGGAGGAAGAAAAATGTTTTGCAGACACTGCGGCTATAAACTCCCGGATGATTCCTCGTTCTGCCCGAAATGCGGCTTTCCTGTGCAGCAGTCGGCAGGCGCTTCAGCCGGCGATCCGGCAAGGACCGCCGACAATGCCCCTCAGACGGGCGGCACGATCTATAACCAGCAGAAGCCGGTGCAGCAGGCACCCTCACAGGGAACAGTCTATGCCGGCGATCAGGTGATCCCCGACAATGCGGCTCCGGCAGCTTATGAAGCTCCGAGAGAGATGCAGCAGGCTCCCGTTGAGGCTGCAGTCTCCGGCGGTGCGGCAGTAAAGGTAAAGAAAAAGAGCCCCGTCAAGATGATAGTGCTTCTCCTTGCGGCAGCCCTCATCATTGCGGCGATAGTCTACATCCTTATCACTTTCGTTTTCAGAAAGCCAGGTACAGCCTTTGCCAAGGCCCTTCAAAAGACTCTCGCCTCGGACAGCTTTGCCGTTGACGTAACTTACGAGTATGATTACGACGAATATCTTGCATTCGTAAAGGAATTCAATTTGGATAATTCTGCTTCTGATATGCTTTCCTACGAAGAACTCCGTGAAAAATACGGCCTTGAAGATTCAGACCTTAAATTCAAGGGGTACGCAGCAGTCAGCGGCAAGGGCGATGATTTCGTTGCCTACGCACAGATCGCCGGCATCTATCAGTTCCGCTGGGATGAGGATTATATCGAATACAAGGTGGGGAATTCATATCTTGAGGAAAACGGCATCGAGACTGAGAGCCATAAGGATAAAAACAAGGGCGAGATAAGAGACGTTTATGATATAGTTTCTGCCGAGGATGTGCTTTCCGCAGTAAAGGACAACAAAGAGCTCAATTCCGACCTCAAGGAGTATTTTGCAAAGAACTACGACCAGGCTTTCGATGTTCTTGTTGAGCTTCTCAACGACACCGACGCCAAGTACATAAAGAACTACGAGAAGAGCGGAAATACATATACCTTGAAGATCGATGTTATAAAGTTCATGAATGCCGTCGAGAAGAACAAGACCCTCAAATGCACCGACAGGTTCATCGACGAGGTCGATGATCTTGAAAGAGATCTGGCAGAAGAGGGCATCGAAGAAGTTTACCTCGATCTGACCTTCACCGTGGGCTGGACAGGCAAATTCGAGTCTATTATCCTGAAGCCCGAGGTCGAGGGCTATGATCTTGGCAAGGTAACTCTTCAATTCAAGGATTATAATGATGTCAAGAGCGCTGACCTCGATATCGTCGATCTTGACGAGGATGATAGTGATGATTTCCTGAATACCGTTGTCCTGGAATATGCCAACGAGAGCAAGCTCCGCAAAGCGAACAACATAGCAAAGAACGTTTATAGGAGGCTCGAAACCTCGATAACCGATCATTACATCTACTACGACAAGCCCTTCGGTTATAAGAGATACGGCAAGATGCTCAGCGGCTTCGACAGGAGCGACGAAGTGCTGAACGATGTGTATGACGAGGTAAAGTGGTCTATCCCCGAAGATGAAATAGATCAATACTATGTTTACCTCCTGACGGACGAGGGTAAGGCGGCAAAGCTTGTGCAGATCAAAGGACCCGACGGCATCATCGGACAGTACCCCGATCCCGCAAAAACAGTGGATGAAGCAAGAGCCTTGAAGCTCTCTCCCGAGGAATATGACCCGTAACGCGGCAGCGTTCACAAATAATGATACTAAGCCCGGAGCTGTACCCTGTGCAGCCCGGGCTAATTCTTTTCCCGTCGGAACGAAACCGAAAAAAAGACTCTCCGGGAGGGAAGTTTCTGTTGATTTTTTCCGAACACTGTGCTATAATAAAAAGGATAAAAAATGACCGTTACGTCCGAAGGGAGATATCCTTATGAGCGGAGAATTCTATAAGACCAATACAGGCGGGTTTATCCCCACGGGACTGCCGGGAGGCTTCTTTATCTACGAAGCCGATGGTGACGAAAAGATACTTTTTGCCGAGACGAATGTTGTAAGCATATACGGCTGTTCGGACTTCCAGGACTTTATGGACTACACCGGAGGTTCTTTCAGGGGAATGGTGCATCCCGACGACCTGAACAAGATACAGAACCAGATACAGGCTCAGACCGTTTTCGGCGAGAAGAGACACGACTATGTCCGCTACCG
Organism: Ruminococcus sp.; assembly: GCA_017536105.1. The sequence continues at coordinate 99,640 of JAFXRZ010000002.1, read as the reverse complement.
CATAATCACCAAGCATGGCGATGTGCGCTATATCGAGGACTTCGGACACCTGCTCCACTGGAAGAACGGCAAGAGCTTCTACTATGTTTTCATCGTTGACGTGGATCAGAACGAGTTCTTCAACCGCAGCAGGAATTCCTATGCCGAGGCTGAGATACTCTCGGGCAACAACGATACCGATCCTCTGACCGGCCTGTTCAATATGTCCTTCTTCTACCAGAAAGTGCAGGCTCTGATCTCCTCTCCCCATAGCAGAAGACAGGACTTCACCTTCATACATTTCGACGTGCCGAACTTCAAGCTCTATAACGAGCGCCACGGCTTCAAGCTGGGTGACGAGCTGCTCTGCGACCTCGCAAAGCTCATCAGGAATACTTTCAACGACCAGGACTCCACAGTGGCAAGATTTTCCGACGACCATTTCTTTGTCTGCGTTGCGGGACGACGCGATCAGATAAAGGAAAAGGTCGAGAGCATAAACCGCAAGATGATGCTCTCCGACGACGTGAACAAGAAGGTCAGGATCAAGGCAGGAGTTTACTATCTCGACGACCGCCATGCTGAGGTGGGTCTTGCCTGCGACCATGCACGCCTTGCCTGCAACAGCATAAAGAACAGACACGATGTCTGCTGCTGCATCTACGACGAGATGCTCCGTGAAAAGCTGAGAAAGCAGCAGTATGTGGTTGACCATATCGACGAGGCTATCGAGAACGACTTCATCAAAGTGTTCTATCAGCCCGTCATCAGAGTCGAGACAGGGAAGATCTGCGGCTATGAGGCTCTTGTTCGCTGGAGCGATCCCAGCATCGGACTGCTGTCTCCTGCGGACTTCATCGAGACCCTGGAGCAGTTCCACCTTATCCACATGGTGGACAAGTTCGTGGTGAAGAAAGTCTGCGAGGACTACAAAGCCCTTAAAGAAAAGGGTGAGCCTGTGGTGCCGGTTTCGGTGAATATCTCAAGGCTGGACTTCGAGCTCTGCGATATCTTCGGCGTTATCGAACAGACCGCAAAGGACTACGGTGTTCCCAGGAACATGATCGACATAGAGATCACCGAGAGTGCCCTGAACGACAACGTGGGCTATATAAAGAGCCAGTGCGACAAGATGAAGAAGCTGGGCTATCATATCTGGCTCGACGACTTCGGCAGCGGCTATTCTTCGCTGAACACTATCGTTGAGTACGACTTCGACGTGCTGAAGCTGGACCTCATCTTCCTGCGCAACCTCGACAAGAACCCCAAGACCGGACCTCTGATGACTTACATCATCGAAGGCGCAAGGGGAATGGGGCTGGAGCCTCTCTGCGAGGGCGTTGAGACTGCCGAGCAGTTCGAGTTCCTCAGAAAGATAGGCTGCATAAGAGCTCAGGGCTATCACTTCGGCAAGGCTATGCCCCTTGAAGAGACCAGAGCCCAGACGAGGGCAAAGGGCCTTGAATGGGAAGATTTCTCTGCGGAGTGATGATAAAACAGATTTGACCGAAAGGATGTGCCGCCAATGAAAGGGCATCAGAGATTTATAAACCTTATCGACTTGAACGACTATCCCGTTTCGTGGTGGAAAAAGCTTCTGGAGCTTGGCCACGACATCAGGCTATCCCCCGAGAATTATGCCCACGCCTGCGAAGGGAAGATAATGGGAACGCTCTTCTATGAGCCCTCCACAAGAACGCAGATGTCTTTCCAGACAGCTATGCTTCGCCTCGGCGGAACGATAATCGGCTTCGACAACCCGGCTACGTCTTCCGTTGCAAAGGGCGAGAATATAAAGGATACCACAAAGATAGTCTCCGGCTATGCGGATATAATGGTCATGCGTCACCCCACGGCAGGCTCGGTGAAGGCGGCAGCGCTCACAGCCGAGTGCCCCATAATCAATGCAGGCGACGGCGGACATCTCCACCCCACACAGACCCTCACAGACCTTATGACCCTCAGCGAAGAGAAGGGAACTCTCGAAGGGCTGACCATCGGCCTCTGCGGAGACCTGAAAAACGGCAGAACGGTGCATTCCCTGATAAAGGCTATGGCCTGCTTCAAGAACAACCGCTTCGTCCTTATCTCCACAAAGGAGCTTGCTCTGCCGGCTTATATGAAGGACCTGCTCTCGGCAGGAGGCCATTCCTATATCGAAGCCGAAAGCCTTGATGATGTTATCGGAAGCCTCGACGTCCTCTATATGACCCGTATCCAGCGAGAGCGTTTTGCTTCGGAAGAAGACTACCTCGCACAGAAAGGCAACTACATCCTGGACAGAAAGAAAATGGCAAATGCCAAGAGGGATATGATAGTCCTGCATCCTCTGCCGAGAGTTGACGAGATAGCAATAGAGGTCGATGACGACCAGAGAGCCATGTACTTCAAGCAGGCAAAATACGGGATGTTCATCCGTATGGCCCTGATACTTACCGTGCTGCATAACGACGGTGTTCCTGCCCCTGTGGTGAAGGGAAGGGTACGCAAGGCAAAATGCTCCAACCCCAAGTGCATCACCAATCAGGAGCTCTATCTGCCCCACTACTTCATCGGAGCAGGGGACACGGTCATCTGCGAATACTGCGATGAAAGGACTCTCCTGTAATATCAGAAATAAAACAAAACCACAGCTTGCGGGAAAAACCTCGCAGGCTGTGTTATTTTCCATAAAAATATAAGGACTTGTAACGGAATATTCATAGTTATTACAAGGAATAGAAATCCTGTAACCAATTTGTCAGATTTGCTTGACTTTTCTGATGTTTTGTGATATACTGTCGTATATGTGATGAATTTTCGAGGTGCGGAGGGTCCGTGCTGAGAACGGAGGATTTCTGATGACAGACGAAGAGTTCGAGAAGCTATACGGCAGACCGCCGCTCAGAGCAGGAACTCAGAAAAAAGTTAAGGTCTATTGGGGAAGGATAATCGTTGCCCTGATAGTTTTTGTGCTTATAGTTTGCGGCATAGTTCAGCTTGTAAGATCTATCGCAAATCACTTCAAAAAGGACGACGAAGTCAAGCCCGCGGTTGTGAATTCCGTCGCTGAATCCAGCGAGGACGAACAGGATGTTGAAGAATCTTCCGCTGCGGAAGAAGAAGTTGACGGACTGCAGTTCAAGGTCTGCCTCGACCCCGGACACGGCGGAGAGGACGACGGCGCAGTTAAATACGACGAGTCCGGCCAGAACGTTTTGAGAAAAGAAAAGGACGACTGCCTCAAGCTGGCACTTGCGGTAAGAGATTACCTCAAGAGCAAGGGAGTCTCCGTTGTGATGAGCCGCGATACAGACGAAATGATACAGCTCGAGGATATCTGCCTCTGCGCTAACGACTCGAGATCTGACCTTTTCGTTTCCCTTCACAGAAACAGCCTCGCATACGAGAAATGCGGCTTTGAGGTCTGGGTACACAGCAAACAGCCCGAGCCCGACACCCTCCTTGCAACGAATATCCTTTCTGCCCTTGAAGAAGCAGGCATTACGGAAAGCCGGGGAGTGCAGTTCGGATATACGGGAATACCCACCTCCAACTACCACGTAAACGCAGATACGGTAATGCCCAGCTGCCTCGTGGAAATGGGCTTCATAACCGACGACAGAGACAACAATATCTTCGACAAGAACTTCGACGCCTACGCAAAGGCCATCGGAGACGCGATAATCAAGACAGCCAAGGAGCTGGGCGTCATCGACGAGAACGGAAAGCGTCTGCTCAATTCGCAGCTCATCTCCGAGACCAAGCTCTATTATCCCCTCGAGTATTATTATACGGATCACAGCATCCCGGATTAAAAAAGCAAAGCGGCCATTCACTTGAATGACCGCTTTTTTGTGTGCGTTTTTTTCAGAATTTGTAGCCGTTTTTCTCGTAGGCTGTGGCAGCCTCAACGATCTTATTTGCTATGGCTGCAACTCCCTCTTCCGACATTTCTTCGCGGAATTCCAGCTTGTAGTCCGAGGGGTCGATAAGGGAGAAATTCTCCTTGCCTTCCCAGACGATGCAGCGAAGTTCCGTGCTGTCGTCTTCCAGCTTCTTTGCAAAGATGCGGAAGTTGAAATTCTCCTTGCAGCTGCCGGTGAAAAGATTTTTCTCTTTGAAATAATAGAGGGTGGGTATGTCGATAAAGCCGTGTTTCATTAAGTAAGCTCCTTTCGAGTGGTCATATCACGGGAAGTTCAAGGGCAGACTAAACTGCATTTATCTGTCGTCGCCCTGCCTGTCGTTGTGATCCGATGAGGGTGCCGAGATAAGCTCCTTTTCAAAGCTGACCACCGCAGAGGTCGAGCAGTCGGTGTCCGACCATTCATTCAGCAGCCTTGAGATCAGCGCGTCTATGTCGTTGGTGCCTATCTCCGGCAGCAGCAGGAAATACTGGTTCTCTCTGATGCGTACCATTATATCGCTTTTCCTCAGCATCTGGGAGATAAGCTCGCCGAACTTGTCTGTTGCTTCCGTGAAAGCATATTCGGTATGCTTGTTGTCCGGGGAGAGGGTGAAAAGCAGCTTGTATGCCGTCTTGCTGTAGCTGCGGATGAACCTCACCAGGAAGCGGTAAACGTTGCTGAAAGCCTCCTGCCCCAGGAAGAAAGCTCCGTCAAGGATGCTTCTTTCCTCGAAGAGCATACTCAGGCTCTTTATGTCGGCAGAGGGAGCAGCCTTGTCCATTTCCGTGCTGTATATCGCATAGCCGTGCTTGCCTCTCTGCTTGACGGAATAAAGCGCCTTGTCCGCCTTTTTGAAAAGCTCGCTGTAATCATTGTCCTTCTCCGAGACAAAGACAGCACCCACGGATGCACCGAGGGGGATGTTCATTTCCTCGCCGATATATTCCTTTGCCGAAGCAAAAATGCTGTCGTTGAGCCTTTCCGCTATGGTCTTTACCATGCTCTCGTCGCTGCATCCAACGCAGAACAGAATGAACTCGTCTCCGCCGATGCGTCCCGAAACGTCACCCTGGCGGATATTGTTTTTTATGAGCTCGGCAAAGCGGCAGATGACCCTGTCTCCCATATCGTGGCCGTGGAGGTCGTTGACCAGCTTGAAGCTGTCCAGGTCTATCATCATCAGCACACCGCTCTCGGTCCTGCAAAGCTCCTCGAGCTGCTTGTTGACGCTTGCCTTGTTGAGAAGCCCTGTCATCTCGTCCATTGTGGCTTCCTCGGTGAGGTTGCGGATACGCTCCTCATTTCCCAGGGCATTGTCCACTCTTCTCAGCAGAGCCGCAGGGCGGAAGGGCTTTATCAGAAAATCCGATGCACCGCTGGCGAATCCCTTGCCCTCTGCCTCGTCGCTGTCGTCCGAGGTCATAAAGATTATGGGGACGTGCTTTGCGTACTTTTTCTGTATGATCTCATACATCTCGAAACCGCCCATTTCGGGCATCAGCAGGTCGGAGATTATCATATCGGGCTGCTCGCGCTCAAAGACGCTGAGCCCTTCTTCACCCGACTTGGCGGTCACTACCTCATATTCCTGGGAAAGCACTCGTTTTGCCAGCATGAGCATCATCTGCTCGTCGTCAACAACAAGTATTTTTTGCATCATATCACCTTTAGTTCGTATTATTAAAAACCGTACAAATAATTATAACACATAATTTTACAAATATCAATCCCAAAAATAATAACTCAATATTACGATTTTGTTTGCGCGACAAGCCGGCAGCCGTTTTCCCGTAGCATAATAATAACATATCCCGTGTCCCGAAAACTGCGCATATATATTATAGTATAAATTGAAAAAATTGCATCTGCAAAGTGCAGCATAATTATCCTTGAAATGCACAGCATAAGCGTGATGACTTTCGCTGAAAGGAGAATGGATATGAAAGGAAAAATGGCTGCGATCCTGCTGGCTTCGGTCATGCTTTGCTCCTGCTCGGAGGCAGAGGATGTCACGTCCGGCAGCGGGAACATGAAGGGTATATTTAAAAGTATGGCGGAGATGACTCAGGCAGGCATCGACCTCGCCGCCCTTTCCGCCGAGAAACACGGCTACGGCCAGGGAGTGCAGCTGGACGCCGAGAACCGTCCTTTGGGAGCACTTGACTTCAACAGGCAATACGGCAGGTACGGTGCAAGGGCTATCGACGAAAATGACAGCAAGACGATCCGCCTGACCTTCGACGAGGGCTACGAGAACGGCTTCACCCCGGGCATCCTCGACGTGCTGAAAGAAAAAGGCGTAAAGGCAGAGTTCTTCGTCCTCGATGACTACGTTCGCAAGAACCCCGGGCTCGTCAGGAGGATGATCGACGAGGGGCATACCGTCGGCAACCACTCGGTGAATCACTACTCCATGCCCGATCTCTCGGCCTCGGAGTGCCGCGATGAGATAATGGGGCTGCACGAGTATATAAAGGAGGAGTTCGGCTACGAGATGACAGAGTTCCGTCCTCCAATGGGGGAATTCTCCGAGCTGTCCCTCGCTGTGGCCCAGCAGTGCGGCTACAAGACCGTCCTCTGGAGCTACGCCTACGCCGACTGGGATGTCAATGACCAGATGCCGCCCGACCAGGCCCTCGATAAGCTCAAAACCGCCCTCCATAAAGGCGCAATATACCTCCTCCACCCCGTCTCATCCACCAACGCCCAAATACTCGCCGACTTCATCGACTACGCCCTCTCCCAAGGCTACGAATTCGTATGACCCCGCCGGGCCTTGTGCCTCGGGGCTGAAATTCATCTGTGCTGCTGGGGAAAACCTTTCTGAAGAAAGGTTATTCCCCAGACCCCTTTCCAAAGACTTTTAGCGATTTTTTGGCGAGGGTGTCATCGACCCCAAAAGAACGCACAGACTTATAAGTTTTCTGCATTTTGGAAAATTGATGGCACCCTCGCCAAAAAACATTAAAAGTTTTAGGGAGGGAGTTTGAGGGATGACCCTTTTTCAAAAGGGTCTCCCTCAATAGTAAAGATGGATCTTAGCCCCGAGGCACAAAGCACGGTGAGGAATTTTACAAATTGTTACCGGGTTGTTATTGACTTTTTAGTTCTGATATGTTATATTTATTATGTAGAACTGTATTCAGAACTATTAAGGAGGTAGACCAATGAGAATCAAGAGAATTTTCTCGGCGGTACTTGCGGGGCTTGTTGCACTGTCCGTTACAGCCTGCGGTTCCGTTGACGACAGCGAAGAAAAGAAAAAAGACTTAAAGACGAACGACAATGAAAGAACGGTTGAAGAAACGGTCGATATGCTTGAAAACAAGCTGCAGGAGACTGCGGACGTATTCAGCAAGGCACTCAGCGGAGAGCTCGATTTTGCATATACCGGCTCGGCGGAGATCGAATTCGGCAGCTATGTAACCAACAAGCTGGGAAAAGATCTCAAGCCTGTGACGATAAACGCAGCTGCGAAGCAGCGCGGAGGAAAGACCCAGACCGACATATCCCTGGCTTACGATCAGGGCACTCTGATCTCCCTCAATGCTGTGGCAGACAACGAGGCTCAGGTTGCATACTTCAAGATACCCGAGCTCAGCGACGCATACGTTGCTATCAGCGCTGACGAGCTCAAGGCAATGTTTGAGGAGAAGGGCGCACAGCTCGAAAACATCATCGGAACAAACGTTGCTCTTGGTGATGCAGAGAACTTCGACCTGGACAGCCTTAAGGACACCCTTTCGGATATCGACATCAGCGCTCTGTTCGACGACTTCAAGAGCTACTGCGATGCAGCAGCCGAGAAGGTCCCCGAGGGACGCGAGAACGGAACGGTAACAGGCGAGATCAACGGATACTCATACAGCTACGATGTTGAGACCATCGACTTCACAGGACAGGTACTGTATGATATCATCGACACAGTCATCGAAAAGGCAAAGAACGACGATCTGCTCAAGGACACCTTCGCCAAGTTCGGCGTAACGGCTGACCAGTACAATGCCGCAGTTGACGAGTTCGCTGCAAACATTAAGGAGCAGGACCTCAGCGGCGCTGCTTTCACCATCGACCTCTACAAGTCCGGCGATCAGTACCTCGGATTCAGCTTCACCGACGCAGAGGGCAAGAACGCAGCCAAGCTCGCCGTTATCTCTCAGGACGATGTTATCGCCTTTGATTTCGGCGTGACCAGCGACGGCAAGAGCATTTCGGCAGCCAAGGGCTCGTTCACTACCACGGACGACATCCTCAACGGCAGCATCGACATCAGCGCAGAAGACAGCATGACTGCATCTGTTGTATTCACAAACATCAAGGAAGAGGGCGATCTCTTCTCCGGCACAGTTTCGATAAACATCGCAGCTGACGGCAGCAACATCGCAGCAGAGCTGGTATCTGCAAGCACAGACAGCAAGGCAGACTTCACCATCACTTCCGCCCTGAACGGAGAGAACATCTTCAAGCTCACCATCCTCGGCGAGAAGACAGATGCTTCCGACATCACAATGCCCACAGGCACGATCTATCAGTGCAACGACAACGACCTCAAGGCATACGCAGAATCCTGCGACATCCAGGGCTTTATAAGCCGCTTCACTGGTCTGCTCGACGACATCGGCTTAGGCAATATCCTCAATTCCCTCGGCGGTATCGAGGACAGCTTCGATCTTGCAGCATAAGCGAAAAGACCTGATAACAACAAAACCCGGGACTTGTTTCCCGGGTTTTTTGTGTCTTTACGATTTACATATGAATAAAAAGTCCGAGATCGTTCCCGGACTTTTGTTTGTATATCAAAGAAGTGTGATGCCGTTCTTTGCGCACTGAGCTCTCATTTCCTCGGGCCATACGGATGACTGTACCTCTCCGATATGAGCCTTCTCGAGAAGCAGCATACAAAGCCTCGACTGTCCGATACCGCCGCCGATTGTCAGAGGCAGCTTGCCCTCTGCGATCATCTTGTGGTACTCAAACTTCATCCTGTCCTCGGCACCTGCTTCTGCAAGCTGTGCCGCAAGGGAAGTCTCATCGACTCTGATGCCCATAGAGGATATCTCGATAGCGCTGTCAAGAGTCGCATCCCAGAAAAGCAGGTCGCCGTTGAGCTTCCAGTCGTCGTAGTCGGGAGCCCGGCCGTCGTGCCTGTTTCCGCTTTTCAGCTTGCCGCCTATCTGCATAACGAACACCGTGCCGTGTACCTTTGCGATAAGGCTCTCGCGCTCCTTCGGGGTGCTGTCGGGGTACATATCCTCAAGCTCCTGAGAGGTGATGAAGAACACCTTCTCGTTTATGGGCTGCTTGAGAGCAGGGTAGCGCAGGCTCACCTTGCGCTTTGTGTATGCGATAGCCTTGACGATAGACTCAACAGCCTTTTTCAGGTAGTCGAAGTTTCTGTCGCTGCGTTCGATGACCTTCTCCCAGTCCCACTGATCCACGAAGATCGAGTGGACGTTGTCAACGTCGTCGTCACGCCTTATAGCGTTCATGTCGGTGTAGATGCCCTCGCCGAAATGATAGCCGTAGCGGTAGAGAGCCATTCTCTTCCACTTCGCCAGAGACTGGACCACCTCTGCGCTTTCTCCTCCGATCTCTTTTATGGAGAATTCCACCTTGCGCTCAACGCCGTTCAAGTCGTCGTTGATGCCGCTCTCCTTGGTTACGATGAGGGGTGCGGAAACGCGGTCCAGAGTCAGGGCAAAGGAAAGGGCCTGCTGGAAAACGTCCTTGATATACTTGATCGCGTGCTGTGTCTCTCTGAGAGTCAGCGCCGACTGATAATACTTTGGCAGATATAATCCGGTTGACATTTTTCTTCCTCCTTTGTTTGAAATTGTCAAATAAACGTACTGCGGGGAAATGCTGTTTCCGCCGATCTTTTATCTAATGCTGCCCACTGTCCTCGGGTAGAGGATGACGTCTCTGATGTTGCTGATGCCGGTGACATACATAACGAGCCTCTCAAAGCCGAGACCGAAGCCGCCGTGAGGAACGGAGCCGTACTTTCTCAGATCGAGATAATCTCCGTAGGGCTCAAGGTTCATGTTCCTCTCCTGCATAGCCGCAAGGAGCTTGTCGTAGTCTGCTTCTCTCTCGCTTCCGCCGATGATCTCGCCGACTCCGGGAACCAGCAGGTCAACAGCCGCAACTGTCTTGCCGTCGGGGTTCTGCTTCATGTAGAAGGACTTGATCTCCTTCGGGTAGTCGGTTACGAATACGGCCTTCTTGAAGACCTTCTCGGAAATGTAGCGCTCGTGCTCTGTCTGGAGATCGCAGCCCCACTCAACGGGATACTGGAAGTCCTCGCCGGACTTTTTAAGGAGCTCGATAGCCTCGGTGTAGCTCACAACGCCGAACTCGTGGGAGATGAGCTCGCGCAGCCTCTCAACAAGACCGTTCTCGAAGTGCTTGTCAAAGAATTCCATCTCATCCGGGCACTTTTCAAGCACTGTGCCGATAACGTATTTCACCATGTCCTCGGCGATCTCCATAACGTCCGGCAGCTCGGCAAAAGCTATCTCCGGCTCGATGTGCCAGAACTCCGCAAGATGCTTGGGAGTGTTGCTGTTCTCTGCGCGGAAGGAAGGTCCGAAGGTGTAGATCTTTCCGAGAGCCAGAGCAGCAGTCTCGCCTTCGAGCTGTCCCGAAACACTGAGGCCTGCCCTCTTGCCAAAGAAATCCGCAGCAAGGTATTCTTCCTCGGTCTTGTATTCCTGGGAGAAGCCCACGGTGGTCACCTGGAACATCTCGCCTGCACCTTCGCAGTCGCTTGCGGTTATAAGGGGAGTGTTGATGTAAACATAGCCCCTGTCCTGATAATACTTGTGGATAGCCTGAGCCAGCACCGAACGAACGCGGAGAACCGCATTGAAGGTGTTCGTCCTGCCGCGGAGATGAGGCATGGTGCGCAGGAATTCAAGGGTGTGGCGCTTCTTCTGCAGGGGATATTCAGCCGGGCAGCTTCCGAGAACTACGATCTCCTCGGCGTTGATCTCGGGCATTCCCTGCCTGCCTTCAACAACAGTTCCCGTAACTTTGAGGGAAGTGCCGAGATGCAGAGCATCCTCGTAGTCGATATCCTGCGCCTTGTCGATAACTATTTGCAGGTGCTTGAGGGAAGTTCCGTCGTTGAGCTCGATGAAAGCAACGTTCTTGGAATTACGGGCTGTCCTTACCCAGCCGCAAACGGTGACGCTTTTTCCCACGAAGTCAGCATTACGCATTACTTCACAGATGTCGATGTGTTTCATAATGATCCGCTCCTTTAAATAAGTCTCAAGTCAGGGCGTTTTTGCAAATAAAAAACCGCCCTGTATTTTTGAATACAGGACGGGAGTCAAAGCTTCCGCGGTGCCACCTGAATTACCGTGCCGAGCACGGCCGCTCTTATCTGCTTAACGCGCAGTGACGTCTCACCTACTTGAAAAGGCAATACCGCACAATCCGCGGCTAACGCCTCTGTACATCATCTGCTTGCCGGATTTCCGTCATAGCACACAAATTCTCCTTGAAAGGCGCCGGCCTTCCTGCGTCGAATTTATGCACTCTGACAAAAATCCGGCGAGCTCAATCTTGATTGAGCTTTTGGATCCTGATGCACAGGGGTTGTGCGGTATTGCCTTAAAGCTTTCAGTTCGCTGCTCGGGAGTGTTATTCGCAAGGGTTCTGCTGCGCGGCTCACACCTTATCCGCGCTCTCTTTGAGTGAGTGCCCCAACTACTTCTCTCCGTCATGGCATTTATCTACATCTCATTCTATCACGGAAGTTTGGATTTGTCAAGAGCCTTTTAGTGGCAGAAGCTCGGAACCCCTCCGTTACGTCTTTGTCGTGCCATCTCCCGAAGAACCACGCAGTGTTCAAAGAACCACGCAGTGTTCAAAGAACCACGCAGTGTTCTTGTTCAGGCGAGACTTTTTGCTCTATTGCAAATTGAATTGAAACAAAAATTGCCTCCCCTGAAAAAGCACATTTCATGGTTCTTCGGGAGGTGGCTCGGCGATAGCCGAGACGGAGGGGTTCCTACGGCAAAAACACCGAAGAAGCAGCCTGCCTCTCCGGTGTTCGTTATTATCTCTTTATCTCCGTGTCATTGAGAACGAACCGTTCCCTGCCGCCTATGTTCCTGATGTCGCTGCGTGCCATGCAGATGTCTCTGCCGGTCTTGTTGTGCACGCTCCACCTGATGTCCGAGTTCCTAAGCTCGATGTCTGCGTCGTCGTTGAAGCCGCCTATCGCGATGGCATCATCGCCTGAGGTCTCGAATTTCATCACCGACGAAACGGCCTTGATCTCCGTCCTTCCGCCAAAGGAGCCTATGGATGTGCAGCAGTTTGCGCTGATGTTCATTATCGGGCTCGATTCAAATATCTCCGCCGAGGCGAGGCTGCTGCCTAAAGTTCCGATGCCTGCAACATCGTTTCCGCTGCCGTAGAGCATGAACGCAGAGTTGGAGAGCAGCATCCTTGCGCTTCCCGATACCGAACCTATGCCGATACCGTTGGTCGCCGCAAATTCGATGGAGACGTTACTCTTCCTGATCTCTGCCTGTGCGCTGCCTGTGATCGCTCCGATGGCGACCCCTGTCTCGCTGTTGGTCTCAAGGATATACTGGCCGCTGTTGATCTTTATGATGCCGCCGAGACCCGACCCGATGCAGACTCCGCTGGCACCTCTGCCGAGTATCTGCACAAGTCCGCTGGGCTGCAAAATAAGGTCTCCGTGCACTGATCCCACATCGTTGCCTATGCCGTAGAACTCGGGATAGTAAAGCTCGATGCTCATGTTTCCCGTGCCTTCAAGGGTAAGCCTCGATGTCGGCGGAACTCTTATGCCTGAGTTGCGCATAAAGTTTTCGCCCTCGATGAGCAGCGTGACGTCTGCGTTGCCGCCGATGTCGATGCAGGGATGTCCCGGATTGTTGGTGAGATACACGTTCTCGAGGGTTATCCTGCCCACATAGCCGGCTTCTATCTTGATGTGTATGTCGCTTCTGATGTTCGGAGCACCGATGACTGCGATGTCCTTATATACCATGGTGCCGTGACCCACAACGATCTCCGTGCAGCCGTCCTTGACGAGTGCCGCAAGGGAAACTCTGTTGGTCTTTCCGGCGATGTATTTGTGGTCACTGCCAAGCTGGCTCTCTCTGTGGCAGGTTTCGATCTCGGCTCTTACCCTGCCGTCGATGCTGTCGATGAATTCCGGCGCGGGTCTGCCTGTGTAGAAACCCTGTATCAGATCGACGCCCAGCAGTATAACAGACCTCATCTCTTCATAGGTCTCAACGCCCTCTGCAAGGGCTTTGATGCCGTTGTCGTGGCAGAAGCCGATTATCTCTCTTACGAAATGCTGCTTCTGGGGATCGTTGGGTATATCCGACAGCAGCGCACGGTCGATCTTTACGTAGTTTGGCATATAGCGGATCAGGTTGCTGACGTTTGAATAGCCCGTGCCGTAGTCATCGACGGCTATCTCGTTGCCCGTCATACGGAAGATGTTCTTCATCCGTTCAAGCTCTCTGTCGTCAAGCTCGGCACCCTCCGTCAGCTCAACGACAACATTGTCAGAATGCTTTTTCAGACAATCCACGAGCCTCTCGAAATCCTCGCCTTCCATGCGTATGCCGGGGATGCTGTTTACGAATATCTTTATGCTGCCCAGCAGCTCCTTGTTTTTTTCAACTATATCGAGGACGTTGAAGAAGGTGGCCTTTTCAACATCGGCGAGCCTGTTCTGCATATCGCTGTACTTGATTATCGAAAGGGGAGCTATCTTCTTTTCGGTATCCGAGCGCATAAGGGCTTCAAAGGAATATATAGCACCGTCAACGGTGTTCACTATGGGCTGGAAATAATATTTCAGCAGGTTGTCGTCGAGGATATGGCTAACAAGGCCGTAGTCTGCCTTTTCCTCGTCGGAAAGGCTCTCGTAAGCTGCACCTGCCGCAGCGAACTTGCTGTTCTTCATCTTGTTGAGCTTGTCCCGGAGGTTCTGCAGGGCAAACTGTCTCCAGAGAGCTTCAAAGCTCCTTGATACAAGACCTATCCACCTGCGGAAGATGTCGTCGTAGCTCCTGGCCTCTTTTCCGTAGTTCACCGCTGCATAGCCGAAGCACTGATCGCCGCAGAAAACAGGGGTGAAGAAGAAAGCTGTGGGGTAGCTTCTCTCGGCATTGAGATCCGGCAGCAGCTCGCTCCTTGAAAAGTCCTTGTCCGTTCCCGCGAGGCCGTCCATCCTGTCGCTGTTGTAGCGGACGGCATAGAGCATCCTGTCGGTGTAGCCGCTGTTGCTGACTCTCAGCTCCGAGTTCTGCTCCATGTATTTCCAGGGCGAGCAGAGGCAGAGGTGGAAGCTTTCTGCTCCGGGTATCTGATAGGCATAGGAATACACAGCCCCCAGGAAATCCGAAAGCGAATTCACGGACATGAGGCTGTCCGCCATTGTGTTGTTTATTGAATCAAAGCCTTCCTCCGAGATGACCGTTCCCCATTCCTTTCTTTTCAGGCTGTAGGAAGGCATGGTGCAGTTCTTGCAGCCGCAGGATTCTCCTATGAGCAGAGAAGACTTCACGTTGAATGGCGCAGTCTCTCTTCCGCGGAGGGTATTCTCCATATACTCAGCCGCGTAGCTGCCCAGCTCCTCTGCCGGGATAAGGGAGGAGGTTATGGATTTCGGCGCTGTCTGCCCCTCAAAGGAGGAGTCGTAGCTGACCACTGCGATGTCCTCGGGTATGCGGACACCGTTTGCTTCCAGAGCCTTGCAGAGACCGATAGCCATAGGGTCGTTGGCGCAGACAACAGCCTCGGGGAGCTTGCCGCCGGAGAGCAGCTTCTCGGCACAGAACTCACCGCTCTGATACCAGAAGTCTCCGTGTATTATCCTGTCCTTGCTGACTTTCAGCCCGTGCTGCTCCATGGCATCGGTGTAGGCCTTTTGTCTCTGTATCGAATGCTTATGCCATTTCTTTCCCGAAAGGAAAGCTATGTCCTTAAAGCCGTGTACTTCTATAAGATGAGATACCAGCTCTACGACAGCCGAGTAGCCGTCGGTGAAAAGGCTCTTGAAAAGCTTGCTGTCCTGCTCGATTATGAGGACCGGCTTCCTGAAGTTCTTGTACAGACGTTCTTCGAGGCGCTGGGCAACACCTGCGGTCTGAATGGTGTCCGAGAGGATAACGGCTCCGTCAAACATCCCGGGCTCGGGCAAAAAGAAGATGTTGGCCTCTCCGCGCTCACGTTCGGCGGTGTCCTGATACTTCTTGTACATCGAAAAAACGCACACGTCGGTATCCTGCGAGAACGCTGTTTTCAGATAGCCGGTGATGAACCTGCTCTGATAGCTCTCGTCAGCCTGTCCCACGTATATCGCTATGCGCTTTCTTCTCTCTGCCATTCCTCTCACCTCGCAGTGCGGCCGTGTGTATAAAAGTCCTAAAAAAATTTTACCCTATAATAAAGAATTTGTCAATAGTTATGAGAGATTATTCGCCCTGCAAAAGCAAATTATCCTCTTTTGAGAAAGAAAAACTCCCGAAAAGTTGACAAAATATGTGTTTCCACTCTTGAAACACAGACTAAAATAATGTATAATAGTATCAATATCGAAATAACTTACGCCCGGAAAGGATGATCCCCGTGGCAAATATAACCGTCAAGTATTACTCTCAGTGCCTTTGCAGGCAGAACACCTTTGAGCTCTGTATCCCCAACGACACCTACCGCGACCTGCCGTGGGAAAAGGCGGAGCAGGGCAACAAAGCCCTAAAGACCCTTTTCCTGCTCCACGGCTATTCCGGCTGTGCCGAGAACTGGCTTCCGCCTCAGCTTGCCGAGGAGTACGGCCTTGCAGTGGTTATCCCCAACGGCGAGAACGGCTTCTGGCTCGACGGCCTTTCCACGGGCCATAAGTTCTGCACCATGCTGGGTGAAGAGCTGCCGGATTACCTGAGAAAGACCTTCGGCCTCTGCAATTCCGCGGAGTATACCGCAGTCCTCGGCCTTTCCATGGGAGGCTTCGGAGCTCTGCATACCGGCCTTGCCTATCCCAATCAGTTCGGCAAGATAGGTGCTATGTCCTCGGCGCTGATAGTCCACGAGGTTGCAGGCATGAAGCCCGGTGAGGGCAACGGCATCGCAAATTACGAATACTACCGGGAATGCTTCGGCGAACCTGAAAATGTCCTCGAAAGCCCAAGCAACCCGGAGTTCCTGGTGGATAAGCTCATCGCCGAAAACAAAAAGCTACCGGAGATCTATATGTGCTGCGGCACGGAAGACTTCCTGCTGGAAAACAACAGAGCCATGCACCGTTTCCTCGAAAGCAGGAACGTCCCCCATGAGTACGCCGAAAGCGCCGGCGGCCATGAAATGAATTTCTGGCACGAGTACAGCCGTAAAATAATAAAATGGATGGCCGGTGCTCGATAACGTCAAATGATCCGCAAAACGGGCATACACATAGGTATGCCTCTGCATGAGTCCCGACAGAGTGCAAACACTGACCCGGATAGCGGGCTGAAAAAAGTCTGCCTGACGGTGTCAACGCGACCTCATCTGAGAAGCACCTGCCTCCCTTATGAGGGAGGCCTGGCAAAGCTTTGCCAAGCGATGAATTAAAAGCTGGTGGGTGTATTAAAAAAAGGAGTACAGCCGTAAAATAATAAAATGGATGGCCGGTGCTCAATAACGTCAAATGATCCGCAAAACGGGCATACACATAGGTATGCCTCTGCATGGGTCCCGACAGAGTGCAAACACTGACCCGGATAGCGGGCTGAAAAAAGTCTGCCTGACGGTGTCAACGCGACCTCATCTGAGATGCACCTGCCTCCCTTATGAGGGAGGCCTGGCAAAGCTCTGCCAAGCGATGAATTAAAAGCTGGTGGGTGTATTAAAAAAAGGGGGGATCAACATAGTTATGTGGTTAGGTATTTTAGCGGCTGTTTTGCTGGCAGCCGGCGGAGGTATCGTATATCTCACCTATGCCGTGGGGAAATTCGGCATCGTAAAAAAGCTCTCGGGAGATAAGGCTTCAAAAAGAAGGATCTTTTCTCTCGGGCTGATAGTCGCCGTCTTTGCGCTGACGGTGGTTATATTCAGCACGGTCAACGCAATTAACATCCTGCTGCACGAGGTGCTGTTCTTCGCTTTCTTCGGCCTTGTCATCAGGATAATAAAAAAGATCACAGGCAAGAGCTTCAAGATAAACTGGCAGGGCTGGCTTGCCTTGGGCAGTTCGGTCATCTACCTCGCTGTGGGGTATTACCTCTGCCATAACGTGTGGCAGACGAACTACGAGCTTAAGACCGAGAAGCAGATCGGCAGCCTGAGAGTCGCCCTCTTTGCGGACTCCCATATTGGCACGGTCTTCGACGGCGAGGGCTTCGCAGAACATATGGAGACCATAAACGAGCAGTCGCCGGATATCGTCGTCATCGCAGGAGATTTCGTTGACGACGGAACGACACTTGAAGATATGCAGACTGCCTGCAAGGCGCTTTCAAAGATCGACGCAAAATACGGCGTGTGGCTCTGTCTCGGCAACCACGACCCCGGCTATTACAAGAGCAGGAAATTCAGCCTCGACGAGATGAGAGCCGAGCTTGAAAAGAACGGCGTTCGCGTCCTTGAGGACGAATGTCAGCTCATCGACAACAGGTTCTACCTCATCGGCAGGAAGGACAAAAACACCAAGGACCGCAAACCTATCTCGGAGCTTATGGAGGGCATCGACAGGGATAAATACACGATAGTCCTCGACCACCAGCCCAACGACTACGAGAACGAAGCAGCCGCGGGAGCAGACCTTGTCCTTTCGGGACACACCCACGGCGGACAGTTCTTCCCGGTGACTGCCGTCGGCGAGTGGATAGGCGCAAACGACCGCACCTACGGCTACGAGAAAAGGGACGACACCGAGTTCATCGTCACCTCCGGCATCGCGGACTGGGCCATATATTTCAAGACCGGCACGAAGTCGGAATATGTTATAATCGACATCGAGCAGGTTTTTTCTTGACACGTTTTTTCTTGACGCGTTTTTTTCTTGACGCGTGACGCAAGCTGCGCATGCTTACGTTGAGCGGAAGGGAAGTTATCCCACGCGAACATGGCTTTATAGAAAAACGACCCCACGCAACGTGGGGTTTTCGCTTTTGATCGGGGAAGATCAATTTAGTGAATAGTGAAAAATGAACAGTGAAGAGTGAATAATACAGAAACGCCGGTAAACTATTCATTCTTCACTTTTCACTATTCATTATTAACTAAGCCCTTGCCGCGTTAGCGACAAGGGCGTTTCTGGAGCTGGTAGCCGGACTCGAACCGGCGACCTGCGCATTACGAATGCGCTGCTCTACCAACTGAGCCATACCAGCATTCATTTTTATTTTTTTTCACTCGGCGACCTGCGCATTACGAATACGCAAGTCAACACAGTTGACTTTCTCTACACAACTGAGCCATACCAGCATTCAATACTTTTATACCAACACTTATATATTATATATAGTATAAAGCTCGGTTTTCCGGGCGAGGTACTTAATAATTATAATCGAAACACAATATTTTGTCAATATCTTTTGAGAACAAAATTATTAAATTTTTGTCCAAAGCGGTTGAAATTTTGAAAAGAGTATGCTATAATAATATGGAAATTATAACGGAAGGACAGGTAGGTCTTTATTATGAGCTCAACCAAACAGAAAAAATCATCGGCCGCCAAAGGCGTCGCCATATTTTTTATCGTTTTTATAATCCTTGAGATACTGCTTCTGGTGGGTGTTTCAAGAGTGTTTAAAAACAAGGACGTTACGCCCAGCATCGCAGGCTACAGCGTTTACCTGATGGATTCAAACAGCATGGGAGATTCCGTTCCCCAGGATGCGCTGGTCATCGCCGCAAACGGTGCTCCGAGCCGCGACGGTATCAAGAAGGCAGTTATCGCCGAGGAAGTTCCCGGCGTGGGCACTTCGGTGTTCTGGCTCGCTGACGTTTCCACAAGCTCCGACTTGAACGGCGTTGTCTATACACTGTTCCAGGAGAAGGCTCCCGAAAAGCTCTACAGGGTAAAGACATCCAACGTTGTGGGTACAGCTTCCAGCTACTACCTTACAGCCGGTAAAGTCATAAAGTTCATCACCTCCGAGTTCGGAAGGATAGCCTGCATCGCAGTTCCGCTGTTCCTGTTCGTTCTGCTGGAGCTTATCATCATGCTCTTCAACCGTGCAAGATACGATGACGACGAGGAAGATGATGACGAGGACGAGGATGAGGACGACGAGCCCGTTGAGCTGGACGACTTCCTCTACGGCGGAGAGAACGATAAGGAAATGCGTGCCGAGGCAGCTCGTGCAGCCGAGGAAGAGCTGAGAGAGGAGCAGTTTGCTCCCAAGCAGACACCCAGAAGGATCAGAGAAGAAGCTCCCGAGCCTGAGAAGGAGCCCGAGCCTATAACTATATCCGAGCCCGAGGAAGCTCCTGCCCAGGAAGCTGCTGCAGAAGCCGCTGAAGAAGCCGAAGCCGCAGCAGAAGAAGCTGCTCCCGAGGCCGAGAAGAAGGACGAAGCCGATGCCGGCATGAAGATGAATGCTCCCAAGAAGAAGGTCGTAAGAAGAAGACCCTCCGAGCTCAAGATGAGCGGAGAGAAGAGATCGGCCTCCGCAAGCATGGCAGACCTTATGAAACTCATGGAAGAGGAGCAGAATAAGCTCAAAAATCAGCTTGGTGACAAATAAGCACGAAAACGTTTGAAACGACAGATCTCAAAGGAGTTTGCCTATTTTTTACCAAATACCAGTCCGGTTTTTTGTATATTACTATCAATAAATCGAACCGACTCGGGTAGGGCCGACGGCTTCCGGACAGCTTCCGGAAATGAAAGCCCTGCCCGATAAATTATTACACAACGGTTACACCGAGCGGCTTATTATGTGTAAGCTGCACAATATTTTAGTGAAATCTTTGTGAAAAGTCCCATATTTTATTACACAGAACATAAAAAAATTCAAAAATGCTTGAAATTTCAGGAGAAATAATGTATATTTGTACTAACGGAAACGTTTGAAAAAACACTTCGGTTTGGCGTAAAAGTATCACTTAAACGTTTAAATCGAGCGAAAGGCGGAAATCCCATTGGTTTCATTAAAGGATATTTCCGTCCGTTGCGGCGTTTCGGTTGCAACAGTGAGCAAAGCTCTGAACGGTCATAAGGACGTAAGCGAAGCTACTCGCGAAAGACTTGTCCGCACAGCAAAAGAGATGGGATACTTCCCGAATTCTCAAGCGCGCGCTCTGAAGACGAACAGGACGTACAACTTAGGCGTCATGTTCCTGGATGAAGCGGGCAGGGGACTGACGCATGAGTTCTTTGCAAAGGTGCTGAACAGCTTCAAGACGGAGGCTGAGAGCTGCGGCTATGATATTACTTTTATAAGTAATAAGGACATAGGCGGCAGAAGGATGTCAACGTATGAACACTGTAAGTACCGCAGTGTTGACGGAATCGTTATTGCATGCACCGATTTCACAACACCGGACGTCTATGAGGTCATAAACGGCGATATTCCGGTCGTCACCATTGACCACATATTTGACTGCCGTACCGCTGTCGTTTCCAATAACGAAAACGGCATGGAGGAGCTTGTAAGGTATGTCGCGGACCGCGGTCATACGAAGATAGCATACATACAGGGACAAAGATCGGCTGTCTCGGAAAAGCGTTTTGCAGGCTACTATAAAGGCTGCAGAGCAAGAGGCATCGAGATAAGACCTGATTGGCTGCTGGTCGGAGATTACTGCAACCCCGATAACACCTACCAGCTTACGAAAAAACTGCTCAAAGGCAAGGAGATCCCGACCTGTATCTTTATGCCGGACGACTACTCTGCAGTGGGAGGTCTGAACGCTATAAAGGACAGAGGGCTGTCCGTTCCGGACGATATCTCCGTCGTCGGCTACGACGGCATTGCTTTTTCGCAGCTGTTGTCTCCAAGACTCACGACCTATTCGCAGGACACGCCTAAAATAGGCGCAACGGCGGCGAATCGACTCATTTCTCTTATCGAGAATCCACAAACGACCTTGAATGAGGTCATAACCGTGGACGGAAGCTTCCTCGAAGGCGGCTCCGTCAAACAACTTTAGGCATTACTAAGTCGCGGAAACACCGCGGCGAAAGCAATATAATGCAAAATTTAAGGAGGAAATTTATTATGGCACAGTTAAAGAAAGTTCTTGCCGGCTCGTTCGCAGTTATGATGGCTGGAACAATGATGGCAGGCTGCGGAAGCAGCGATTCGAGCTCCGCTTCCAGCAAGAGCGCTGGCGATAAGAGCATCGCTGACGTTTCTACCGCTGAGGTCGAGACTCTTGTCAACACCGGTAAGAAGTACAACATCTATGTATGGAACACAGAGTTCAAGGAGAGATTCGAGAACTACTACTGGGATCAGAGAGATCAGGCTCTCTGGGACGGCGTAGAGGTTAACTGGGTTACCAACACTAACGAGGGTAACGTTTACCAGACCAAGCTCGACGAAGCTATCGCAGGTCAGAACGACGCTGCTGATGATGACAAGATCGATATGTTCCTCGTAGAGGCTGACTACGCTCTGAAGTATGTTAGCTCCGACGCTTGCCTCGATGTAATCGGTGAGATCGGTGTCAGCAAGGATGACATGGCTAACCAGTATAAGTATACTCAGGACGTTATGACTGACGCTAACGGCACTCTGAAGGGTGTTTCTTGGCAGGCTGCTCCTGGTCTGTACTGCTACAATGCTGTATATGCTAGAGACGTTCTCGGCACAGATGATCCTGATGAGGTTCAGGCTATGATCTCTGACTGGACAAAGTTCGAAGAAGTTGCTGCTAAGATGAAGGAAAAAGGAATCGCTATGGTTTCCGGTTTCGACGATACTTACAGACTCTTCTCCAACAACGTTTCTCAGCCTTGGGTAACTGACGGTAAGATCACAATCGCTCCCGAGATCAAGGAGTGGGTTGACCAGACCAAGAAGTTCACAGACGAGGGCTACAACAACAAGACTTCCCTTTGGGATGCTGCTTGGGCTGCTGGCCAGAAGATCGACGGTAAGACCTTCGGTTACTTCTATCCTACATGGGGTATTCCTTTCTGCCTCCTGCCTAACACTCTTGACAAGTCCACCGATGACGGCGGTAAGGAAGAAGTTGGCAACGGCGGTTACGGCGAGTGGAGAACTTGCCTCGGTCCTCAGAAGTACTTCTGGGGCGGCACATGGCTCGTTGGATGCTATGGCTCCGACAACATCGCTATCACTCGTGATATCATGCTGAAGCTCACCTGCGATTCTGCTACGATGAAGAAGATCACCCAGGATTGCCAGGACTATACAAACAACAAGGCTGCTATGCAGGAGCTCATCGACGGCGGATACACCAATCCGTTCCTCGGCGGCCAGAATCACCTCAAGCTCTGCTCCGAGCAGGCTGATTCTATCGACATGAGCGGCAAGCTCTGCGCTTATGACCAGGGATGCAACGAGCAGTTCCAGGGCGCTATGAAGGACTACTTCCTTGGTAACGTTTCCTATGACGAGGCTCTTGCAAACTTCAAGACCAAGATCACCACTCTGTACGGCGACCTCGAGTGCGATTTCTAATCGGATACTCAGAACGCAGTTAAAATGTGAATCATTGAAGATAAGGGGGTGGGGGCGTTCCTGCCCCCTTATTTTTTGTTTTCGTCAATGAATTTTTTAAGATGTAGGTGAATATTCGTATGAAAAAAAAGAGTATCAGCTACGCAAAGTGGGGCTATATCTTTCTTATACCCTTTTTCGTAGTATATATCGTATTCTCTCTGGTTCCTTTGATCCAGACCTTCTACTACGGCTTCCTTGACTATACAGTCAGCCAGGGTTCAGTCGCAAGTATAAGAGGAGGTTCGGGAGCTGCGGATAATATTATTGATAACGGTTTTTGCGGTCTCGATAATTTCAAAACCGTATTGACCGGTGACGGTGATATCTTTACTGCATCTCTGAAGAACACTATGATCCTCTGGATAATCGGTTTTATCCCCCAGATCGTAATGTCGCTTCTGCTTGCCGTATGGTTTACCGATATCCGCCTGAAGCTTAAAGCTCAGGGCTTCTTTAAGACAGTTATCTATCTGCCGAACGTTATCATGGCGTCTGCATTCTCGCTGCTGTTCTATAACCTCTTTACCAGAGGCGGTACAATAGACGAGTTATTGGGCGGAGTTCAGATGCTCGAAAATGCTAACGGTTCGCGTATAGTAGTAGGCATTATAAACTTCATGATGTGGTACGGTAATACAACCATACTCCTCATGGCATCTATCATGGGAATCGACACCTCGCTGTATGAGTCTGCTCAGATCGACGGAGCAAGTCCTTCACAGACCTTCTGGCAGATCACTATTCCCCTTATCAAGCCGATATTCGCCTATGTTCTCGTGACCTCCATGATCGGTGGTCTGCAGATGTATGATGTACCTTACATCATCGGAGGCAAGGGCGGCGGACCTAATACCGTTCTGATGACGCTCGTTTCTCAGATCCAGCTCGGTAAGAATTCGTCTGTCGGTAAGGTGGCAGCTCTGTCTGTTCTCGTATTTATCGTTTCTGCTATCCTCGGCTTCATCACCCTTAAAGTTATGGAGGATGATACCGTTAAGACCAGATACGGTAAAAAGAAGAAAAAGAAAGCTTAATATAGGAGGTTATGTCTTATGCCAAGAATTGAAGGCGTTGCCGGTCAGTCCGATGACCGCAAAAAGCTTCTGATCAGAAGGGTTATAGCATATACCGTCCTGGTTTTGCTTGTGTTTATTTCTCTTCTGCCTTTCTATCTGCTGATAGTCAACGCAACACGCGGCAAGGTACAGTCGGGCATCAAGTTCGTTCCCGAAGGCGTTCTCGGAGATAACTTCCGTTATCTCAGAAGCGATACCTTCAAACAGAACTACGGAAACTTCTTCCGTTCGTTCCTCAACAGTATCGAGATCTCAGTCCTTGTGACTATCCTCTCGGTATACTTCTCTGCACTCACCGCTTATGCGATCCATGTTTATGACTTCAGACTCAAAAAGATCGCGCATACCTTCATACTTATCGTTATGATGGTTCCTACGCAGTCTGCTGCTATCGGTTTCTACAGAATGCTCAAAAGCATGACTGTGTTCGGCAGCAAGGGTCTGCTCGACAGCTATATCCCTCTTATCGTTCCCGCAGTTGCAGCTCCTGCCGTATACTTCTTTATGATCCAGTATATGGTTTCGTCGCTGCCCCTCGAGATCGTTGAGGCCGCTCGTATCGACGGCTGCGGAGAGTTCAGAACATTCAACTCCATCGTTCTGCCTATCCTCAAGCCTGCATTCGCAGTACAGGGTATATTCGTGTTCGTTTCCGCTTGGAACAACCTCTTCATGCCTCAGCTGATCATCGACTCCGCTGAGAAGAAGACTGTACCGCTTGTCTTGCAGATCATGCGAGCAAATATCCAGTCCAACCCGATGGCGTCTAACACAGGTGTTATGAACCTCTATATGGTTCTCGCTATCCTGCCTGTTATCGTCGTTTACCTTGCGCTTTCAAAGTATATCATCCGTGGTATCGCTCTCGGCGCTGTAAAGGGTTGATCGATAAGATATTCAATAAGCTGCGTCCTTAGGGGCGCAGTTTTTTTATGCAATAAAAAAAGAGGCCGAAGCCTCTTTTGCGTCTTTTTCAGAATTGCAGATACAGCGATCGCGAATAGATAAGATATGCCCAGGATGCTAAAAGCCCTATCGCTATCAAAGTCTGGGACCAGCTGAGTGCAGTGTAGAGTCGCTTGCCGATAAGCAAGCCTTCCTTTGTGCTCATTAGCTGGGAGAAAAACGTTGCGAACCAGTAGGACAGGATGAACACAGGAATGAAGCTCATCATGCCGTATTCGTAGGAAATGCGCTGTATGTATGTGAGATATGTCAGATAAGCAGCTCCGCCTTCGGCAGCAAGACAAAGTCCGTAGCAGATAAAGCCCAATACCTTTCTCATGCTCTCCCTCCAGTCGGATCATTGGCGTTCCTTCCGCTTTTTCAAGTTTATCACTAAATTTTGCCCTTGTCAAGCTCGCTTAAATGTGAATAAGCAAAAAAATTTTTATTTTTTGATAAAATACACAAATAATTGCTTGACATTTGTACGAATTTGTTATACAATAATATTATGCAATAATGTTTTTATATTGGCATATCAGGTCCTTTTTTTGGACACATCAAGCGCAAAGCGCCGTATATGCCTTATATTATAGAATTATTTTTGCTAACTGTATCTTTACAATTTCATATTTCGCCGCAATGCTTTACAGTAATTGTCATATTTTTATATGATAAGAGCTGAAAATGCAGAGCGGCAACAAACGAGAAGGAGGAAACTATACATGATAAGTATAGGCATCGCTATAGCAATCGCTGTAGCAACTCTTGTCGTTGGTGCTTTCGTGAGCGGTTTTGTCTTCTACAAAAAGGGCCAGAAAGACAGGCAGAGAACTGCCGAGGCTGCGATAGGCTCTGCGGAGAAGGAAGCCGAAAGGATCATTGAAGATGCGAAAAAGAACGCCGAGACTTTGAAGAAAGAAGCTCTCGTTGAGGCTAAGGACGAAATACATAAGTCCCGCCAGGAAACGGAAAAAGAGCTCAAGGACAGACGTATCGAAGTCTCAAGACAGGAACGCAGGATCAATCAGAAGGAAGAAACTATCGACAAGAAGCTCGACAACCTTGAAAAGAAGGAAGAGGCTCTCCAGGCAAAGCTGAGATCGGCAGACGAGAAAGTCGCAGAAGCCGAAAGGATCAAAAGCTCTCAGCTGGATATGCTGGAAAAGATCTCCGAATTCTCCAAGGAACAGGCTAAGGAGTATCTGCTCTCTAATCTCGAGGGCGAACTTGTCCACGATAAGGCCGTCAGGATCAACAATTACGAGGCTCAGATCAAGGACGAGTGCGAGGCCAAGGCAAGACAGTATATCTCGCTGGCTATCGCAAGATGTGCAGCCGACCAGGTCTCAGAGACCGCAGTTTCCGTCGTTCCGCTGCCTAACGACGATATGAAGGGCAGGATCATCGGACGAGAGGGACGAAACATCCGTACTATCGAGACCCTTACCGGAGTCGATCTCATAATCGACGATACTCCCGAAGCGATAACTCTCTCCTGCTTCGACCAGGTAAGGCGTGAGATCGCCAGGATAGCCCTTGAAAAGCTTATCCAGGACGGCCGTATCCACCCGACCCGTATCGAGGAAATGGTCGATAAGGCAAGAGCAGAGGTCGAGTATAAGATCAAACAGGAGGGTCAGAGAGCCGTTCTCGAGTGTAATGTTCACGGCGTCAACCACGAGCTTGTAAAGCTGCTGGGAAGACTCCACTACAGAACAAGTTACCGCCAGAATGTCCTCGATCACTCTATAGAGGTCGCCCACCTTGCAGGTATGATGGCTTCCGAGCTCGGCGTCGATGCAGGTCTGGCAAGAAGAGCCGGATTGCTGCATGATATCGGTAAGGCGCTCAGCTACGAGATCGAGGGCTCGCACGTCCAGATCGGCGTAGATGTCTGCAAGAAGTATAAGGAAAATGCAGAAGTGCTTCATGCAATAGAAGCCCACCACGGCGACGTTGAGACCAAAACAGTCGTTGCGGCACTCGTCCAGGCAGCCGATGCTATCTCGGCAGCAAGACCCGGTGCCAGAAGTGAGAACTACGAGAATTATATCAAGCGTCTCCAGAAGCTTGAGGAGATCTGCACTTCTTACGACGGTGTTGAAAAATCGTTTGCGATCCAGGCAGGCCGTGAGGTTAGAATAATGATCCAGCCCGAAAAGATCAACGACGAGAAAATGGTGCTTGTTGCACGTGAGATAGCAAAGAGAATTGAAGATGAAATGGATTACCCCGGACAGATAAAAGTCAATCTCATCAGAGAGAGCAGGGTAGTCGAATACGCAAAATGATCAATGTAGCATTGATGAAGGCGGAGCGTTGATTGCGCTTCGCCTTTTTTCTTTAATTAAAAAACAAGTAACTGATACCTTTAGGAGGAAATCATGGCAGACAGAAAAACAGACAGGAAGCACCTCTTCGGTACCTCCGACAGCTCCGATTTTATCCTGAATATGACAGACGCAGGAGCAAAAAAATTCTGCGCTATGTTCTGCATAATAGCAATGATCCTCATCGAGGCCGTTGCGCTGCCCTATTATCTGACAAAGAAAGTCGTCGATTATAAAGAAGAGATCATGGGCGTCACGGTGGAGCATTATGTCAGCGAAAAGGTCATCTATTGGGCTTCGGTGGTAATGTTCGGCATCGGGCTTCTGGGGCTTTCCGTCTTTCTTATCGGCAAGATGAAAAAGCAGTTCGTGCTCAAGGATAATAAAGCGCTGCTGTGGCTGGTGGGCGTTATCGTGATGAGCTTTATCTCGGCACTGGCAGCCGAAGATCTCATGTATGCGATGACAGGCTACCAGGACAGAGCCGAGGGTATGCTCACGCTTCTGGGCTATTACGGCTTCTTCGCCGCAGCCTTTACCGTCGTTGCCGAAAACTGGCGTGTACGTATCTGCGGAACTATAATCGGCATAGGCGCTCTGAATGCAGTCATAGGTATATTGCAGGTCATCCCGGCGCTGAGAGGGAAGATACCCAACTGGTTCGATGTGCTGAAAACTCACCCCGAGGAGTCTATAAATATCTCGCTGGACGTGGATGTCCCCGCCGCAAACGGACTCGCTATGGCACCCCATGCCCTGGCAGGACTTCTGACAGTCACCTTCGCTGTGGCTTTCACAGCATTTATCTTTGCAAAAAAACCGCTTTATAAAGCACTCAGCGGCGTCAGCGCAATTCTTATGGTGGTCGCAGGGCTTTATACAAGAACAGCAACAGCCCTCATCGGACTCAGTACAGCAGCAGTCCTTGTATTCGTCGTTGCAGTTATCGCAGCATTCAAGAATACCGCAGACAGCGAGGAAAACATCGGCAGCTCGAAGAAGTCCATCGCACTTGCCTGTATCGGACTCGCAGCAGCTGTCGGCGCAGGCCTTGTAATGAACTTCACCGACCAGCTCAAATTCTACGACGAGGAAGTCATCCGGGCAGACAGCGAAAGAATGCTCATGCTTATGCGCCGTGAGGACGAGTCCATGTGGGTATATCCCTACCTGTGGGACGAGGGATTGTATATCTCCGAGGATAATATCGCTCTGGGCACAGGACCCGATAACTTCGGAAAAATGCTGGACCTCGGAGCAGTTATCGACCGTTCGTATAACGAGTATATCGACGTTGCAATGCAAAGAGGCTGGATAACCCTGGGACTGTACGTCATCTTCCTGCTGGTGACAGTTGGGAAAGCCTTCAAAGCGCTGGCAATGTTCATCAGAAGGGAAGTCAACTGGGCAGCAGCGGCAGTGTTCTCGGCAGTGCTTGCGTATCTGGTGCAGGCGTTCTTCAACGTCAGCGCATTGACGAGCACACCGTTCTTCTTCATCTGCGCAGGCCTTGTATGGAGCTACGGAGCGAAGATGACAATAGCGGAGAAAAATGAGAAGAAGAAAAGTCGCAGCGGCGACGACGCTTGACACGAGACGCAAGCTTCGCATGCTTACATTGAGCGAAAGGGAGCATATCCCACGCGAGCTCAGCAGCGATTTTCCGTGCCTAAGTGGGGGCTTGCCCCCACCGCAGAACCCCTCCGTCTCGGCTATCGTCTATCCACCTCTCTCTAAGAGGGAGGCTGAAATCGGCTCCCTCCCAGAGGGAGCTGGATCCGAAGGTGACTGAGGGAGTACATAAAAAGCCTGTGGCGAAACAACTCGCCACAGGCTTTGTGCTTATATGATCAATCTCTATGGTCGAAAACTCTCTTCGACTTCTTTTCGCTTCTCGGCAGAGCTCCCATCCCAACAGGGATAACATTTACCGAAATGCCTATCCTGCCCTTGAAGGCAATGGCTACGAGCTTGGCAACAGCGACTTTATCTGCGCCGGTCTCGACCTCGACGGAAAGCTCGCAGGTGTCCTTGCCGTCAACGTGTTCGATCTCGAAACGGTACTCGCTGGATGCGCCCTCGACCTCGGAAAGCATAGCCTCGATCTGGCTGGGGAATATATTCACGCCCTTGACCTTCACCATGTCGTCGGTCCTGCCGATGATCGTGTCTATCCTCGGGTAGGATGCTCCGCAGGGACACTCGCCGGGGATTATCCTGGTAAGGTCGTGGGTGCGGTAACGGATAAGGGGTGCGCCTTCCTTGCGAAGAGTGGTGATAACAAGCTCGCCGGGCTTGCCGTCGGGAAGCACCTCGCCGGTCTTGGGGTCAACGACCTCGATGTAGATGAAATCATCCCAGATGTGCATTCCGCAGTTGTGCTTGCAGTTGATGCCGATGCCGGGTCCGTAGACCTCGGTCAGGCCGTAGATATCGTAAAGCTCGATGCCAAGCTCTTCGGAAATGCGCTTTCTCATCTTTTCGCCCCAGCGCTCGGAACCGATGACTCCGCGCTTGAGCTTGATCCTGTCCTTGATGCCCCTCTTTGCGATCTCCTCGGCAAGGAGCAGAGCATAGCTCGATGTAGCGCAAATGACCGTGCTCTCCATGTCCATCATCATCTGCAGCTGCTTGTCTGTGTTTCCGGGGCCCATGGGGATAGCCATTGCACCCAGCTTTTCGCAGCCCAGCTGGAAACCGATGCCCGCAGTCCACAGACCGTAGCCCGGGGTTATCTGTATCCTGTCGGTGTTGGTGATGCCGGCAAAGCTGTAGCACCTTGCGAACATCTCCGCCCAGTCCTCAACGTCCTGCTTGGTGTAGGGGATGATGACAGGCGTGCCTGTTGTGCCGGAGGAGGAGTGGATGCGGACAACTTCCTCGTCGGGAACTGTCTGCAGCCCCAGAGGATAAGCGTCTCTCAGATCGCCCTTCCAGGTGAAGGGCAGCTTTTCAAAGTCCTCCTGGCTCTTGATAGCATCGATGTCGATGCCTTCCAGCCTCTTTGCGTAAAAGCCGCCGGCTTTCTGAAGCCTGTGCAGCTGGTGCCTGATCTGTTCAAGCTGTTCTTGTTTCATCTGCATGATAATAAACTCCTTTGCGTCAGATATGATACGGACTTATAGTCCGAAAATTTGTACTAATTCATTTGCCGCTGCCGTTATTTGTGTACGAAAATTTGTACTGTTCTACCCGGTTGTAAAGCTTTGCATCCACCAGAGCGTCTATAAGGGTTCCCTCGGCGGTGTATTCCTCCGAGAATATCTTCCCTTCGCGCCTGATGTCCGAAAGCAGGGAGCCCTCGGTGAAGGGGATGAGCAGCTTCATCTTCTTTGCGCTCTGGGGCAGCGCCTTTGCAACAGCTTCCAGCATCCTGTCTATGCCGTCTCCGTGCTTGGCGGAGATCTTCACAGTGCTTTCGTCCTCCGGCAGCTCCGCGGCATAGGGAACAAGATCGCACTTGTTGAACACCGTCACCACGGGTATGCCCTCGCAACCAAGCTCTCTTAAAAGCTCCAGCGTCACCTCTGCCTGTCTGCGGCAGTCGTCGTTTGAAGCGTCAACGATGTGCAGGATAACGTCCGCATCTGCGGCTTCTTCAAGGGTGGATTTGAAAGCCTCAACAAGCTGATGAGGCAGACGGCTTATGAGCCCTACCGTGTCGATGAGCATAACGCTCCTGCCGTCCGGCAGCTCGATAGCCCGGGAGGTGGTCTCCAGCGTGGCAAAGAGCTTGTTCTCCGCAAGGACTCCGGCCTCAGTCAGGGTGTTCAGAAGGGTCGATTTCCCGGCGTTGGTGTAGCCCACTATGGCGCAGACAAGAACACCGTCCTTGTGCCGTCTCTGCCTGTGGAGCCCTCTGCGCTTTTCGATCTCCTTGAGCTCCGCGCTCAGAGCCGAGATACGCGATCTAATATGCCTCTTGTCGGTCTCGAGCTTGCTCTCTCCGGGACCTCTCGTGCCGATGCCGGCACCCAGCCTCGAGAGCTTCACGCCCATTCCCGCAAGCCTCGGGAGCCTGTAGCGGTACTGGGCTATCTCCACCTGTATCCGACCCTCGTGGGTCGTTGCTCGCTGTGCGAAAATATCCAGTATCAGCGTTGTCCTGTCGATGGTGTGCACATCGCACACAGCCTCGATGTTCCTCACCTGTGTCGCCGTAAGCTCGCAGTCGAAGATTATCTGATCTATGTCCTCGCTGTCGCAAAGCTCAGCCATTTCCTCCAGACGTCCCGCACCTATGCAGGTGGCAGGCTCGTAGGCAGGACGCTTCTGGGTTATCCTTATAACTGCGTCTGCCCCTGCTGTGTCCGCAAGCTCTTCAAGCTCGTCAAGGGAACGCTCAACATCATATTCGCCGAGGTCCACAGCGCAAAGCATCACCCTCGGTCTTCTTGTTTCATTCTCTGTCATAGTACCTCGTTCTGCTCCCTGTTCAGCTGCCGTTCCTTTTCTTCGATAAGCTTCTTTTCCTTCGAGTTCGTCACGACCCTGTTTATCACAAGTATCAGGACGAACATCACTCCGCAGCCTATCGCAAGCTCTATGCACTTGTCGTTTATGTATTTCGGCAGAAGATCTCTGTCCTTGTAGTGGCTGAACGCGGCAAAGGTCACCGCCGCCACGCAGAACAGACCCGCGATAAAAGCCGAAAGACAGCCGTTCGCCGCTGGCATATACAGCCTCGGCTCGTAGTCGGGATAATGCTGGCCGACTCTCTGCTCCTGCACCGAAAGCTCGCAGGGATAGAGGAAGAAGGAATCGTCCTTGATGTATTTTTTCCTTATCCGAAGAAAGCGGCAGTATTGCTCCTCGGCGACTTTCTTGTATTCGATGCTGCTGACCTGACACTCGATGCCGTTGAGCTCAACGTAGTATGTGTAGGTGGTGTCGGTCTGACCGTCGGAGTCCGTGTGAGTGTGGGAGGTGACGCGCTTGTGGGTGACCATAGCACCGTAAACGTCGTACTTTCCCATAAGCATCCGGGCAAGCATTTTGAGATTGCCCAGGGACACGAAGAAGAGTATCAGCAGAACTATGCCGCCGCCGATCAGCGCAAGGTAATAGGCAGGAGCCTTAGCGCGGAAAAGCACAAGGGCGATACAGATCGCAGCGAAGATCATCCACTCGATCATGAGCCTTCTGAAGAAGCTGCCGCGCATCTGGGAAACGATATCGCTGCCGAAGCCCTCGGGGAAAACGTCATAGCCGCGGAAATAGGGCTGCATACGGCGATAGCGCTCTTCATTGGCGATGCGCTGTCTTTCCTGCGCAGCGTTATAAGCCTGAACGATCTTAGAGAACACGCCCATCAAAAAAGCCTCCTTTCGGTAAAGTGCTATCAATATGGTATTATAGCACATTTCCAAGGAAATGTAAAGGGGTTCTGCGGAACCCCTCTGCCCTTCGGGCATCTACCAGAGAACCACGCAGTGTTCAAAGAACCACGCAGTGTTCTTGTTTAGGGGAGACGTTTTGCTCTATTGAAAACTGAGAAGACTCTTTTTGATGTTTCGGCAAGGCTCATACCGTGTGCACTGTCGTGCACAGGGAGACTTTGATGTTTACCCGGGCAAGGGGAAGCCCTCTCTTGCAGGGCTTCCCCTCTTCAAAAACCGTCCACCGGACGCTTTTTGAATTCACCCCTTTCGGAGCGCACGTTGTAAGGGGGTTTCGCCGACTGCGGTCGGCGACTTAGGGCGCTGCCCTAAGAATCCGCAAGCCTTTTTGAGGAAAAGGCTTGACCGAAAACCTTTTTAATACCGCTCAATCACAGCATTGGTGGGTGAATTAAAAAGAAAAAGATTTGACAATAAATGCGATTTGTGGTATAATGTTATCGTATGTAATTATGCGTTCAGATATGTGAACTGAATGTCAGGCGAAACGGAGTGATCTGCTTGTCAGAAAGATTTTTAATGGGAAATGAGGCTATCGCCCTCGGTGCTTTGCACGCCGGGGTGAATGTCGTCTCCGGCTATCCGGGCACTCCCTCGACCGAGATACTTGAAACTATCGCTAAAAATAACAAGGACCGCTCGGTCTATGTCGAGTGGTCGGTTAACGAAAAGGCTGCCCTTGAAGTGGGCGCAGGCGCTGCTTATTCCGGGGCAAGGTCCCTTGTCACCATGAAGCAGGTGGGCCTGAACGTTGCTTCCGACCCGCTGATGAGCCTGTCCTACGTGGGCGTTAAGGGCGGCATGGTCGTCGTTTCTGCCGATGACCCGGGTCCCATATCATCCCAGACGGAGCAGGACACAAGGCACTTCGCACAGTTCGCAAAGCTGCCGGTCTTCGACCCCTCTTCCCCGGAGGAAGCCTACGAGATGATACAGGATGCCTTTGAGCTTTCGGAAAGATACGGCACCCCCGTGCTTTTCAGACCCACGACAAGAGTCTGCCACGGCTGTGCTTCGGTGAATGTCCGGGACAGCTTCGAGCCCCACAAGCCCGAGGGCTTCGTCAAGGACACCATGCGCTGGGTCATTTTTCCGAGGACGTCCTACCTCAACCATTGCAGGATAGAAAAGCGTGACCCCGAGCTGGGTGAGGAGCTTTCATCCTACCGCTTCAACACCCTGACAGGCAGCGGAAAGCTGGGCATCGCCACTCACGGCATCAGCTACGCCTACACGAAGGAAGCTCTGCTGGGCTGCGGCGGCGGATACAGCTTGTTGAAGATATCCACACCGAACCCCTTCCCCGAGAGCCTGGCACTCAGGTTCTTGCAGGGTGTCGAGGAAGTGGTCTGCATCGAGGAGCTTGACCCCGTTATCGAGCGGGAGCTCACATACATCTGCGGAAAGCATAACTTGAATGTCAAGATACACGGAAAGCTGGACGGCACAGTTCAGCCGGCAGGAGAGAACACAACAGAGTCTGTCAAGGCTGTACTGTCCAATTTTTTGGACATAAAGAGTGAGCAGACGGAACTTCCTCCTCCGCCGGATATGCCGGTGAGACCGCCGGTGCTTTGCGCAGGCTGTCCTCACAGGGCTTCATTCTATGCCGTAAAGCAGGCTGTCAAGGGCAGGAAAGCCGTCTTCTCGGGAGACATCGGCTGCTACACCCTGGGAAACGCACAGCCTTTGGATATGGTGGATACCTGCCTCTGCATGGGTGCTGATGTGACCATAGCTCAGGGCATACACCGGGTAGAGCCCGACACCCTGAACTTCTCCTTCATCGGAGACTCCACCTTCTTTGCTTCGGGAATGACAGGCGTTGTGAATGCGGTGTATAACCAGACGGATATTATCCTCATCGTTCTCGACAACTCGACTACTGCCATGACAGGGCACCAGCCTCATCCCGGCACGGGAGTTACCATGATGGGAGATGTCTGCGCAAAGGTCTCCATAGAAAAGATACTGGAAGCCGCAGGCTGCTCTTATGTGAAGACCGTGGATCCCCTCGATCTTTCTGCGGCAGAGGCTGCGGTGAAGGAAGCAGCGGACATGAAGGGCGTCAGAGCCATAATAATGAAGTCGCCCTGCATAGCCGTTACAAAGCCGGCTGCCCTGTTTAAGATCGACAAAGAGAAGTGCATAAACTGCAAAAAGTGCATCAGGGAGCTTGGCTGTCCGGCAATAGTCCTGACCGAGGGAAGGCCGGAGATAGAGCCGACTCTGTGCTTCGGCTGCGGAGTCTGCGCACAGGTCTGCCCGGTCGGTGCGATAAACAAGTAAAGTTAAAACAACCATAATACAGGAGAAAACATCATGACTGACATCACAGTATTTGCTGAGCTCTCAAAGGCAGCGAAGAACGCTGTAGCCATCTCGATCTATCTTGTGCTCATTGCGCTGGAGTATTTCTTCATCATGAAGGCGAGGTCTGCCGCAAAGGAAGCCAAGACTGCCGGTGAAGACAACAAGGTCAGCAAGAAAGTTATAATCTACAAGTCTGCAGCGGCGTTCATCGCCTGCGGAGCAATTTCTTATATCATCTTCGGAGGCCTGTCATGAGTAATATACTTCTTTGCGGTGTTGGCGGACAGGGAACTGTCCTTGCCTCGAAGCTCATCGCCTTTGCCGCTATGGAGAAGGGTCAGAAGATCCGCACCAGCGAGACTATCGGCATGAGCCAGCGCGGAGGCTGTGTTGTCTCACACGTCCGCACAGGGGAGGAGATAGCTTCTCCCATGGTGCCGAAGGGCGGAGCAGATGTGCTTATCGCCTTCGAGCCCGGTGAGGCTGTAAGGAATCTTTCCTACCTCAAAAAAGAGGGCGTGGTGATCGTCAACAAGAAGGCTGTGAAGCCCGTCACCGCATCTCTCACAGGCTCGGACTACGACGGCAGTGAGATGCTGGAATATCTCAAAGTCAACGTTCCGGGAGTGTGCGTTATCGACGGCGAGGAGATATGCAAGAAGTGCGGCTCGGCAAAGGTGCTGAACATCGCTTTGCTTGCTGCGGCTGCCAAGAGCGGACAGCTGGGCATCACCACCGACGAGCTTAAAAATGCTATAATCAAGCGCATCCCCGAACGCTTCCACGAGCTGAA
The DNA here is from genome assembly GCA_017536105.1 of Ruminococcus sp. The sequence goes on along the minus strand of JAFXRZ010000002.1, from coordinate 64,229 downwards.
TCTAAAAGCCGTTGCGCTGGCATCGGGAGAGTAATTTCAAGAAAGCAAGGAAAGTCTATGGCTGTTATCAAAACCGAAGACCTGACCTATATATATGCCGAGGGTACCCCTTTTCGCAAGGTGGCGGTGGATAATGTCTCTCTCGAGATAGAAGAGGGAGATTTCATCGGCGTCATCGGGCACACCGGCTCGGGCAAGAGCACGCTGATACAGCATTTCAACGGTCTCTTAAAGCCCACCTCGGGTAAAATATTCATCGACGGCGAGCAGCTCTGGGAGGACAAGGAAAGGCTCAGACCCATACGCTTCAAGGTGGGGCTGGTGTTCCAGTATCCCGAGTATCAGCTCTTCGAGGAGACCTGCTATAAGGACATAGCCTTCGGACCCCGCAACATGGGTCTCGACGAAGCCGAGATAGACAGGCGCGTGAGAGAGACCGCAAGGCTGGTGGGACTGAAAGACGAGATACTCTCGAAATCCCCCTTCGAGCTTTCGGGAGGACAGAAGCGCAGAGTTGCCATAGCAGGCGTTATGGCTATGGAGCCCAAGGTGCTCATCCTGGACGAACCTGCCTCGGGACTTGACCCCAAGGGCAGGAGCAGGATACTGGGTCTTATAAGGGAGTACCACAAGGAAAAGAAGAACACGGTGATGCTTGTCTCCCATTCCATGGAGGATGTGGCAAAGCACTGCTCAAAGATACTGGTGATGAATAAGTCGAAGATATTCTGCTTCGACACGCCGGTGAACGTGTTCCACAGGGCTGAGGAGCTGGAGCGTATAGGCCTTGCAGTTCCCCAGATAACCAGAGTGTTCAACAGGCTCAAAGCAATGGGCTGTGATATAAACGATGATGTATATACCGTCGGCTACGGAAAAGAGCTTTTGCTTGAAGCCCTTTCAAAGAGCCGGGGGGATAAGAAGGGAGAGATCGGGATATGACGAATACTAAGCGGCAGATGTCCGACACCTATCTTGTTGCGGCGATACTGGCCTCTGCCGGAGGCTTCCTTGACGCCTACAGCTATCTTGTGAGAGGCAATGTCTTTGCCAATGCGCACACGGCAAATATCGTGCTGCTGGGCATGAGCTTCTTCGAGAGAGACTGGCTCAGCTGCGGAAAGTATCTGGCACCCATCGTTATGTTCATAGCAGGCGTGCTGGTCGCCGACAGGATAAGAAGCAGGCTTTCCGCATCACGCTTCCACTGGCGGCAGTATGTAATATTGCTCGAAGCCGCTGTGCTTGTGGTGGCATCATTCATTCCCCACGGCAACTGGGATATAGTCGCCAATGTGCTTATATCCTTCGTCTGCTCGCTGCAGGTGGAGAGCTTCCGGAAAGTTCATTCCATACCCTTCTCTACGACCTTGTGCACAGGTAATCTGCGTACCGCAACGGAGAGCCTTTCCCACTACATGACCCACAAGGACGAGGAGTCCCTTTCGGTAGCATTCAAGCTCTTCGGCATCGTGCTGTTCTTCACAATGGGCGTTATATTCGGGACCCTCATCAGCGCAGCATCCGGCAGAGCAGCCCTGGCCTTTGCGATAATCGAGCTCATAGCAGTTTTCGTGCTCATGCTCATAGATAACGAAAAGGGAGAAGCTAAAACAGAGGAACAGACAGAAGCAAAGACGGAAGAGCAATAATCGACCGATAGATCAAAGGGAGGGCAACAGCTCTTGTTAAAGGACATCACGATAGGTCAGTATTTCCCGGGAAATTCGCCTATCCACAGAATGGACAGCCGGGTGAAGCTCGTTCTGACTGTCGCATATATCGTCATGCTCTTCCTGGCAAAGAGCATCTACGGGCTGTTCATAGGCATAGCTTACACCCTGCTTACCTATACCCTCTCGCGGATACCGCCGAAGATGATGCTCAAAAGCCTGAAGCCCATAGTGCCTATCATCGTCATTACCTCGGTGCTGAACCTCTTCTTCATACGAAACGGCGAAGAGCTGTTCAGGTGGAAGTTCATCGTGATAACCGACGAGGGCATACAGACGGCTATCTTTATGACCGTGAGGATAATCTGCCTGATAGTGGGCACATCCCTGCTGACCTACACCACATCCCCCATAGACCTGACGGACGCTATCGAAAGGCTGCTGTCGCCGCTTAAAAAGCTCCGCGTTCCCGTCCATGAGCTGGCGATGATGATGACCATAGCCTTGAGATTCATACCCACGCTTATCGAAGAAACGGACAAGATAATGGCAGCCCAGAAGGCAAGGGGAGCTGAGCTTGAAACAGGCTCCATACTCCATAGGGCGAAGGCTCTCATACCTATCCTGATACCCCTGTTCGTGTCCAGCTTCCGGCGGGCTGAGGAGCTGGCGCTGGCAATGGAATGCCGCTGCTACCACGGGGGTGAAGGAAGAACAAGAATGAAGCAGCTGAAGACCTCGGCTGTTGACTATATAGCCATAGCCGTGACGGTGCTGTTCATCGCAGGAGTCGTGGCTGTGAACATACTTATGAAAGGAGCAGAATAATGGCAGTAGTGACAGACATCAATCTGAACGAAAAAGTATCTGTTCTTGAAAGAAGAGTAAAAAAACTTGAAAGACTTGGAGACGGAGGTAATGCTGAGATGAAACTGCTCAAAGAGCTTGTGGGAAAAGAAGTAATAATCAACGCAAGCAGCCTGTTTGAAACAAAGTGCAGGATAGAGGACATCGACGAGGAATGGCTCAAGATCACGGAGCACGGCAGAAAGACCGAGACCGTGAAGTATCTGAGGATCGACGATGTGGTGAACGTTTCCGTATATAACGGACATAAGGAAAAGGATAAAGACAAAGATAAGGATAAGGACTGATAAGATGAGGAATTTCCTTGTCAGAATGGCCTACAACGGAGCTGCCTACCACGGCTTCCAGCGGCAGACCAATGCCGTCACCGTGCAGCAGACCGTTGAGGAGGCTCTCTGCGCCCTTCTGAACGAGAGCATCACCATAAACGGCTGCTCCAGGACGGACGCAGGAGTCCACGCAAAGGAATACTGCTTCACTTTCGGCACAGAGACCACCATAAACGAACGGGGACTGCTCATAGGACTCAATGACAAGCTGCCGGACGACATCGGCATAATGTCCTGTGGGGAAGTGCCCGAGGGCTTTCATGCCCGTTTCGACTGCCGGGGCAAGGAGTATCTCTACATCGTCCACAACAGCGCCATAAAGGACCCGTTTTTGAAGGACACGGCTCTGCGCTGGCGAAAGCACATCGACGAGGAGCTCCTTGACATAGAGGCCAAAGCCTTCATCGGCGAGCACGATTTCAGAGCCTTTTGCAGCGCTGACACCACCGCCGAGACCACAGTCCGCAGGATATACGACTTCACTGTGACCAGAGAGGGAGAGCTTGTGAAGCTGAGAGTTTCCGGCAGTGGCTTCCTCTACAACATGGTGCGGATCATGGTGGGGACGCTGCTCTACATCTCCGACGGAAAGCTAAAGCAAGGCTGCATCCCGGAGCTTTTAGAACGTCGTGACAGGACCCTCGCAGGCCTGACGGTACCGCCACAGGGGCTGTATCTGAACAGGGTGTTTTACTGACAATGCACAAAGAGGTTTATAAATTGAAGACAGAGGATAAAGAGATACTGCCGGGTGAGGAGCCTGTTCGCAGGAAGAAGCGGCCGAGACCGGACGCCGACAGCGAACGGCCCGTAAAGAAAAGCACCGGCAATGCAAAAAAGAAGAAAAAGCGTCCCGCTGACAAAAGCGCTGTCAAGGCCTCACCGGATATGAGGTCGGAGCTTGCTGCGCCCAGAAGAAAGAAGAAAGCCTTCGACGGCGCAAAGGCCATAGACAAGAGCGAGAAGCAGAAGAAAAAGAAGGAAGAGCCCGAGCGCCACGTAAAGACCGAGAAGCCTCTCATGCCGCTGTGGTTCCGCAAGGTGGAAAAGCCTCTGCTGCCGCTGCTTTCGGGAAAGAACAGAAGGCTGAAAAAAGTCAAGGAGAACGAAAGCTCCGAGAACGTCACGCCTATCTGGACGGGAAGCGACAGCGAACAGCAAAGCGTCACCGACGAGGACATCAGGCAGCTGGAGCAGGAGCTTGCGGAGAAGTCCGCCGAGGCTGCGGATGACAAAGACAGGAAGAAGAAAAAGAAGAACAAGGCCGAGTTTGAGATAGAGCTTAAGTCCAAGAAAACGGACTCAAGCGAGACCCCTGCGGAAGAAAAGCCCCGGGAGCCGGAGCTTACTCCCGAGGAGAAGAAGGCAAAGAAGCTGGCGAAAAAAGCCGAGAAGGCTCGCATAAAAGCCGAAAAGGCAGCTGCCAAAGCCGCGGAAAAAGAGACCGTGGATATGATGACCTTCGAGCAGAGACGTGCAAGAAGACGCAGCATGAGACGCTTGAAGAAGCTCCTCATCGTCCTGCTCATCGCAGCGATAGCAGCAGCCATATACTACACCAGAGGACTTTGGATGCCGAAGCTGGAGGGCATCCTCGACAAGCACCACGACACGATAGTCAACGACGGAACAGTCGTGGCAGGGAACTTCCCCATAGACCTGGGAGACAGCACCACAGCCGCCATGGCTATCTTCGACGACGACCTCATCTGCGTGGACGTGGGGCATATAACCACCTACAACGCCAACGGCAAGCTGGACAAGACCGACTACCACAGCTACGGAACTCCCGTCGCACGTTCGGCAGGAAAGCGAATGCTCATCTTCGACAACGGAGCAAAGAGCTTCCGCCTTATCAACAAGAGCGGCGATGTATATGAGAAGAAGACCGAGAATATAATAATATACGGAGCTATCGCCGAGAACGGCAGCGTTGCCATCGTCACAATGGACGACAAATATACCTCCATGCTGACGGTCTATGACAAGAACGGCACCCAGATATATCTCTGGAGCTCCGGCGACAGGATAAGGGACGTTTCCTTCTCCGGCGAGGGCGAAGCCTGCCTGGTAAGCACCTTCTCCGTTTCCCAGGGCAGGATGACCTCCAGGATAAGCCGCCTCGACCTGACGGGAAGCGACGAGGTATATACTTCACGGGAGCTCAGCGGCTGTGTGATAATGGCTCAGGAAAACACAGGCGGACGTATCTGGGCTGCCTGCGAGGATAGGATGTACCTGCTGACAGACGTCTGCACCTACATCGGCGAGTATGAGTTCGACAGCCAGCTCGTGTCTATGGATATGTGCGAGGATATCGCCTGCGCTGCCTTCAAGGACAACGAGCACGAGAAAACGGCGGTCTGCATATTCTCTCCCGAAAGCAACTCCGCAGCTCCCGAAAAGCTGGTCACCGCAGAGGGCAGGATAAAGAGAGTGCGCTGCTTCGATTCAATGGCATTCGTCCTCAGCGCAGCCAAGCTGGACTGCTATATGGAGGACGGCAGCCTTGCCGCCACATCCGACCTCGTTGACGAGTATTCCGACTTCGTTTACAGCGACGACGCAGTCTTCCTCCTCGGCAAGCGCGAGATAAACAAGATAATCTTCAAGACTTAAGCTGTAAAAAATCCCCCGAAAGGATAAAGATATGTCTTATGCTCTCGATCTGGCAGTGGTCGCAGTGATCGCTGTCTGTGCGGCGATAGGTTATGCAAAGGGCTTCGTCCGCTATGCGATAAAGCTGCTGGGCACCATCACCTGCGTGATACTCTCGCTGGTGATCTCCGATATGGCTGCACCTGCCGTCTATAACGACATCGTTGCCCCCAGGATAGAGCGCTCTTTGGAGCGTAGGCTCGAGGACTTCGATGTGGTCTCCACCGTAAGGGCAGGGCTCTCGGACAAAGGCGAGGACATCGGCCTCACCGACGAGGAGCTGAGGGAAGCTCTCTCCGACAGCGGAAGTCTTCCCCAGGCCATAGAAAAGGCAGCTGTAAAAAGCGGCCAGACCGCAGAAAAGGCAGCAGCCCTCAAGGATAAGGCCGACAGGTTTTTCAGCGGAGAGATGGCGTCGGACGTGCTGGAGGAAGCCGGCTATAACAACTACGACAAGATAAGCGAGACCCTGGAGATCACCTCCGCAAAAGCCTACGATGCCGTGCGTGCCTTTGCCTCCGGCGAGGATAACAAAAAGGGCATCGAGTATATCGTCTATCATATCATCGACGGACCCGTCACCACACTTATCCGCTTTGCCCTCTTCGTGATATTCATGATACTTCTTGAAGCTCTGCTGGCGGTGGTGTTCATGATAGCAGGGGTCCTGGATCACCTGCCTGCCGTCTCCGGCGCAAACAGAGCAGGAGGCCTTATCCTTGGAGCTGCAAAGGGCTGTCTCTACATCCTCCTCGCCGCCTGGATCGCCGCCAGGATAGTAGCCTCCGAAGGCTTCGTAAGCTCCGGCCTGTTCGAGAATACGTTCTTGTTCAAGTATTTCTTTAAGATATTCTTTTCTTGACGCGGTCGCTGCGGCGACAGCGCTTGACGCGTGACGCAAGCTGCGCATGCTTACTTTTGCGCAGGAGGGTAAATATCCCACGCGAACAAAGCTTTGCTGGGGCTTAACTACGCTTAAAGCTATGTGCTGGATTATAAAAAGCAGCACGCTCTGTTGGGGGCTTTCCGATCGCCCCCAAACCCCTTCGGGTAAACCTCTATTCAAGATTTTACTCTATTCAAGATTTTACTTAATAGATAAAAACAGCCCTAATAGAACACTTCGTAGCAAGCCCCTCCCAACGGGTCGCAGCGGCGACGGCGCTTGACGCGTGACGCAAGCTGCGCATGCTTACATCGAGTGGAAGAAAACATATCCCACGCGGGCACAGCCTTGATAGAGGGCAAACAACAAGCCCCTCCCAACGGTGTCAACGCGACCTCATCCACCAAGGCACCCGCCTCCCTTATGAGGGAGGCCTGGCAAAGCCTTGCCAAGCGCTCAATAAAAAGCTGGTGGGTGTATTAAAAAAAGAAAGGAGAATTATATGGAGCCTGTACTGTGCTCGAGATGTAAAAAAAGACCTGCAGCTATGTTCATCTCACAGGTCGATCCCAAAAACCCAAGCGAGAAAAAGACGGAGGCTTTGTGCCTGCAGTGTGCCACAGAGCTGGGCTTTTCCCAGGCCGAGGACTTTAAGAAGATGCTTGGCATAACCGACGAGGAGATCGAGCAGATGACCGACCAGCTCATGGAGCTCAACGACGGCAACGACTTTGAGATGGGCGGCAGCGGCACTATGCCCGGATTCCTCTCGAACCTCTTCGGCGGCCTTTCCGGCAAGAACGACCAGGAGGGCGAGAATCCCTCAAGCGAGCAGCTTTTGCGCAGGAAAAGAACTCCCAAGGATCCCAAGGAGCGCAAGAAGAAGGAGCTCAAATTCCTCAATAACTACTGCACCAACCTCACCGAGAAAGCACGCAACTGCGAGCTTGACAATGTCATCGGCAGAGACAAGGAGTGCGAGCGCGTCATCCAGATACTCTCCCGCAGACAGAAGAACAACCCCTGCCTCATCGGCGAACCCGGCGTGGGCAAAACAGCCATAGCCGAGGGCATCGCCCAGCGTATCGTCGGCGGAAATGTGCCCTTCCGCGTCAGGGATAAAGAGATATACCTTCTGGACCTCACAGCCCTCATCGCAGGCACCCAGTTCCGCGGACAGTTTGAGAGCCGCTGCAAGGGCCTTGTTGAGGAAGTGAAGCGCGAGGGTAATGTCATCCTCTTCATCGACGAGGTGCACAATCTCGTGGGAGCAGGCGACAGCGAGGGCACGATGAACGCCGCAAATATCCTGAAACCTGCACTTTCCAGAGGCGAGGTTCAGGTCATCGGCGCTACCACCTTCAAGGAGTACCGCAAGTATATCGAGAAGGACTCTGCCCTTGAAAGACGTTTCCAGCCTGTGACTATAAACGAGCCTACCGTTGAGGATACCTTCGGCGTGCTCAAAGGCATCGCAAAGTACTACGAGAAGCACCACAGAGTCCATATCTCCGAGCGTTGCCTCCGTATGTGCGCCGTGCTTTCGGAAAGATATATTAACGACCGCTTCCTCCCCGATAAGGCCATAGACCTGCTGGACGAAGCCTGTGCCGTGGCAAGTATCGGAAGTGCCGAGCTGGCAGAGCTGGACAAGCTCAACGATGAGCTGAAAAAGCATACCGACCTCGTGGCACAGTATGAGGAAAAGGACGAGCCGGACTACGAGATACTGGCCACCGAAAAGGCGGAGATATCCCGTATCGAGAACAGGCTCAAGGAGATAGAACCCAAAGCCGCAAACCTCCAGGTCACAGAAAGCGACCTCTCCAAGGTCATCGAGATGTGGACGGGCATCCCGGCTAATAAGATAGTAGAGACAGAGTACGAGAAGATACGCGGCCTCAGAGAAGCCCTCTCCAAGCGCATAATCGGCCAGGACGAGGCCGTGGATAAGGTAACAAAGGCTATAAAGCGTACCCGTATCCAGCTCACCGAGCGCAGACGTCCCGCTTCCTTCATCTTCGTGGGACCCACAGGCGTCGGCAAGACCGAGCTGGTAAAAGTCCTGGGCGAAGAGCTCTTCGACGCAACGGAGCCTATCATCAAGGTCGATATGTCCGAGTATATGGAGAGACATTCAGTCTCAAAGCTCATAGGCTCGCCTCCGGGATATGTGGGCTTCGACGAGGCAGGACAGCTCACCGAGAAAGTCCGCCGCAGACCCTATTCCGTCGTCCTTTTTGACGAGATAGAAAAAGCCCACCCCGACGTAATGAACATAATGCTTCAGATACTCGACGAGGGAAGGCTCCGGGATTCACAGGGCAGAAGCGTCTCGTTCGAGAACACCGTGATAGTCATGACCTCCAACGCAGGCTCCAACGATAAGGACTCGGGAGTAGGCTTCAATAAGACCGAGGCCGAGATCTCCGAGGATAAGGCCATGAAGGCTCTCAGGGATTTCCTGAAGCCCGAGTTCCTGGGCAGAGTTGACGAGATAGTCGTCTTCAAGCCCCTGACTCAGGAGAACTACGCCGGCATCGCAGGACTTATGATGGACGAGATGAAGAAGCCGCTGCTGGAAAACGGCGTAACATTCAAGTACGACGAAGCAGCCTGCCGGCTCATCGCAGAGAAGGCCTTCGGCAAAAAGCTGGGAGCCAGGGATATAAGGCATATCATCCGCGCCGAGGTAGAGGACAAGATCGCAGAAGCGATGATCGACAAAGGCGTAGGAGCGATCACCGGCATAGCCCTTACGGCAAAGGACGGAGAATTGAGCTTAGAGATGCTTTAAGAACCCCTCCGTCACGACTTCGTCGTGCCACCTCCCCTTTCAGGGGAGGCTTTTTTTGCTTTCACAATTTGAAAAAAGAAGGGTATCCGAAGGGGTTTGGGGGCGATCGGAAAGCCCCCAACAGAGCGTGCAGCTATGTATTGATTTGCAGAATTATTCGTGCGTGGCGGAACTGTAGGGGCGCACCTATGTGTGCGCCCGTCCTGCGGCTTGTGCTGTGTTTGTGGGCGAACACATAGGTTCGCCCCTACATTCTGTCCTCCCTCAGCAGGGCGGAGGGGTTCCATAATATTTCAGCAACCTGCATAAAAAAGTGTTGACTTTATATACTTCTTTGTGGTATAATAATATCGGACATTACCCGGTATGGGGGAAAAATTATAATAAGGAGGTAATTGCTATGGCAATGTACAAGTGTAAAGTCTGCGGTGAGGTCTTTGAGGTAAAGGACGGCGAGGAGGCAGTTTGCCCCAGATGCAAGCAGTCCGGCGATAAGCTCGAGAAGATCGAAGAGGCTCCGGCTAACAAATACGCAGGAACTCAGACCGAGAAGAATCTCCAGGCCGCTTTTGCAGGCGAGTCGCAGGCAAGAAACAAATATACCTACTTCGCTTCCGTTGCGAAGAAAGAGGGCTACGAGCAGATCTCTGCGCTGTTCCTCAAGACTGCCGACAACGAGAAGGAGCACGCCAAGATGTGGTTCAAGGAGCTGGGAGGCATCGGCAAGACCACCGATAACCTGGCCGCTGCTGCTGACGGCGAGAACTTCGAGTGGACGGATATGTACGAGGGCTTCGCCAAGACCGCCGAGGCAGAGGGCTTCCCTGAGCTGGCTGCCAAGTTCCGCGGCGTAGCCGAGATCGAAAAGCACCACGAGGAGCGCTACCGTGCCCTGCTCAAGAACGTTGAGACCAAGCAGGTGTTTGAGAAGAGCGAGGTCAAGGTATGGGAATGCCGCAACTGCGGACACATCGTAGTAGGCACCAAGGCACCTGACGTTTGCCCTGTATGCGATCACCCCCAGAGCTATTTCGAGGTCCACGAGGAGAATTACTGAAACGCTTCGCTCAGTGAATAGTTAAGAGTGAATAGTGAATAGTTAATAATAATGTCGCCTGCGGCGGGGTTTCCTGCCGTGGGTGATTTTTTTGCAGAACCCCTCCGCCCTTCGGGCACCTCCCCTTTCAGGGGAGGCAATTCTCGTTTCAACACAATTTGCAATAAAGCAAAATTATGCCTCCCCTGAAAAAGAACACTAACGTTGTTCTTCGGGAGGTGGCACGACGAAGTCGTGACGGAGGGGTTCTGTTTTGTACATTCTCTACAGTCTAAAGTCTGATAATTACCGTGCTATATGTGCGAAACGCCAAATTTGCGTTACCCTATTGACAAACAATATTATATCGGTTATAATATGCTTGTAAGAACAATATGACCCGGGATACAACTTACTTACCGATCGATCAAAACAGAAAAGTGCGTGCACAAAAAACAAAAAACTACGTGCAGAACAAAAGAAAGGAGGAGCAAATGGGTTTTCCGATCAGCGCAGGACTGCTCGATGCCATGGTGCTGTCAGTTGTGGACAGCGGCGATACCTACGGCTACGAGATAACAAGATATTTAAGAGGAGCCGTGGATGTTTCGGAATCGACTCTCTATCCGGTGCTCAGGCGGCTGCAAAAGGCAGGACAGCTTGAAGCCTACGATAAAGAGTTCATGGGACGGAACAGAAGATATTACAGGATCACCGAGCAGGGAAGAGCTGCTTTGCTTGAGGCTCTGGCAGAATGGAAGAGCTATAAGCTCAAAATAGACAATATATTAACAGGTGAGGAGATAAAAGAATGAGACGGGAAGAATTCATCAGCGAGCTGAAGAAAAAGCTGGGACGTCTGCCTGCTGAGGAGCTGGATGACGCAGTTGCGTATTATGACGAGCTTTTCCTGGATGCAGGCGAGGAGAACGAAGAGAAAACAGCCGCTTCCCTCGGAAGCATCGACGCCATTGCAAGACAGATATATATAGACAACGGCATCGACCCCGACGGTAAGGCAGAGTTCCTTATGGAAGAATACGTTGAGCCCAAAAGAGCCGAGCAGGAGGCTCCGCTGCCCATACAGCAGCAGCGTGTCCCCGTGCAGCAGGGCCCGGATGTCGCCAAGCTCTTGCTGTTGGTGATGCTTTTCCCAATATGGTTCCCGCTGCTCATCGTCTGCCTGGTGCTCATGTTCGTGGGAGTGGTAGTTGCATTCTCCCTCGAGATAGCACTGATCTCCGCAGGCGTGGGACTTGTGGCCTCGGGTGTGGTCACTCTCTTTGACATACCGCCCCTCGGCATTATCCTTATCGGCGCAGGCCTCATTCTGTCCGGCATCTTCGTCCTGACCGTAGTCCCTCTGTTCAGAGGATTGCTCAGAGGCGCAAGAAATACCCTTAACAGAATGGTCGGCAGAGCTCATAACGTGCTGGTGGGAGGTAGATAAGGATGAGACTTGACGAAGATATGAGACCACGCCGCTTTCCCGTAGGCGGCTGGATGATAGTTGTTGGCATAATCGTGCTGGCCATCGGTATAATCAGCCTCGTCGCCGTGGGCGGTATCGGGCATTATATCAAGTATGAGGACGTGCTCGTTGAGGAGCAGGCAGAGAATGTCACAAAGATAAAGATAGATTCCGCTTCCGTGGATATTAAAATAGTAAACGGCGGACAGACTGATAAGATAACCTATGAGGGCAAGGATGTCCCCACAGACTATATCGGCTTTGAGATCGACGGCAGTACCGCGAAGATCTATAAAAAGAAAAAGAGCTTCTCTATCATCGGCTTCGGCAGCCTGAATATGTTCGGCAAGGAGTCCAAGATAACCCTGACAGTCCCCGATAAGCTATATGACGAGCTTGACATGGATGCAGGCTCCGGCACAATAAAGCTGGACGGCTTCAGGGTAGAAAAAGCAGATCTCGATTGCGGAGCAGGAGACTTCTCGGCGGAGAACTGCAAATTCGATAAGCTGGATATGGACTGCGGCGCTGGAAATATCGACATTTTGGACTGCGAGATAGGCAGCCTCGACCTGGACTGCGGAGCCGGAAACGTTAAGTTCTCGGGCAAGCTGACAGAAAAGGGCAAGATCGACTGCGGCGCAGGAGACGTGGATATCAGGATCGACGGATCGTATATGGACTACGACGTCGATGTGGATAAGGGCATAGGCGACGTGAATATCGAAAAAGGCAGCGCACAAGGCACAGGAGCCAATATCCCGCTTGACATCGACTGCGGAGCCGGAGACGTTGACGTAAGCTTTAAGTAAGAGAGAGTAAGGAGGAGCAGCAATGAAAAGAATATTCAGATCGAAGAGAAACAGAATGATCTGCGGAGTATGCGGAGGCATCGGGGAATATATGCAGATGGACCCGAACGTGATAAGGCTTTTGGCGATACTTTTCGGATGCACTGGAGCAGGGGTCATCGCATACATCGCGGCAGCGATAATCCTGCCGGAAGCAGCAGAATAGTCGCAGCGGCGACAGAACCCCTCCGTCTCGGCTGGCGCCGAGCCACCTCCCCTTTCAGGGGAGGCTTTTTTTCGCAAATTGAAAAAAGTGGGTATCCGAAGGGGTTTGGGGGGTCGGTGCCCCGACGGGTCGCAGCGGCGACAGCGCTTGACACGTCACGCAAGCAGAGCTTGCTTACGTTGAGTGAAAGGGGACGTTTCCCACGCGAGCAAAGCTTTGTGAGAAATAATACACGCCTAAGGAATGTGCCGGATCATAAATAGCAGCACGCTCTTGTTGGGGGCTTTCCGATCGCCCCCAAACCCCTTCGGATACAAACCTTTTCCTTTTATCATTTTCTTCTGATATAACCGTAAAAATCGGCTCCCTCTCAGAGGGAGCTGTCACCGAAGGTGACTGAGGGAGTACATAAGCAAGCCTCTCCCAACGGCTGCACCGCCGCCTCATTCACAAAGGCTCCCACCTCCCTTAGAGGGAGGCCGAAATAAGCTTTGCCAAGCGCTCTATTGAAACATTGGTGGGTGAATTAAAAAAGGAGGCCGAAATAAGCCTTGTCAAGCGCACGATAGAAACATTGGAGGGTGTATTAAAAAACACCGTATTTACGGAGCTTTTTTGTCTAATAGAGAAAAAATTTGGATTTATACTTGAAATTTTGGGATAAGTGGTGTATAATAGACTGTGTGACTGTGTCTTAGCTGCACGGTTTGCGAAAGGAGAGATACCAATGAGCTCGCAGGAAAAGCGGCAGGCGTCGGGTGACGAGCTTGCTTTGCAGATAATGCGTAAAATGCAGATCGAGGACGGGCAGATACGTCCGAAGAAAAGCAGCGGAAAAAAGAAAAAGAAAAAGAAGCGCAAGGAGTCCACAAGGCTCGGCACAGCCTTCTTTTCTATCATACTTATACTTGTGATCCTCCTTGTCGTGGGAGTCTATGTCTATCTCAAGGGCATCAAGGAGTCCCGGGATAAGTTTTTGAGAAACACCTTCATCAACTCGGTGGACGTCAGCGGGATGACGGAAGCCGAAGCCTACGAGGCTGTTTCCACGTCCAACGCAGCGCCCGAGCAGCTCCAGCTCATCAAGCTGGACGGGCAGTCGATCTACATCCCCCTTGCGGATATCGACTTCGTGGATAACGTGAAGATCTCAGTTTCCCAGTTCCTTACCCAGCAGAACCACTACCTCTGGTTCAGGAACCTCTTCAAGAAGACCGAGTTCAACTTCACTGAGGCAAGCACCTATAACGACGATAAGCTGGTGCAGGTCATCAAGGAAAGAGTCATCGACAAGTCGGGCAAAAATCCCCCGAAGGACGCATATATCAGCGTCACCGCCAAGGGCTTCGAGATAGTGAAGGAAGTCAAGGGCGACAAGATCGACGACTCAAAGCAGGACGTGCTGCTGGATTATATCAGAGAGCATCTTGACAACGGAGTTTATGTTATCGACCTGGCTGCGGCAGACGTTTATCAGCTGCCGAAGGTCCTTGCTTCCGATCTGGAGGAAGAGTACCGCAACATGGGCTCGATCTACGACGTGGTCATCAGCATCAACTTCGGCTACGAGGACGCAAAGCTCACCGGCGAGGATTTCATGGACTGGCTGGTATTCGACCAGGGCAACGGCCTCAAGAGCTATAAAGTTGACCGCAACAAGGTAATGGCTTATGTCGAGCAGCTGGCATACAAGTACGACACCTACGGCACAACGAGGAAGTTCGAGACGACCAACCGTGCCGAGAAGAAGATACCCCAGGGTAAGGGCTGCTACGGCTGGTGGATGGATCAGGAGAAGACCTGCGATCTCATCGAAAAAGCCATAAACGCCGGAAAGAACACTCAGATCGACCCCGTTTACTACAAGAGCGAGGAGCTTGAATACACCTACGAGGGCAACCCGAGAGCAAGAAAAGCCGAAAGCGATATCGGCGACACCTACTGCGAGATCGACCTCACGGCACAGCACTTCTGGTACTACTACAAGAACGAGCTGAGATACGAGTGCGACATCGTCTCAGGTTCAAAGGACTCCACTCCCGAGGGCATATACAAGATATGGCAGAAGGAAATGGATGTCTCGGTTTCCGACAAGAACGACGACGGCAAGAAGTCGAAGATCAAGGCCACCTACTGGACTAACATCTCCACCAACGGCATCCGCATCTACGAGTCCCAGAACCGCACGAAGTTCGGCGGAACGATCTATAAGAAGAACGGCACCGGCGGCGACATAATCATGTCCATTGAAGATGCACGCTATGTTTACGAGAACATCTCCATGAACACGCCTGTGGTCATGTATTGGTGAGAATCATTTCACTTAGTGAATAATGAATAATGAATAATTGAGGTGTCGCCTGCGGCGATGATCTTGATTATTCATTATTTTTTTTCTGCGAAAAAGGGTATTCCTGTCCTCGGTTTTTTATTGAATGATTTCTGTGAAAAAATCAGCTAAAAATATTGACAGAAAGTGAAATATATTATATAATATTAAACGGATGATTATGACCTGACGGCTGAGACTGCTCAGCGAAAAGAAGGGAGTATGATAAATGAAAAATGTACTTATGAGCATTCGCTCCTTTTTCCGCTCCAGCGAGAGGGGAGAGGTGGATCACGAACTGCTGCAGCTCACCCTTGGCGTGCTCATGCTGGGCGGCGGTATCTACTGGGCGCTTAATATGTTTGAAGTGACCTGGCTCTGGTCGGGATTTTCAATCGGACGCTGGCGCATAATGACCACGGGAGTAATGCTGTTTCCGCTGCTTGTGGGGATATTCCTTATGTTCCTGATGGAGAAGAAGACTATCGGCGGCATCGTGACAGCTCTCGGCGTTTTCATAATCATAATCGCAATGATAAACTCCATCAGCTTCCACGCGGTACAGGCATCTCTGTATGTTTACGTGCTGATGTTCGCGCTTATCTTTGCGGGAGCCGGTCTTTGCGCTAAAGTTCTTTTCCGCAAGCCGCCCAACAAGAAGGAATAAACCGCTATGAATTTTCTGGCAGTCGGCTTTCTTTTATGCAATTTACAGCTCGGCCTCGGGCAGGGCTGGGCTTATGCGGTAAGGCTTGTGGGAGCATTGTTCATGCTTATGGGCATCGCGGAGCTGAAGCCCTTCGAGGAAAGGGCAGAGACCCTGAGGCCCCAGGCCCTTTGTCTGACGGCTTTATGTGCAGCTGCGACGGCGGCTGTCTTCGCGGCGAATGCTGCAAATGCTTCCGACAAAGCCGTGAACATCTGCGCTGCTTTGAGCGGAGCACTTACAACAGCCTGCGTCATCCTGCTCAGCAGGAAGCTCATAGCTCTGCTGCTGAGTTGCTTGCAGCTTTTCAGGCGCGGAGGGCTTATCGAACTGGCTTCAAAGCATTACAGGATAATGATAGTTCTTGCGGCTGTGTTCATCCCGGCGGACATAATAAACCGCTTTGCGGGAGGAACAAAGATCGCTGATGTTGCAGGGCTCATAATGTTTTTGACGAAGCTTGTTTACTGCATCTATTTCATAGTTACCTGCGTGTGCTGGGGAAGGATACGCGCAGATTTCAACAGTACCCACTCGGACCCGGAGTCCGATAAATAAAAAAACAAACATCAGGAGGAAACGAACATGGCAATTTTTCAGAGAATAGGCGACATACTCAAGGCTAACATCAACGATCTTCTCGACAAGTGCGAGGATCCCGAAAAGATGGTCAAGCAGATCATCATAGATATGGAGCAGGAGCAGGAAAAGTGCACCAACGCTCTCGGCCAGGCTATGGGTTCCCAGAGACAGATCGGCAAGCAGCTCGAAAAAGCAAAGGCAGAGTCTGCTTCCTGGGAGAACAAGGCTAAGGTCGCTCTGCAGCAGGGCAATCAGGATCTTGCTAAAATGGCTCTCCAGAGAAAAGTTACCGCTGACGGCCAGGTTGCACAGTATCAGCAGATGTATGATACCTCCACAGCTCAGGTAAACACCATCAAGGGACAGGTAGATGCCCTCAAGATGAAGCTGGACGAGGCAAGAAGCAAGCAGGCTATGCTCATCGCACGTTCCAAGATGGCAGACGCTCAGAAAAACCTTGCAAAGACCCTCGGCAACATGGATTCTTCCAGCGCTTTCAGCAAGCTGGACAAAATGGAAGAGAAGATCGAGGCAAAGGAAGCTCAGGCAGAGGCATTCTCCGACCTGGCAGGCGTTTCCAACGAGCCGGATCCCTTCGCTCAGATGGAGAAGGATTCCGCAGTGGATGCAGAGATGGCAAGACTTATGGCAGAGCTCGGCCAGACCGGGACCGCAGAACAGGGACAGTAAACTATGGCTCTTATAATAATCGGAATAATTTTAATAATCGTCGGAGTGTATTTCGCAGTGTTCCAGCGTGCCAAGAAAGCAGGCGTTGCGATGGAGATACAGGCTACCGCTACTTCATCTGTTGCCGATGCCAAGGAAGCTATCGAGGCTATGGCAGAATATAATCCCGATTACCGCGAGTTCGTCGAGCTCAAGGGAACGGCTGTCACCCACGAGACGGTGAAGACCCCTTATTCGGGCAAGGCTGTTGCTTTCTACACGGCCGAGACCTTGCAGGTATCGGAGACCACCCAGGAGCGCAGGAACAGCGACGGTTCGCGTTCCATGTCCACCACCAAAAGAGAGGACAAGCTGAGCGACGAGGAATCCAGCGCAGACCTTATCCTCAAGGATGCCAGCGGTCAGGAGATAGTTATCGAGACCAACGGCATCGCAAATAAGCTGGACCTCATCAAGTCCTTCGACCAGATGGATATGACAGACCCCTATGCGAACCAGGCTCCCTTCCCCTCCATGAGAAGGCGCTACCGCAGGTATGATATCCGTCCCAACGGCGCAGGCTACCGCATTTTAGGCTACAGGAAGATAGAGTCTATCATCCCGCTGAATGCGTCCCTTTACGTTCTGGGCGAGGCTTATATGAATGCCGGCAAGCTCTGCATCGGACCTCCGAAGGACAGCAAGAAGCCCTTCATCGTTACAACGAAGACCGAAGACCAGATGCTCCAGAAGACCCAGTCCTCCCAGCGTTCCAGCCTTATAGGCGGTTCGATCTGTGCTGTGCTCGGTGTCGTGCTGATGATCGTCGGCATAGTAAAAAAATAACACGACAAGTGATCCTGCTGCTGCACGGTTCTGCAAGGGACTATGCAGCAGTTTGGACTTTTTTGTCAGATGCTGCATTATCTCCGCAGAGGCTTTTTTGCGAGGATAATGCAGACTTTGAAGAAAAGTGACTGATATAAAAATATGAGGAGCAATGACATATGATCTCTATCATAATCCCGAGCTATAACGAAGAGGGCAATGTCGAGCATACCGCCGAAGTCGTTTCGGGGATAATGCAGGATAATTATATCGACTATGAGCTCGTGTTCGTGAACGACGGCTCGAAGGATAAGACCTGGGAAAAGCTTGAAGCTATGGCAAGGAGAGACGAGCATATAGTTGCCGTCAATTTCAGCCGCAACTTCGGCAAGGAGAGTGCTATCTTCGCAGGGCTGGAGGTGGCAAAGGGAGATGCCTGCGTGCTCATGGACTGCGACTTGCAGCATCCGCCGGAGACTATCGTCGAGATGTATAAGATTTGGAAGAACAACGACATCGACATAGTCGAGGGAAGAAAGGCCGACAGAGGCAAGGAAAGCAAGATCTACAAGGGCTTCAGCCTGTTCTTCTACAAGCTGATAAACAAGGCCTCGGGGCTGGATATGGAAGCAGCCTCGGACTTCAAGCTCCTGGACCGCAGGGCTGTTGATGCTCTGAACGCCATGCCCGAAAGGCTCACGTTTTTCAGGGCTATGTCCTCCTGGGTAGGCTTCAAGACCGAAAGAGTGTATTTTGAGGTCGCAGACAGGGAGATAGGAGAGTCCAAGTGGTCAACAAAGGCTCTCATCAAGTTTGCCATAAACAACATCACATCATTCACCTCTGCACCAATGCAGATAGTGACGATCTGCGGATTGATAACCTTCATCATCTCGCTGATACTGGGCTTTAACACTCTGGTGCAGAAGATAGCCGGCATCTCAGCGGCAGGATTTTCCACGGTCATCATACTTCAGCTGCTCACTTCCAGTATCATCATGTTCAGCCTCGGAATGATAGGCTTCTACCTTGCTAAGATATACGAAGAGATAAAAGCCCGACCGAGATACATAATCCGCGATATAGTCCGCAAGGACGACGATCCCTACGGAGATATCTGATCTTATTGATCTTCCGTGAAAAACTGTTTCCTCGACAAAGACGGCGAGGAGCAAAAATATGCTGACTGAAATATATCTGAGTTCAGCGGAGTAATTCGTTTACTAAGGAGTTTAACGTGACTAAGGCAATGAAGAAAACCGCCGCGGCTGTTCCCGGAAAGCGGCACGGGCTTCTGGCAACTATCGAGCGCACATCCAACATCTGGATAAACGTGCTCATTTTCCTGGTGCCGGTGAGCCTTATGTATATAGCCTATGCGCATTTCGGAGTGCATCCCTACGGCGATAAATCCGTGCTGGTGCTTGACCTCAACGGACAGTATGTCTATTATTACGAGGCCATGAGAGATGTTCTGCACGGCGAAGGCAGTCTGATGTATGACTGGTCCAGGAACCTCTCGGGCGAGATGTTCGGCGTGTTCGCCTACTATCTCGCAAGCCCGTTCATGCTTATAATCTGCCTGCTGCCGAGAACATGGATGTGCGGAGCTATCGAAGCTGTCCAGCTGGCAAAGATCGGCTGTGCGGCTATCACTTTCTCCATATTCCTGAGAAAACGCAGCAAGCCCTCAAAGACAGCGCTGCTGGTGTTCTCAAGCTGCTATGCGCTGATGAGCTATATGGTGGTACAGCTTATGGACCCCATGTGGCTGGACGGACTTATCTGGCTGCCCATAATCTGCCTCGGAGTGCACAGGCTCGTGAACGAGGGCAAGATGGCAGGCTATATAATCCCCCTGGCGCTGATGTTCATTGCCCATTTCTATATCGGCTACATGATAGGCTTTTTCACCTTCTGCTATTTCATCTATGCCTGCCTTTGCGAAGAGGGAAGAAAGCTGCCGAAGAATTTCTTTATTCGCTGCGTGCAGTTCGCAGCAGGAACGCTGATCGCCATAATGTGCGCCAGCATCGTTCTCATACCCGTTTATAATTCCCTGAAGCTGGGCAAGCTGGAATTCACCGAGCCCAAATGGGATATGGCAAAGCAGTTCGACCTGCTTACCTTCGGAACGAAGCTCTTCCCCCTGAGCTACGACACCGTCTATCCCTCGGGACTGCCGGTCATCTTCTGCGGCTCCATAGTGCTGCTGCTTCTGCCCCTTTTCTTCCTTAACTCAAAGATACCCGTGAAGGAGAAGGTCTGCAAGGGAACTCTTGCGGCAACTCTCATTATCTGTATGTATATCAAGCCCATAGACATAATCTGGCACGGTTTTCAGGTGCCGAACTGGCTGCCATACAGATATTCCTTCTGTTTCTCCTTTGTGCTGATACTCATGGCTTACAGGGCCTGGGAGAACAGCGACGGCTTTGAGGTCAAGCAGCTGGGAGGTTCCTTCTTCGGGCTCTTCGTCTTCCTGTGCTGGTGCGAGACCCAGGATTTCAAGCACTTCCAGGAATTTGAAACGAGAGTCAACGAAGGAGAATCCCACGGCATCGTTCAGGGGATTTGGTTCGCAGCGATAGCCCTTATCGCTTATTTCCTGCTGGTATATCTCTGGAAGAAATACCGGGGAAAGGCAGCCCTCAGCGTTATAATCTGCATCGCTGTGGGCGGAGAGCTTCTCATAAACTCAATGGACACCCTGCATAAGATAGACGTGGATGTTGCTTACAGCAGGTATTCCTCCTACGAGCCTTATATGAGCGATACAAGAGACGCCATAGTTGCGCTGAAACAGTTCGACTCCGACCCCTTCTACCGGGTGGAATCCACCTTCCACAGAACGGTGAACGACCCCATAGGCACGGGATATTACGGCCTGTCTCATTCCAGCTCCACTATGAATTCTCCGGCTCTGCTGATGCTGCATCAGCTGGGCTACGCCTACGGAGGCCATTATACAAGATATGACGGCACGACTTATATCACCGACGCTCTCTTCGACATCCGCTATGTAATGGACAAAGAGGAGCATGACGGCAAGAAGACCTTCCGCGACACAAGAGTTGACCTTACCGACAGATATACCCTTGCCACCCATATCGACGAGGAAGCAGCCCTTTATAAGTTCTACCGCAACCCCTATGCTCTGGGTCTCGGAATAGTTTCCTCCGACGATATACTGGACGTTGTCCTTTCGGACACGGATCCCTTCCGCAACCAGAACGTGATATTCAATTCGCTCCTCGGAACGAACAACACAAAGTTCTTCACCCGTGTCGAGCCTTACCGCACACAGGAAGAGAACATGGGCAAGACGAGGCTCGTTGACGGGCACACGAAGTATTACGTCAAGGATACGACTATCGCCGAGTGTCATATAGATTATATCCTGAGAATGGACAAGACCTCGGAGCTCTATATGTATCTGCCGACGAAATACGAACGCAGCTGCAACGTGTGGTTCCAGCCGGAGCTTGATTACCTTCGGGGCGAGACCAATATGGAATATGCCGGACATTTCTTCGTGGGAGACAATTACTCCATAATGAATCTGGGCACCTTCGAGAAGGACCAGGATATCAGGATAAGAGTCACCGTTGCCAACGACGAAAAAATGGCCTACTGGTCGGATCAGCTGTTCTACACCTTCGACTTTGAAGCCTTTGAGGAAGCTGACGCACAGCTTCAGGAAAAGGTGATGAACGTCACAAAGCACGAAGACAGGCTGGTCGAAGCCGAGTGCACAGCCGAAGAGGGAGAAGTCCTCTTCACGACTATCCCCTATGAGAGCGGCTGGGAGATAACCGTCAACGGCAAGACTGTTGAGCCCATGAAGGCTCTCGATTCCCTGATCGTCATTCCCCTTGAAGAAGGAGAGAACAAGATCGTAATGAAGTTCTCGCCGAACTATTTCAAGCTTGCTGTGATCGTTATGATCTCGGGACTTGTGCTGCTGGGCTTCGTGATACTTTTCGAGTACAAGAACGGCAAGCTGTTCCGGAAGCTCACCGTCAAGGCGGAATTCAGAGCTCCCGAGGAAAAGTCAAAGACCTCGGAACAGACCGGAGAGATAATGCAGAGACTTGAATTTATCCCACAGGGAGAAGACCCGCCGGATGACGAGGACGAGGACATCGAAGAAGAGACCGAGCCCGATGTGCCGGACGACGATGAGCCCGAACCTCCCGGCGAGGATAATTGACAATTGTAAATATATCTGGTATGATTGAAGCATAAAATCCAAGGAGTGATCTTATGGCCAAGCCGAAGAAGAAATTTTATGAAAAAAAGCTCAGCGATGCAGGAACGGGAAGCGTTCTGCTCTGCGTGTTTGCGTTTGTTTTCGCTTTGTGCTCGCTGCTGCTGGAGCCTGTGGGCTATCTTGTCCACTCCTCGAATTTCGATAAGGACGTGGGGCTGTTTTCGGGCAGTCCCTGGTATAACTACGCCATCGCCTACGACAAGCATATAATCATTTTTGTGCTGTCCTTTGCGGCAATGCTTATCTGCGGAAAGAACCGTTCCCGTAAGAAGCTGGGTGCAGAGCTGGGCATCGTGATGACTTTTTCTTCCGCAGCCCTCGTTGCCATAAGCTCGACGGCTCTGCTCAGCGCATACGACAACGGCCTGCTCTCGAAGACCTACGCTGTGATCAACAATAGCGGCCTTTCCCAGGATTTCAAGGACTTCGACCGCTTTATGGCCATGCTTTACTATCTGCTGCCGCTGCTTTCGTCTTCGCTGCTGCTCATAGCAGGCATAATGATCTGGGGCAGATGCGGTACAGAGGACTTCAAGGTGAAGTGCCCCGTGGTGACAAGGGTAGTGGAGAGCCTCACAGAAGAAGCCGATAAGCCTGCCGAGACAGCTCCGACCTTTGAGTACTCCCAGCCCGAGATCATCGACGACAGGCAGAAGCCCAGAGAGTACGACCATGCTTCCGAGATAGCTCCCGGAGCCGAGCTGCTTCAGCAGCCTGTTCCCGAGCCTGCTTCCGAGCCCATGTTCGAGCCCATCCCCGAGCCCATTGAGGACGAGATAGTTCCCGAGCCGGAGCCTGTAGTCGAAGAACCCACACCCGAGCCCGAGCCTGTAGTCGAGGAACCAACACCCGAGCCCGAGCCGGAGCCTGTAGTCGAAGAACCCACACCCGAGCCCGAACCGGAACCCGTAGTTGAGGAACCCAAGCCCGAGCAGGATTTAGAGCCTGCACTTGAACCCCAGCCCGAAAAGAAACCTGAGCTGCTGTTCTGCCCCGAGTGCGGATCAAAGCTCCGCGAGGGTTCAAAGTTCTGCTCCAGCTGCGGAACAAAGCTTTTCTGAGAAAAAATAAAACAGTGGACAGTTTTGGCTGTTCACTGTTTTTTGATGCTTGATAATTGCCGAAGGGCTTTAAGCAGCGGTATAGTTTATCACTGCGATCTCGGTAAAGGGCCTTTTGAGTTTTACGATAATTCCGCCCATTCGTCCATTTTCAGGTCGAGGTCGGTGCGGCAGGTGTCGAGCTCGGCGCACTTTTCGATCAGCAGCTCGTGGTCGGCTGCTGTCTCGGGCAGAGAGATCTCCTCTTCAAGTTTTGCGATGCGCTGTTCAAGCTCCTCGATCTCGTTTTCGAGCTCCCGGACTCTTGCTCTGCGCTTTGCGTCCTCGGCGCGCTGCTGCTTCGAGCGGTACTGCTTCTGTCGGTTGGCTTCAAATTCCGCAAGCTGCTTCGCCTGCTTTTCTTCAAGAGCCTGTGCCTCTGCTGCCTGCCTTTCGGCGGCTTTGACTTCGGCGTAGCTGTCGTAGTTGCCCTCAAAGCTGCGAGCCCCCTCGCGGGACAGCTCTATCACCCTGCCGGCGACTTTGTTTATCAGGTAGCGGTCGTGGGAGACGAGGATTATCGTTCCCGGGAACTCCGCAAGTGCATCCTCCAGGACTTCTTTTGTGCCGAGGTCGATGTGGTTCGTGGGCTCGTCGAGGACGAGCACGTTGCCCCTCGTCAGCGCCATTACTGCAAAGGAGAGCTTTGCACGCTCACCGCCGCTGAGCACAGAGACCGGCTTGAAAACGTCCTCGCCGCTGATGAGCACAGCCCCGAGAGTGCTTCTTGCCTGCTGGTCGGAAACACGGAGGAACCGCCTTGTCAGGGTCTCGAGTGCCGTCTGTCTCGGGTCGAGGTCGGCGTGTTCCTGGTCGAAATAGGCACGCTTCACATTTCCGCCCCACTGCACAGTTCCGCGGCTGTGGGGTATCATGTCCTGTATCATTTTCAGCAGGGAAGTCTTGCCGATGCCGTTGGGCCCGATGATAGCCGCATGATCTCCGCGCCTTATGTGCAGGTCGAGGGAGGGGATAAGCTCCCGCTTTGAAGCACCCGTCCCCACTTCAAGGGGACAGCCCGAGACTTTCAGGATGTCCTTCGTGGGCTCGATGTCGTACTCGAGCTTTATCTTCGGCGGCTTCTCGAAAATCTTCGGCCGTTCGATACGCTCGATCCTGTCAAGGGCGTTCTGTCTGGATTTCGCCATTTTTGCCGTTGAGGCACGGACCTTGTTCCTGGCGATGTAATCCTCCAGCTTCTCGATCTCGCGCTGCTGGGCGTCGTATTCCTTCAAGGCACGCTCGGTGTTCTGCTTTTTCTGCACGAGATACGCCGAATAGTCCCCCTTGTAGGATGTGAGGCGGCCGTTCTCGATCTCGCAGATACGTGTGCAGAGCTTGTTTAAGAAATACCGGTCGTGGGATACCGCAAGGATAGCTCCCTTGTAGGCTTTGAGCCAGTCCTCCAGCCAGGTCAGGGTGGCAAGATCGAGGTGGTTCGTGGGCTCGTCAAGGATAAGCAGATCAGGCTCTTCAAGCAGCAGCTTCGCCAGAGCAAGACGGGTCTTTTCTCCTCCCGAAAGAGAAGAAACAGGCCGCGAAACATCTACGTCCGCAAAGCCCATTCCGCCTAAAACCGTGTTTATCCTGACGTCTGTGCGGTAGCCGTCTCTGGCCTCAAAAAAAGCCGAAAGCTCAGCGTATTCTCCGCTTATGACTTCAAGTTCGTCGGCGTGTGCCTCGGTCATCTGTTTCTCGAGAACTTCCATTCGCGCCTTGATGCTGTTGAGCTCGTCGAAGGCGCTTTTCAGCTCGTCGATTATGGAGCGGCTGCTTTCGAGACCGCTGTTCTGAGCAAGATAGCCCAGACGTGCACGCCTGTTCACCGACACCGAGCCCTGGCCGTCGGCAGTTTTGTCGAAGCCGAGCTCGCCGGTGATGATCTTCAGCAGAGTGCTCTTTCCGCAGCCGTTGCTGCCAACGAGCCCGACAGTCTCGTGCTCGCTGACAGACAGGTCTATGCCGCGGAGAAGAGGTTCTCCGCCGAAGTATTTCCAGAGATTTTCAATGCTTATGAGCATTTTAGATCATGTTCCTTTTCGGGCGGGATCATTACTGTGAAGTACCTGCAACAGCACTCAGCAGAGCAGAGGAAGGCATGGTCTGGAGCCAAACTTTTCCGGGGCCGGTAACTCTCGTGTTGAAGAAGCCTTCGCCGCCGAAGAGCTTGTTGCCGAGGCCCTGAACAGTTTCGATGTTTATGGAGCAGGTACCTTCCATAGCTGCGAGACAGCCTGTGTCAACAAGCATAGATTCGCCTGCGCCGAGCTGATACATCATAACGCTGCCGTCGATCTCGAGCATTACTCTGCCCTGACCGGAGAAGTGCTGCATGATGAAGCCTTCGCCGCCGAAGAAGCCTGTGCCCATTTTCTTCTGGAAGTGCATCTTCATCTGAACGCCCATCTCGCAGGCAAGGAAAGCACGCTTCTGGGCGATGATGGGAGTTGCGCTAACATCAACGACCATGATATCTCCGGGGAAGCTGGAGCCCATAGCGATCATTCCGGGACCGCCGGTCGCGGTGTAGATGTTGTTGAACATAGATTCGCCCTGCATAGCGCGGGAGAACATTTTGCCGATACCGCCGCCCTCGGTCTGCATAGTGAGGTTAGGTGACATCCAGCTCATTGCGCCCTTTTCGCATCTGATAGACTCTCCGTTTTCGAGGAAGCAGATAGCGACGGGAAGTGGTGCGCCTTTGACATCGATTTTCATAGTACATTTCTCCTTTATAATAAATTTTTGGAAAAACAAGTTTGCCGGCCACCAAGGGCTAACGCCGCTCTTGGCGAAGTCTGAGGCAGAGCTTCAGGTCGCAGCAAAGCTGCGATAAGCTTCTATAAAGCTTCTCCCCCACCTTTCAGCGAGGGAGATATTATCTTTTATTGGAGCGGAGCATCGCTTTCGGCTATGCTCTTTATTCCGGCTGCAAGACCTGCGATACCCTGTATCTCGGAAGGGATGATGATCTTTGTAGCCTTGCCGTCAGCTGCCTTCTGGAACGCCTCAAGGCTCTTGAGAGCAATAACGTTCTTGGAAGGATTGGCAGCGTTCAGCTTGATAAGGCTGTCAGCCAGAGCCTTCTGTACCATCTCGATGGCCTGCGCTTCACCTTCTGCCTCAAGTATCTTCTGCTGCTTGACAGCGTCAGCCTGGAGTATCTTCGATTCTCTGTCAGCCTCTGCGCGGAGGATCTTGGATTCCTTTTCACCCTCTGCAACAAGGATCTGAGACTTCTTCTCGGCCTCAGCCTGAATTACTTTTTCACGTCTCTCACGGTCAGCCTTCATCTGCTTTTCCATGGCGTCTCTGATCTCAGCCGGAGGCAGGATGTTCTTGAGCTCAACTCTCTGTACCTTGATGCCCCAGCGGTCAGTCGCTTCGTCAAGTATCTTTGTGATGTTGGTGTTGATGAAGTCACGGGAGGTCAGCGTTGCTTCGAGGTCCATGTCGCCGACGATGTTTCTCAGTGTGGTGGCTGTGAGATTCTCGATAGCCGAGATAGGTCTCTCAACACCGTATGTGAACTGCATCGCGTTGGTTATCTGGAAGAATACAACGGTGTCTATCTGCATCGTTACGTTATCCTTCGTGATAACAGACTGGGGTTTGAAGTCAACTACCTGTTCCTTGATGGATACTTTCTTTGCAACGCGGTCGATGAACGGCCATTTGAAATGGAGTCCCGTGGTCCAAGCCTCTTTGAATGCGCCGAAACGCTCAACTACATAAACATAAGCCTGCGGAACTACCTTGATATTGCAGATGATGACAAGCAGTATAAAACCTGCAACTACCAGAGCAATGATTACTTCCATGAACTATACCTCCATATCTCATTTTGAGACGATGAGCTTTGAGCCATCGACTTTTTTTACTGTAACTATCTCGCCTGCCGAAATGCTTGACGAGTCTTCGGAGCGTGCAGCCCAGTCAACTCCGTCCAGCTTTACACGGCCTTCGGATGTGCTGTTGTTTATCGTTTCGACCACCACAGCCTGCTTCCCGACCTCAAGCTCATAGTTTGTTTCTTTCTTTTCTCCCTGCAGCTTGCGGACTATGGGACGGGTTATGAGCAGCACTACCGCAGAAACGCCGACGAACACAGCCAGCTGCCATTTGAAGCTTACATCTGCCATTGCGCAGAACATTGCCGCCAGCGAACCGACAGCGAACCACACCGAAACAAGTGCCGTGAATGTTGCGACCTCAGCGATCACAAACACAACAAAAGCACAAGCCCAGAACCATACCATTGCAGTCATATACATTCCTCCTTCTCCCAATATTTTGTTCTAACACATATATCTGTCTATAGGTGCATATACACCCAAAGACATTATATCATATTTTTTTATGATTTTCAATAGTTTTTAGCAAAATATTATTACAAATTATTACAGCTGTTTAATATAATTTTATGCGCCGATCCTCAAAAATATATAAAAATGCCGCCGTCAGCTGAGACCTCAAAAGGCCCCGCCGAAGGCGGCACGATCATTATTCACTGTTCACTCAGCGAAGCGTAAGCCGAGGGCTTAGTTCAGGAAGCTCTGGTAGCCTGCGTTCTCTTCCTTGAGAGCGTTGATCTGTACCTTGAGCTTCTCGCTCTCGGATTCAACAGCGGTATGTATCTCGGATACGGCAGCACGCTTTGCAGCAAGGTCAGCTTGAGCAGCGGTCTTGTCGCTGTCGAGCTTTTCGATCTCTTCCTTGCTCTTGTCGTCGAACTCCTGGAACTTGTTGTTAGCCTCGAAGGTGGCGTTGCGGTACTGCTCCTCGATCTCCTCGAGCTTGCGTCTGTACTCGTCGTCAGCCTTGGCGATAGCAAGTCTGTGCTCTTCTCTTGCCTTCTCGATATTTGCATAAGCCTCGTTGAGCTTGGCTTCGGTCATATCGAAGTTTACCTGGCTGTTCATGAGAGCAGTGTTAGCAGCCTCGATCTTGGAAGCGAATTCCTTGTCAACGTTCTTCTGCTTTTCCTCAAGCTCTGCGATCTTGGCGTTGTTGGCGTCGATCTGGCTGAGTGCAAATGCCTTCATCTTGTCGGCGACCTTGTTTGCCTTGTCGGCAGCCTCGGGTGCAGGCTCTGCTTTCTTGGCAGGCTCTTCAACTGTCTCCTTGACAGCTTCTACCTTAGCCTCAGCATCGGCAGTGATGTCCTCAAGAGTAGGCAGCTCTTCGGAAGTTTCCTCCGTGGGAGGAGTATAGGTGAGTATCGGGATATCGGAGATGTCTCCGCTTTCAACATCGGGAGGAACGAGAGCATCCATCTCGGCATACTCTTCGCCGGGTCCGGGGGTGTATTCGTTATGGGAGGGAGCAGAGCTTGCAGAGAGGTTGTTCTGCTTAAGATACTCGTCAACGAGGCTTACCTTATGCACCTCGGGCTCGGGAACGCTTACGGGCTCCGGAACGTTCACAGGCTCAACAACGGGAGGTGCAGCGATCTCGGGCTCAGCAACAGGCTCGGGCTCCGGCTCGGGCTTTGAATTCTTTGCGGGAGCGTGCTTTTTCTTCTGCTTCTCCAGCATATATCTTTCGAGCTTGGTGAGGCCTTCGGTATCGGTCTCGCCGGAATCGGCAGGCTCTGCCTCATCGTTTCCGCTTGCAGCTGCGATAACTTCTGCAGCGTGGTTCTTCTCATGAGTTACGACTGCATCGGGAACAGCATCGACACCCAGTTTTCTCTGGATAACGCCTGTAACGATCTCTATGGGGTTTCTCAGCCCCTCGAGCTCGGCGCAGATCTCCTCGACGCTCTTGCCTTCCTGGTGCAGACGGATTATTTTTTCATTTGTAGATTCTTCTTTTTTCTTCTTCAATGGAAATGCCATAAACTAATCGATCCTTTCAGAAAAAAATGCAGGCATTAACGATAAAAAAATCACATCAACACCCTTGTAAATTATATTATATCACAACTGAAACGATTAAGCAATAGAAAAATTAAAAAAATTTCAAAAAAATATGCACAGTTTCTTAGCCTTATTTTCGGCAAAAATGCCAATCAGCTAAAGCCAAAGAATTATTTAGATGCGTTTTATACAGCGTATCTACGGCATTTCTTCCTCATCCACGGCTGAGGCCGGAATGGTAAGTATATCGCAGAGTATCCTCATAAAGCTGTCCACCTGATAGGAGCGGCTGAGTCCCGTCTTGCACCAGATAGCGAAATGCTCGCAGTTGTTAAGGGCAAGGCTGTACATATTTTCTCCTATGCGGCTCCTTGCACGGGCAAGGGTCTCTTCGGGGGTATATAAATGGTACTCCTCCCGGTTTATCATGTCGATCATCAGGTTGGTGATAGGGTACTTCTTGCTTGCCTTTTCGTATTTTTCGCAGAGGGCTATCTTCTGAGGTTCGCCGAGCTCGTTGGGGAAATCGAGGATGAAAAAGCTGCTCTGGCCGTCAAGGAAATCGAAAATGTCGGCCTCGTGGACGGTCACTCTCGAACCGAAATCTCCGTCCTCCGCGGCATAGTGAATCACTTTTTCGTCCCCTGCATAGACGGCGTAATGCTCATATCCGGCAGGACGGCGAATGCCTATGACATCTCCCGGTGCAAGCAGCCCCAGCTCCAGCACATCCACAGGCAGCTTCAAAAGCTGTGAATCCTCGCTTTCGAGGCTGGGTATCAGGGCGTCTGCTGCCGAACGCAATTCAGCGCCGGCTATCTTTCCTATGCGCTTGACGATACCGCCCACCTCGGAATCGGCGGCTTTCTTTGCAATGGCCGAGGGAAGAAAACGCAGCCTGCTGTCGTCAAGCAAAAATCTTCCTGCCAAGGGTATCTCTCCTTTCGGTGAGGTCTTATGCGTCGAAATCGTCGGGGTTCTTGCGGAACGAACCATGGGGCTGGTGCCTCGGGCGGAAGGAGTCTTCCGAAGTTTTGGGCAGAGTGCTTCTTACCGGGCTCATCCTCGGCGGTTCGGGACAGACGGGCCTTACGACCGTGCTTGCCGGAATGGCGGGGCTTCTCTTCGGTACATAGCGGAAGCCTTCGTTCCTCAAAGCGGCAAGTACCTCGTCCATACTGCGGAAGCGGTCGTTGGGGTCGTACTCGCAGCACTTCATTACCACGGATTTCAGCTTCTCCGAGCCGTTCTCGGGAGGAGGGAAGGGCTTGCCTTCAAGCCTGTCGAAGACTGCTGCCGTGCGCTCGTTGATGTTGGATTCGCTGGTCACAAAGGGCAGGCGGTTGCCGTTGAGAACGTAATACAGGGTCAGGCCGTAGGAATAGATATCTGCGGTCTGGGTGTAGGTCTTGCTGCTCTTGGTGACATTCCATACCTCCGGAGCGATATAGGGCTGAGAGCCTGCAAGGGTGGAATAGCTTGAGGACTGCTCCTGCTTCGACACGCCGAAATCTCCAAGATAGAAGGCGCAGTTGTTGTCGAGGTAGATGTTGTCGGGCTTTATGTCCCTGTGCAGCATATTCAGCCTGTGCATTGAATTCAGAGCCATAGCTATCTGATAAGCCATGCGCTCGGACTCGCCCGGGGTCAGGCCGCCTTTCTTTTTGAGATAGCTGGGCAGGGGATTGTATAGCTCCATCCTTATCAAAACGTCAAAGCCGATGAGCTCGTGCCTGTCGTCGTAGAGGTCTCTTATAGCGTGGTTCAGGCAATGCACAAGGAACCTTGCCCCCTTGAGCTGATACATATTGCGTATCTCCTCGGCGACAAAGCGCTTTCTCTCGTTTATTACTTTCATCCTGTCCTCGCTGCGGAAGACCTCGCTTTGCAGGTCGATGGATATGACCTTTACAACGCAGTAGGAGGTCACTCCGAAAAAGTCCTGTTTCAGCTTATAGACCTTTCCGAAGCTTCCGTCTCCGATATGGGAATCCTTATACCAGCTCTCCCAGAGGGGTTCGTAGCTTTTTAGTCTTTCGCCCACGTCCAGCATATTCTTCAACTCCTTTTCCCGGATGCAGGTGACATCCGAAAAGTCATACTGATCTACTTTAATTATATAATATTCGACGGCTTGTGTCAAGAGCATTCTCGGGCTTTCCGACCTCTCTGGATAACAGAGAGCTAAAGAAAAAATGTTAACAATGGAGCCAACAGGTTGAAACACGATGTTAAATATGGTATAATCATATAAGAAACAAATTGGAGCGTTGCCTAATGGTAAGGAAAAACATCGAAAAACTGTTTGTGGGACTGGCGTTTATCGCTATCATAGTACTCTTCGTTTGCTTTTTCAAGGATATCCTTGTGCCGCTGTTCAGTCTGGAGTTCGGGGGGAACTTTGACGAAGCCAGGGAGCTGCTGGAGAAAAAGGGCTTGATGGGAGCATTTTGCGTTATACTGATAGAGGCTCTGCAAATGGTCATTGTCTTTGTTCCGGCGGAGTTCATACAGGTATCCTCGGGACTTAGCTATCCCTTTTATATGTCGCTGGTGCTCTGCGACCTGGGAGTGTGCCTTGGGGCGACGCTGATATTCCTGCTGTCCCGGATATGCAGGATCAGCAGCGAAGGCTTTATGCGAAGCACCAAGGAGATCGGCTTCATATCCTCAAAAACCGGCAGCAGGAGCACTATGGTGCTGATGTATCTGCTGTTCATCACTCCGATAGTACCCTTCGGAGCGATCTGCTATTACGGCAGCGGCACCGACATAAGATACAGGCGCTATATCTTTACTGTGGCGACAGGGGTCATACCGTCTATAATAACATCGAACCTCATCGGTACCTCGGCAAAGGCTTTTATCAGAAATGCGATACCCATGTGGCTGCTCATCCTTATCATAATGCTGCTGATGCTGCTTCTGCTGGCAGGGCTGTGGCTGATACTGGATAAGCTGCTGTTCCGGGGCAAGGACCACACCCCGGACTCGGCTACATATTTTCTGTTTTTCAGACTGGTAAATGCTGTCCGCAAACGTCGGCAGCGCCTTCATATCGACAACGAAAAGCTGAAAGATATAAAGCCTCCGTATATCATCATGTGCAACCACGCCTCCTTCTACGACTTCTACTATCTGAAAATGCTGGTGGGAGAGGATAACCCTGCTTTCATTGTCAACAGCCATATCGTTTCAAAGCCGATACTGAGGACGCTCCGGGACAAGGGCGGCTTTATCCCGAAGAAGCTGTTCACTCCCGATACGGCAGGGATCAAAATGTTCCAGATGCTGAAAAAGGGCTACTCCGTTGCGGTGTTCCCGGAGGGACGGCTGTCCGTTGACGGGCGCTGTTATCCCATAGTCGAGAAGGGGACGCGGGTCTATAAAAAGAAAGGGATCACCCTTGTTCTTGCAAATATCTCCGGCGCTTATTATGCGAACCCGAAATGGCGTAAGAAGTTCTTCAAATCTGATATATACGTTTCGGTGAAAAGGGTCATAAAGGGAGATGAGATGAAGGAGCTTTCCGTGGAGGAGCTTGATGATATCATAATGTCGTCTATCTCCTGCGATGAGAAGGCCGAACATTTCAACCGCTACAAGGCCGGTAACAAGGCAAAGGGCCTTGAAAACATCCTCTACCGCTGCGCAGACTGCGGCGAGCTCTACACCACCGCCTGCGATGGGAACGACCTTATCTGCACAGCCTGCGGAGCAAGGCATCACCTTGACGAGACATACCGCTTCACCGACGATGCGGAGAGCATCCCTGCCTACTACGACAGGATAAAGGCGCTGGAAAAAGCAGAGCTTGAAAACTTTACTCTGCGAACAGAGGTGGATACCAGGATATTCGGCAAGGACGGAGGACGTCCCCGGAAAGAGCACGGCGAATGTGCTCTCACCGCCGAGGGCTTCACTTACACCTCGGACAAGATCAGCTTCACTGTCCCCATAGGCGAACTGCCTGCCCTTGCTTTCTCCTGCAACAAGGAATTTGAGCTTTATCATCAGAAGGAGCTTTATTATTTCTACCCGGTGAAAGAACGCCGTCAGACTGCAAGGTGGGCATTGATAACAGACCTTCTTTACGAGGTGAACAATGAAAAAGGATAAAGAAAAGGCGCTTATAGACATTTCCCTGAAGACCTTCATCCAGGTGGCTGTCCTGCTTGTTGTATTGGCGGCAACAGCTATCGTTCTGACCTATGTTATCCCTGCCGGCAGGTTCGGGACACTTCCCGACGGCGGCACGGATTACTCGGTCTATGAGCGCATAGAGGGTTCACAGGGCATAAGCATATGGAAAGGCATCCTTGCTCCCTTGCTGGTGTTCGGCTCGGATGACGGACTTACGCTGATAATGCTCTCGCTGTTCCTGCTCGTTATCTCCGGGGCGTTTCAGGTGATGAACGACACCGGCGGCATAAATGCCCTGGTGGGCACAGTCTCCGACCGCTTCAAGACCCGGCAGAACGTGCTGATCGCAGTTCTGTCCCTGCTGTTCATGAGCTTCGGAGCCTTCCTCGGGCTCTTTGAAGAGATGCTCACTATGCTGCCCATAGCGGCGATACTCTGCGTTATGAACGGCTTTGATTCCTTCACGGGTTTTCTCGTGTGCATAGTTTCCTGCGGATTCGGCTTTGCAAGCGCCATAACCAATCCCTTTACCGTTCTCCTTGCGTCGGAGATCATAGGCGTCGATCCCATGGAGAAGATATGGTTCAGGATAATTATTTTCATCGTGATGTATCTTCTGCTGCTGGGCTTTATATTCCTCTATATCCGCAGGATAAAAAAGGACCCGTCAAAGAGCTGTACATACGAGCACGATCTCCGGCTGAAAGCAGCCGCCGAGGCTCACACAGATGAGACCGACCTGGCTGACCGCAGACGGAAGCTCACCGTTTACAGTGTATTTCTCGTAATGAGCCTTGTGATGATAGTAGTCTGCTCGCTTATCCCGGCGGCAAGGGGATATACCGTCGTTGTGCTGACAGCCTATTATCTTATATTCGGCCCTGTGTCGGGGATGCTGTGCAGCTCCTCATTCAAGGCTGTTCTCGGCAGCTTTTTAAGAGGCATCACAGGGGCTCTTCCCACCATAGTTTTTATCAGCCTTTCCGCCTCGGTGAAATATATCTTCGATGAAGGCAGCATACTTCCTACCATAGCGAACCAGATCAATTCTCTGGCAGAGGGGAAGAACATATTCCTGATAGCGCTTACGGTTTACGGAGTCGTGCTGTTCCTGGAGTTCTTTATCTCCTCCTCGACAGCCAAGGCCATACTTGTTATGGGGCTTCTGTCGGTGATGGATCTGGGGCTTTCGGACAGGATGTCGGTGCTGATATACACCTTTGCCGACGGATATACCAATCTGCTTTTCCCGACTTCCCCGGTGCTGCTGATCTCCCTTTCGATGATCGAGACCAACTATTTCAAATGGGTGAAAAGGAGCTGGCCGCTGTTCGTCGTCAATCTGCTGCTGGTGTTCGGTTTTATCGCCCTCGGCATAGCCGTCGGCTATTGATCTGTCAGAGGTAATGTATTATGAACGAAGAGAAAAAAAGGATACTGAGCGTCCGGGGACTGTGCAAGTCCTACGGCAGCGGAGAGAGCCGCGTGCAGGCGCTCAAGGATATAGACCTTGATATTTATGACGGCGAGCTGCTCACCATACTCGGAAGCTCCGGCAGCGGAAAAAGCACCCTGCTGAATATGCTGGGGGGCATGGACAGCTTCGACAGCGGCAGCATCACCGTGAACGGCCTTGAACTGGCCGGGCTCAAGGATACCGAGCTTACAAGGTACCGCAGGGAGAAGGTGGGGTTCGTTTTCCAGTCCTTCAATCTGATACTGGAGCTTACTGTCAGGGAGAACGTTGCCCTCACCGCCGATCCTCATGACCCGGGGATAACTGACCGCATGATAGAGGCTGTGGGGCTTTCCGAAAAAGCCGGCAGCTATCCCACCAAGCTTTCGGGAGGTCAGCAGCAGCGTGTCTCAATAGCCCGAGCGCTGGCAAAGGACCCCGAGATACTTCTTTGCGACGAGCCCACGGGAGCCCTTGATTCCGAGACCGGAAAAGCCGTGCTGATACTGCTGGAGAAACTCTCCCGCGAAAGCGGAAAGACGGTGGTGATAGTAACGCACAACCGGGAGATAAGCAGGATGTCCGACAGGACGATACTTATGAAGAACGGAAGGATCGTTGAAGAAACGGCTAACGAGGACGTGACCTCTGCCGCCGATATCGAATGGTGACACATAATGAAAGGAATGCTTTCCGCAATATGCAAAAAGCACATCAAGCTGCTGATCTCGGTAGCAGTAATAGCCTCCCTCGGCTTCGGCATGACGGCGGGGCTTATTTGCGGTTACGATTCTCTGGAGCGTTCCCTTAACGATTATGTGTCGGACTACAACTATCCCGACGCAGTCATCACCACAGAAGTTACCACAGCCGAAGCAGCAGAACGTCTGAGAAGGCTGGAGGGCATATCCGGCTGCGACCCCAGGCTTTTTGTGGATACGACGGTAAAGGACGGCGAGGGGAAGAATCTCACCGTCAGAGCCTTCTCATATTCCGAGGACGAGAGGCAGGGGTTTGTCTTCTGGTCGAAAGCGAAGACCCTGGATGATACGGTGCTGGTGGAGTTCAAATTCGCGGAAAGCAACGATATCCGCGTAGGAGACAGGCTCAGCTTCCGCATCGAAGGCGAATACCGCGACCTGTTTGTGGGGGGTATAGTGTCCCGTCCCGAGACCCTTGCAGCCAAGATCAACGACGACTCCTGGGGCATCAATTACGATTTCGGTTATGTGTATGTGCCGGTCTCTCTGCTTGAAAAGGAGTACGAGAAGGACTATGCCGGGAAGAAGGCGGAGCTTGACAAAAAGACGGAAGACCTTGAAAACGAGACCGACAAAGCCTTCAAGCTGCTGGACGAAAAGCAGAAGGAACTGGATGAGGCTATAAAGCTTTTGGAGGAGAAGAAGTCGGATCTTGCCGATGCAAAAAAGCTTGAGAAGACCCTTTCCGAAAACAGGAAAGAGCTTGCCGAGACGGAGAAAACTCTTGATTCCAAGAAAACAGAGCTTGAAGCAGCCCTGGCGCTTATAGATCAGAAGGAGAGGGAGCTGATATCGCAGCGGACTTCCCTTAATGAGGCGAAGGATGCTCTCAGAACTATCGACGAAACGCTTCCGAAGCTCCGCGAACTGGAAAACACCCTGAACAACACATATATCATCAAGGTGATAGATGCGGTCTCGGAGCTGGTCGAAAAGCTGGATCATCCGCTGCTTACCGATAACCTGGAACGGTTCCGCGCTCTGATCGCCGAAGCGCAGAAGGAGGGATTCCCTCAGCAGATAGACAGCATGGCTGCCGCCGTCGCCGAGTTTATCACCGACGTTGATACCGAAACAAAAGCCGCCGTTGATTATCTGAGCTCCGACGAGGTCAGGGAAATGGCGGAGGAGATCTCGCTGATGGATGTGCTGCCCGAAGAAGCCGGGAAATACAAAGAGTTCATCGATCTGCTGGAAGAGATCAGCGGTATAGATATAACGACTCCCATACAGCTGAAAGAGGTCTATGATCTTATGACGGATGAGCTGGCAGAGCTGCGAAGCGGTCTCGAATGGCTGGATATCCCGGGGACTGCGGCTGTGCTCAGGGGCATCGACACAGGCAGGTTTTCGGATGACCTCAGCGGAGTCCTCAAAAACGTCGGTGTTCTTATACGCAGCACAGACACCTCCGGCAAGTCTCTTGCGGAGATATACCAAAGCATTATTTCAGGCATTTCTGACGCTGTCAGCGAACTGTCCTCCAAACGCAGTCTGATCGTTTCGGAGCTTGCAAAATACGGCGTGACAGAGAACGGCATCGACACCGCCCTCGATCAGATAAGCGACGGTCTTGACCAATGCAGCGATCGGCGGCAGCAGGCTCAGAACGGGCTTAAGGAAATAGAGGACGGTCTCGCAAAGACTGCGGAGGGCATAAAGGAGATAGACAGCGCACTTAAAGAGCTGCGCGAAAAGCTTGACAAGGGTTCCTCCGAGCTTGACGATGCGGAGAAGGATATCCGGAATGCCGAAGACGAGCTTGAGGACGAGCTCTCACGCCGTCTCAAAGAACGCTCCGAGATCGAGGAGGAGCTGAGAAACGCTTACAAGCTCCTTGATGAGAATACAGGCTACGGCGAGCTTTGCAACGAGTTCCAGCTTTATTTCGAGGACGGCGCCGACCCCGGCGAGACCCTTGAAAGGGCTGTAGCCTCCTTTAAGGATGTCAAGGTCAAGAGCAGCGTCACTTACGAAGATTCCGCCGTTAAAAAACGCATAGACGAAAACCTCGACCCCATAAGGACCATGATGGTCTTTCTGCCTGTGGCTTTCTTTGTGATAGTCCTCATAGTTATCTTCCTGTTCATGTCTATGATAATCAAGCAGAGCCGCCGTGAGATAGGAATACTCAGGGCGTTGGGCTTTACCCGGGGACAGGTAAGGCGGAAATTCTGCACCGTGAGCCTGATGGTCTGCGCGGCGGGTATGATACCCGGAGTGGTGATAGCCGCAGGGCTGTCGCTGTATGTCGGGAATTATTTCAAGGACTTTTTCCCCCTGCCGGACTTTACCTATGAGGTAGGCATTATAAGCACGGTCATGCCTGCTGCCGCAACTGCTGCAGTGACCCTTACAGCCACGCTGCTCAGCACGGGTCAGATCTCCCGGATAATGCCCGACGAGGCAATGTCCCGTCAGGTGCGGACCTCAGCTAAGATACCTGCGATCCTGCGACCGATCATTAACAGGCTTCGCCCCATGGCGAAGGTGACTGTTACCTCGCTTATGCGCAGCAAGGGTCGGTTCGTTATCTCCACGGTCTGCATTGCTGCCTCTGCCATGCTGATACTCACAGCCTTCTCCTTTATCTCGTCCAAGAACTATACCTTACATCAGGTCTTTGACGAGCGGATAAAATACGACTGCCAGATATTCTTTGAAGAAACACCTTCCGATGATCTGATGAAAAAGCTCAAAGCCCTCGGATACATCGAGGAGATCGAAAATGTTGCTTACTATCAGACGGATATCTCCGCAGGGGAAAAAAGCAAGGCTGTCGTGGTGAATGCGATAGAAGAAGACAGCGGTCTTATCGGCATCACCGACGGAGACGGAAAAGAGCTAAAGGCCGAGGAGGGCGGTATCGTCCTCGAAAGACATACCGCGGAGGAGCTTGGCGTGGATGTGGGCGGAACCGTCACCGTTAAGGGGAAGGAAATGACCGTCACGGCCGTGTCGGATCAGTGCGTGAACCGCATACAGAATATCTCCTATGCGGATGCGGCTTCCTTGCCGAAGCCCGATCTCGGCTGCCTTGTCTGCACCCTTTCCGGGGACTGCAAGCAGGAGTTCCTGACCTTCCTTTTCGACACCGATGGCTATCAGTATTCGGTGTTCACAGCCTCGCTGTACGACTATAACACACAGCTTTATGCCACCTACGATCTCGCCGCATTGATAGTTATAATGTTTGCGGTGACTATCGGTTTTGTTATCGTGCTGAACACAATGCTCACCAATCTTTACGAGAACAAAAAAGAGCTGGCGATACTGCGGACGCTGGGCTTCCAGCACCGGGAGATATCCCTCAGCAGGCTTTCTCAGGCGATGATGCAGTTCGTACTTGCCTGCCTTATCGGTTTCCCTCCGGGAGCTCTGCTGGCGAGGGCAGCTCTTGTATCCATAAGCACTCCCTTGACGGAATACGTCTATGTGGGAGGGATTTTTGAGTATCTCTTCACCGCCGGTATCATCCTGCTGTATCTCATTGTGTGCCACCTGTTCTCCATGCGCTCGATGAAGAAATGGGATGTCACCGAAGTCGTAAAGGACAAGGAATAACAGTTCAAGACAAAACCGCACATCTCCTGTACGAATAAACCGCAGCCGAAAGGCAATACTATCCTTAAAAGCGGAGCGATAAGCTCCCTTCGGGATAGGAGCGGTCATGCAGTACAACAAAGTTGAGATAAGCGGCGTGAACACATCACAGCTGCCGGTGATGAAGGAAAGCGAAAAGACGGAACTGCTGAAAAAGCTGCGGCAGGGAGACAAGGCTGCAAGGGACAGGCTGATCCGCGGGAATCTGCGCCTTGTGCTGAGCGTTTTGCAGGGCTTTGCCGGCAGGGGAGATTCTCCGGACGATATGTTTCAGGTGGGGGTCATCGGGCTGATAAAGGCGATAGACAATTTCGACGTCAGCCAGCAGGTTAGGTTCTCCACCTATGCTGTGCCAATGATAGCCGGAGAGGTGAGGCGGTATCTCAGGGACTACCGCTCTCTCAGAGTCAGCCGTTCAATGAGGGATACGGCTTATAAGGTCATGCAGGCAAAGGAAGCCCTCACCGCAAAAACGGGACGTGAGCCCACAGCGGAGGAGCTTTCCGCCGAGACGGGGATAAAGCGGCAGGAGCTGGTCATGGCTATGGAATCCGCTGCCGACCCTCTTTCGCTTTACGAGCCGGTCTATTCCGAGGGGGGAGACACCCTCTGTCTGCTGGATCAGCT
This sequence comes from Ruminococcus sp., assembly GCA_017536105.1. The sequence continues at coordinate 24,557 of JAFXRZ010000002.1, read as the reverse complement.
GGGAGACAGGTTCGACGACACGGAATGGCTGGACGACCTTGCTGTGAAAGAGGCGATAGCATCGCTGAAACAGAGGGAGAAGAACATCCTTTTCCTGCGGTATTTCAAAGGCAAGACACAGACAGAAGTCGCAAAGAGCATCGGCATCTCCCAGGCGCAGGTGTCGAGGCTGGAGAAAAGCTCCCTGGACAGCATAAAGAAGCGCTTCCGCAGCTGATCTGAAGAATAATAGACCAAAGGGCTGCATATCATTTTATACACTTGTAATTTATCCGTTGGAGGTGTATAATATGGTATGCAGCTTTTCTCAGCTCAGGAACAAGGAGGTCGTCAACGTCAAGACAGGGGAGAAGATAGGCTATATCGACGACATCGAGATCGACACCGGTACGGGAAAGGTGTCGGCTTTTATCATTTTCGGCAGGGCAAGAGCCTTCGGGCTCATCGGCAGGGACGAGGATATAGTCATCAGGTTCTCGGATATCGAGCTGGTGGGAGAGGACACGGTGCTGGTGGATACGAAGGAAGGAGCAGTTTGCATAAAAACCCGGAGCATCACAGCTGAAAATTTGTTGAAATGACGGGACAGAAAATGCTTGCAAACAGGCGGATTTTATGATATAATATTAAAGCAATTCGCACGCCTGCGCTTTTGCTGTGGTTCCCGGCCCGTTCGGGCAGGGTGAAGGCAAGTCAAGCCGGGCGGAGGATAGACGATCCGCGCAAGCGGAAATTTAAAAACCAACAGGAGGTTACTACAATGGCAGTAGTATCAATGAAGCAGCTTCTTGAGGCCGGCGTACACTTCGGCCACCAGACAAGAAGATGGAACCCGAAAATGGCACCGTACATTTTCACAGAGAGAAACGGCATCTACATCATCGACCTGCAGAAGACCGTTAAGAAGCTCGAAGAGGCCTATATGTTCGTAAGAGACATCTCGGCTGAGGGCAAGGAAGTGCTTTTCGTCGGCACAAAGAAGCAGGCAGCAGAGTCCATCAAGGAAGAGGCTATCAGAGCTGACGCTCACTTCGTAAACGCAAGATGGCTCGGCGGTATGATGACAAACTTCAAGACCATCCAGAGAAGGATCAAGAGACTCGAGCAGCTCCGTCAGCTTGAGGCAGACGGCACATTCGACCGCCTCACCAAGAAGGAAGCAGCAAAGCTCAACCTCGAGATCGAGAAGCTTGAGAAATTCATGGGCGGTATCAAGAACATGAAGAAGCTCCCCGGAGCACTTTTCGTTGTTGACCCCCGCAAGGAGAAGATCGCTGTAAGCGAGGCAAAGAGACTGGGTATCCCCGTTGTTGCTATCGTTGACACCAACTGCGATCCTGACGACGTTGATTACGTTATCCCCGGAAATGACGACGCTATCCGCGCAGTAAAGCTCATCGCAGGCTGCATGGCTAACGCTATCATCGAGGGCAGACAGGGCGCTGACGCCGCTCCGGAGGCAGCCGAGGAAGAGGCCGAGAAGGTCGAAGAGGCTGAGGACGCAGAATAATCAATTCCCTGAAGCAAAAGACCGATCTTACGCTGAGCGGGCACTGCCGACCGATGCAGCGCCCGCTTTTTTAAGAATATCAGGATGGGTGTGACAAAGATGAAATTCCTTGAGGTGCTCTTCATTATTGCTGTCTGTACGTTTCTTCTTGTACAGATCATCAGAAGTATCGTCAACTGGTGGAAAAGCAGACCGGATTACTTGCCCCCGGCGCAGAGAAAACAGCAGAACGAGCGGATCAAGGCTTCAAAGCAGAGGGTCAAGGATCTGAAGGAAAACGGTTACCAGTTCAAAAAGGCACCGTACGAAAAAGAAGGCTGGTCAGGACGGGGTCCGCTTTCCGGTCACTCTGAGCGGCCGCCGGATTCACAGGCAAGCAGCCGTTTCACCCTCGATGATCTGTTAAGGGAAACTGCTAGCTATGAGAAGGCGGAGAAAAGCGATACCGAAAAAAAGAAGGAACAGAAAGCTCCGGCCGATCCTGCGAAAGCATCTCCCGGAAGCGTGAATATCCCGACGCAGGATATGCGCTTCTTTAAAATGTCGGACGACGGTCAGCTCACACCGTGCCCGGTCTATAAGAGCCGGAATCCCCTCGATATCATCGGCAGCGCTGAAAAGCTGTGGGTAATGTATAACAGATGTCTCGGAGAGGATATCCCGACTATCGACCCCAAAGGCTGGGCGTGGATATTCACCTGCGGCTCTTATGCGGAGATCATCAAGGCCAAGAACCCCGGTATAGACCTGGAAAAAAGGGAATTCACAGCTGATGAGTTCCGGAACTTTGTAAAAAGCTGGGGATATATAGGCGTTGAAAAAGCGACTGTAGATCCGGGCATCGAGAACGGGATGATACCTGTTACAAGAGCGCAGATACTCGGTGCTGAGGACCGTATCTATTTCGGATATGCCTATAATCACTATGCGGTAAGGACCTTGCAGAGCAGAGAGAACTGCATAAACGAACCTGCCTGCGAGCAGTTGTTCAATGCCTGCCTCATGATGGTATATACCATCTTCAGAGGAAATATGCTGCTGCTTGCTCCCACCGTTCCGGTAAAGGGTTGGAACAGGGACACACTGCACGTCACCCACGGCGCAAAATCCCTGCTTCAGGGTCAGCACGGCTATACAGCAGACGGGCGGCTCGGTGTTTACGGCAGAGAAGGGATGAAGCTTTCCGATAATACGGAGGATCCCGGATCGCTGACATACAGGCTCGCAAAGTCGCCTTCAAGAGGCGAAGAGCTTCTCTGCGGATATACAGACACTGCCGCCGCCGAGAAAATGTTCGGCAGCGATATACAGTTCACGCTGATATCCTATAATGAGCTTATCGAACTGTATGACAAACACAAAGCTCAGGTGTCGGGCATAGCGGTCAATCCCGGAGGAAAGATCTGGTATGCCGCCGACGGGGAAGAGCTTGAAAAGATCAAAAAAATATCAATAACTGTAAAAAAAGTCTGAGCAGTCTGCCCGGACGTAAAATATGAATTGGAGGAATTTAAAATGGCAAAGGTTTCGGTTGCAGAGATAAAGGATCTTATGAAGTCCACAGGCGTCGGCATGATGGACTGCAAGAAGGCTCTCGAAGAGGCTGAGGGCGACAGAGATAAGGCAGTTCTCCTTCTCAGAGAAAAGGGACTTGCTACCCAGCAAAAGAAGAGCGGCAGAGTTGCAGCAGAGGGTATCGTTACTTCTGTAGTCAAGGGTAACGTAGGCGCTGTTGTTGAGGTAAATATCGAGACAGACTTCGCAGCAAACAACGACGAGTTCAAGGCTTTCGTTGCTGCAGTTGCAGATACAGTTATCGAGCAGGCTCCTGCTGATGTTGATGCTCTCAAGGCTTGCAAGATCAGCGGCGGCGACAAGACCGTTGAGGAAGCACTGCAGGATCTGTTCATCAAGATCAGAGAGAATATGGTGATCCGTCGTTTCAAGAGACTTGAGGGCGTTCTTGTTCCTTATGTTCACGGCGGCGGTTCTATCGGCGTTATGGTAAAGCTTGACACCGACCTGGGCGACAAGGCCTTCGAGATCGGCAAGAACTGCGCACTCCAGGTAGCAGCTATGAATCCTGCATACCTCGACAGAGCAGCTGTTCCTGCTGAGGCTCTTGAGGAAGAGAAGAGGATCCTTCTTGCTCAGATGGCTGACGATCCCAAGATGGCAAACAAGCCCGAGCAGGTAAAGGTAAAGATCGTAGAGGGCAAGGTAGGAAAGTTCTATTCCGAGAACTGCCTGCTTGACCAGACCTTCGTTAAGGCTGACGTTTTCGAGGGCTCCGTTGGCAAGTATGTTGACAACGCTGCAAAGGCTCTCGGCGGCACAGCTAAGGTAGTTGAGTTCGTTCGCTTCGAGCGCGGTGAAGGCGTAGAGAAGAAGGAAGAGAACTTCGCAGACGAAGTTGCTGCAATGATGAACAAGCAGTGATCTAAAAGCTATTCCAGACAGGTGTTCCGGTGTTCGGAGCACCTGTTTTTTATGGAAATCCTCTTTTGTCTTTGTGCATAAATTGTGAACAAATAAAGAGCCGTATTTGTATATTTGAACAAAAAATCAGCCAAAAATGTAAACTCTGTCAATCTCCTATTGCAATTTAATTTATAATTTGTTAAAATAGTATGTAGAGAAACTGGAGCCGAAGCCCGGCAAAGACCTTGGGGCCGAGGCGTAACGGAGGTGGACATCGTGACATTGTTCAAAAAGGATATTTTGCTTGAAAACGAGCGTGAGGCTATCGTTCTTTCCTGCATCGGCGGAGAGATAGTGCCCCTCGAAAAGGTGCCGAATGCGGCTATCTCAACAAGCATATTCGGCGAAGGCTTCGGGATAGTCACCGAAGGAGGAACACTTGTCTGCCCTGTTGACGGCAAGGTGCGCGATGTTTCGGACAGGGGCAGGACCATTACCTTTAAAGGCGAGGACGGGCTGAAGCTCTTTGTCAATGTCGACGACGGCAGCGATGAGATCGAGCCGGGAGTGGTTACAGGAGAAGTCCTGAAGGCCGGAGATGAGATGTGTACCATCGGCAAGGGAGTCGTTTCCGTTGTCATAACCAACGCCGAAAGGCTCTCGAAGTTCGAGGTGTGCTACGGCAATGTCAAGGCCGGAGCTGACGCCATGTATTACAGGCTGAGGCCAAAGGCTCCCAAGCCCTGATTTGTAAACAAATTATAAAATCTATTTACTTTTGTCTCGCCCTGTGGTATTATTCACTTAGCCATTTGGCATATGATACCAAAGCTTAGACGGAACGGAGTGGATAATCATGAAGATAGAAGAAGCCTTTGAGCGCTTTATCGGCAAGGACGTGCTGCTTTATACGGTCTCGACGGGTATTTCTACGGGAAGCGTCATCGAATGTATCGTTGAGGAGATCGGCGACGGCTGGATCAGGATATGCCAGGACGATAACGAAAGCGTTGTCAACATTGACCATATCATCCGCATCCGCGATTTTCCGCGCAATAAAAACGGCAAGAAGAAGATAATCTTCGACTGATGCCCGAACGGAGGAAGAAAATGATAGTTCTTCTTGACGATATCAAGATCAGGAACGACAAGGTGTTTTTCCCGTATATCAGCATGAGCCTCGGGGCAGGGAAGATAGGATCTCTTGAAGACCTGGGAGCTGCACTTTCGGCGGCGGAGGATGAGATAGAGTTTCTTGTCTCCGACTATAACGACGTGCCGGATGAGGAGAAGGATTACGCCTCGAAGGTGATGGACGTGCTGCTCAGCGCAAAGGATAACAACCCGAAGATAAAGATCACGATGATGTGAGATGTGAAAAAGACGAGCCTGCATCCGTGCAGGCTTTTTTGATGAGGACAGCACCGCACAGCCTCTGTGCATAAGATGCGTCAGCCACGGGTCGTGCAGTGTTGCTTTGGATCTTAAAAAATGCCGAAATTGCGCGTTTTGCAACCAAACGCAACCGCCGGTTGACAAATTGAAAAGCCCGGTTGGTGGAACGCAACGGAAAAAAATGATATGCTTTAGACACAACGAACGGGCAGCAGCCCGAAGGAAAGGAAAAGCATTATGATACTTGCAGACAAGATAATCAATTTAAGAAAAAAGAACGGCCTCTCTCAGGAGGAGCTTGCGGAAAAGATGAACGTCAGCCGCCAGTCGGTGTCGAAATGGGAAGGCGCTCAGTCCGTGCCAGACCTTAATAAGATAATCATGCTGAGCGAGATATTCGGCGTCAGCACCGACTACCTTTTAAAGGACGAGATCGACGAGCCGGAATTCACAGTAAGAGAAGACTCCGACTCCGAGCCGCCCATGAGACAGGTGAGCATGGAGGAGGCAAACGAGTTCCTCGAGGAGAACAAGAGGTTCTCAAAAGCGGTCTCTTTGGGTGTGTTTATCTGCATACTCTCCGTCATCCCCACGCTGATCCTCGGAGCTGTTTCGGAGATAAGATCCAACGACGCCTATGCAGCAGCGGGCGCAGGAGTTATGCTCTGCATGATCGCTTTTGCAGTCATGCTCTTTATTAAATCGGGAACAAGAGCCGCACGCTTCGACTACCTTGCAAAAGAGCCGATCGACACAGCCTACGGCGTTGAGGGAATGGCGAAAGAGAAGCGCGAGCAGCTGAGACCCAAGCACAGCTCCGCCATAGCAACAGGCGTTGTCCTCTGCATCCTCGGTGTTGCGGCAATGATCGTCCTTGCGGTCTTTGGTGAGAAGGCGGACTGGTTCGGGAAGAACACCGAGACGATACTCGGCTGCATCGGCGTGTGCGTGATGCTCGTTATGATAGCGATAGGTGTGTATATCATTGTTAAACCCTCTATCATCATGGACGGGTACAAAAAGCTGCTTGAGGACGAGGATTATTCGAGGCGGAAGAAGATCGAGGAAAACGAGACTGCGAACGTTGTGATGATATTCTGGATGTTTGTTACGGCGGCGTATCTGGCGACGAGCTTCATATTTGACTGCTGGAAGTGGAGCTGGGTTATCTTTGCGGTCGGCGGAGTACTGACCCCGGCGGTGAGGGAGATCGCGAAGGCAGCGAAGAAGAAGTAAGTCGGAGCCCCGACGGGTCTTGACACGGTCGCAGCGGCGACAGCGCTTGACGCGTTTTTTCTTGACGCGTGACGCAAGCTGCGCATGCTTACATAAAGCGAGAGGGAGACATATCCCACGCGAGCTGAGCTTCATTGACCGCGCAGCGGGTTAAAAAGGTTTTAGGTCAAGCCTTTTCCTCAAAAAGGATTGAGGGTTCCATTTCTTCTGCCGAAGAAATTGGGCAGCGTCCCTCGTCGCCGACCGCAGTCGGCGAAACCCCCTCGACGGCATCGCTGCATAAAACAAAACAGCACAATCAAAACGGCATCGCAAGGCTTGGGTGAAAGCACTTTTGCGATGCCGTTTTAGGTTGGGAGTCAGATCGCACAGGAAAGAGAGAAGCAATTTTCCGTGCCAAAGGCGCACAACTGTAGGGTGGGGGCTTGCCCCCACCGCGGAACCCCTCTGCCACGCTTTGCGTGACACCTCCCAAAGAACCACGTAGTGTTCAAAGAACCACGCAGTGTTCTTGTTCAGGGGAGGCATTTAATGCTCTAATATGTGTTTGTGTGGAAACGAAAAAAGCCTCCCCTGAAAAAGAACATTTCATGGTTCTTCGGGAGGTGGCACGACGATAGTCGTGACGGAGGGGTTCTGCCACGCCCGAAATAATCTGCCGAACGATACGTTGCAGCACGCTCTTGTTGGGGGCTTTCCGATCGCCCCCAAACCCCTTCGGATACAAACCTTCATCTTTAAAAACAGCCCTGATAGAACACCTTGCACCAAGCCCCTCCTAACGGTTGCACCGCGAACTCTTTCACAAAGTGATATTGCCTCCCCTCCGGGGAGGCCTGGCGGAGGTCGCCTCATCCTTCTATTGAAAGCCGGTGGGTGAATTAAATAAAAAAATTTTTTTGATTAACCTATAGACAAAATATAAAATATATTGTATAATAATGATATATTGTTAAAATGAGGTTTGCAGATGAGAGTTATCACCGGCCAGGCAAGAGGTATGAAGCTCCGCACCCTTGAGGGCGAGGAGGTCAGGCCGACCACCGATATGGTGAAAGAGGCCATTTATTCTATAATCCAGTTCGGAGTGCCGGGGGCAAGAGTGCTCGACCTGTTTGCAGGAAGCGGACAGCTCGGGATAGAGGCCCTTAGCCGCGGTGCTGCCGGGTGTACTTTTGTTGACAGGAGCAAGGAAAGCATTGCCGTTGTCCGCGAGAACCTTGCCCACTGCAAGCTCGAGCAGAATGCAAGAGCCGAGATCACCGACAGCCTCAATTTCCTGAAGCTCACCTCCGAAAAATTCGATCTTGCTCTCCTTGATCCGCCTTACAGACAGGGGCTGCTGGAAAAAGCGCTGCCCCTTCTCGACAGAGTTATGCTGCCGGGGGGTACGGTGGTCTGCGAGCATGAACGTGAATGTGAGCTGCCGGAACAGGTGGGAGAACTCGTTCTGCGAAAGAAATACCGCTACGGAAAGATCGCACTCAGCGTTTACGACAAGAAAACGGAGGACGATGAGCAATGAGGATAGCAGTGTGTCCGGGCAGCTTCGATCCCGTTACCTACGGTCATCTTGATATTATCAAGAGAGCCTCGATGCTGTTTGATAAAGTTATTGTTCTTGTGAGCTTCAACCCCAACAAGCAGACTTCTTCCTTCACCATAAGCGAAAGGGTCGAGATGATACTTGCCGTCACAAGGGACTTCGAGAATGTCGTTGTTGACTGCCACGACGGTCTGCTTGCGGATTACCTCGAACGCACGGGAGCCTGCGCGATAGTAAAAGGACTGAGGGCTGTCAGCGACTTTGAATATGAGTTCCAGCAGGCCCTTGCAAATAAAAAGCTCTTCCCCGGAGCAGAGACAGTGTTCCTTACAACGAGCACCCAGAATATGTATCTTTCCTCGAGCATGGTCAAGGAGATCGCAAGGCTCGGCGGAGATATAAGCGATTTTGTTCCCCCGCAGATAAGATCTGCTATAATAAACAGAATGACAAATAATAAGTAATACGAAAGGAAGTATTTGAAATGACTATTGATGAGATCCTTGAGCTGATGGACGGACTTCTTGAAAAATCCACCGCCGTTCCGTTTTCGAGCAAGAAAATGATCGACTGCGATCAGCTGCGCGAGTACATAGACAGCATCAGACTCAATATGCCCGAAGAGATCGCAAAGGCTAAGGAGACCGAGGCAGAGCAGAAGAGCATCATCGCCCAGGCTCACAGAGATGCCGAGCAGATCATCCGCAAGGCCGAGGAAAGAGCTAAGGCTATGGTGGCTCAGGAGGAGATAATCAAGCAGGCAAGAGAGGTCGCAAGAGACGAGATCAAGCGTGCCAAGGAAGAGGCTGACGGCATCATTGCCGATGCAAAGGCCAAGGAGAAGAGCATCCGCGGAGCACTCGCTGCAAACCTCGAGAAGACTCTCTCGGACGCAGAGAAGGTGCTTTCAAAGAGCCTTTCGGACGTTTCAAATACCAAGGCTGCTGTTATCAGCGTAGGCAAGAAGTAAGATACTGTCCTGCGAATAATGTAAAACCAAAGCGGAGAATGAGTCCCCAAGGGGAAAGCTCATTCTCCGCTGAATACTATATGAGGAAGTGGTTGCCGTGAAGGAAAAATACTGCGAGATCTTTTGCAGCTGCTATCCGCAGTTTTCAATGAGCAGAGAGCTCTTTGAAAGCCTGATGATAAACGAGGGCACACATATAATAACGCATATTGAGAACGGCGAGGCTGTGGGATTTGCTTTAGTGGATGCGCCTGCGCTCAGGCTTTTGTGCGTCAGACCCGAGTTCCGGGGCAGGGGCATAGGCTCGAAGCTGCTGGAGGAAGCAGAAAAATATTCCGCAGAAAAAGGCTTTGACAAGCTGCTCACAGGGGGAGTGTCGTCGAAATTCCTGATCGGTGCAGATAAAGCAACGGCAGGCTTTTTCGGGAAGAAAGGCTATAAGACCGTCGGAGGCTGTGACGAGATGCTGCTGAGGCTTTCGGATTTCAGCTTCGACGAAAAGGCTTTCCGGGGACATCTCTGTGCGGAGTACGGCTGGTATAAGGGAGACACAGAAGCCCTGCTTAAAGCCGTGGCAGAGGTGGAAGAGAGCTGGGTCAAGCATTATGACGGCAGCTCGCCTGTCTATGCGGCTGCGGTGGATGGAGAGATAGCCAGCTTCTGCATGGTGAGTTTGGACGTGAAGAATTATCTCTCGGATGCCTGGGGCCGTGTGGGAATGCCCGGCTGCGTCGGGACGGTGCCTAAATTCCGTGACCGAGGCATAGGGATAGAGATGATAGCCCGTGTCACTCAGTATCTCAAAGACAGCGGCATGGATGTATCCCACATCTTTTTCACCGGCGTTGCAGGCTGGTATGAAAAGCTGGGGTACGAGATATTCGCCACAGAGGTTTTCATGGAGAAGCAGCTGCTGCCGTAAAAAACAAGCCCGGGAACTCCGGGCTTTTTCTTTTATAATATTATCCCGACCTTTGCGAGAGCCCGCTTTAGGGTGTCGGTGTCGAGAGGGAAGTAGTCGGTCTTGCCTGTGCGTTTTTCCAGCTCTATGCGGGTGAACATCACGTAGTTCTCGGAAAGATCGGCGTTTGAGTAGATGTGTGCCATGACGTACTGATTCTTGACGGCGTAGTAGTTCACGGGCTTTAGCTTGAGGATAGCCGAGGGATCGCGTTTCATTTCGGCTTTCAGCTCATCGAGGTCGGTGTCAACGTAGCTGATCTGCCTGCACTTCATGGTTTTGATCTTTTGCTTAACGGGCGAATCGCCGGCTTCCTGTTTCTTTCTGAAAAACACTGCCCTGACCTCCTGACGTAAGTTATTTATGATATGATTATAGCATAGAAGTTGGATGAAGTCAATCGTAAAAACAGCCGCGCAGCGCATTAGCCGGTCGGTGCCCAGACGGGGCTTGACGCGATATCGCAAGCGCTGCAAGCTTACATAGAGCGCAAAACAACAGACCCCACGCGAATTCGGTTTCATCAATTACGCAGCGATTTTCCGGTCGGTGAGGCAGATGCTTAGCGAACTATTTACGTTTCAAAGGCTTGTGCGCTTGCAAACAAGCAGCACCTATCCTGTCTCGCTTGAAAAACCTGTCATATCGTGCTATAATAACAAGAGAAGTATATGCTGTTCCGTTATATGCAGCATCAACAATGGCCGCGCATTGCTCCTTGCCGGTCCAAGAAAAGCCTTCCCAGCGAAAGGAAGCCGGATAAATATGGAAGTGTTTTTTGTTACAACAGAAGAAGTAAGCAAATACGACATTTCGCGTATCAAACAGATTTTGCCGAAACGCTTTGAAAGAACAAATGCATATAAACATGAAAAAGACAAGCTGCTCTGTCTCGGCGGAGCTGTACTTATGACGGAGATCGTCGGGATAACAAAGGAATCGGAGATCTGTTTTAACAGCAGCGGAAAGCCTTTTGCACCGGGATTTCCGGAATTCAATATCTCTCACAGCGGAGATGTATGTGTTCTTGTGACGGGAGACCGTCCCGTGGGGATAGATATCGAGAAAAGCGACAGCAAAAATCTTTCTATCGCGGAACGGGTCTTTTCGGATAAGGAATATGAGTGGATGAGCTCGGACCCCGTTGTCCGCTTCCACCGCATCTGGACATTGAAGGAAAGCCTGCTGAAAGCAGCCGGAGTCGGGCTTGTTGACGACCTGAAAAGCGTTGATGTTATCCCCTTTACAGCCGGCGAGCCTGTCACATACAACAAAACTCTCTGGTATGCTTCCGAGACTCGATATAAAGACTGCTTTATCAGCGTCTGTTCTTCGGCACCCGTCGGGGATATCGTTTTGCATCGCATTAAAAAGGCTTGACCGGGAATTTTTCTGATTACCTATTGCAAAATGTACTAAAATAGGTTATAATGTCATTGTGGTATATTATTTTGCCGGGAACGGCATCGGAAAAGGTGAAAAGAAAATGGAATTCAGGGTCGATAAAAACACGATTATCTCGGATATCTTGATGAAGGATATGGATACCGCCGAGTATTTTATGCAGGTGGGTATGCACTGTATCTATTGCCCGGCTTCTATGGGCGAAACTCTTGAGGAAGCTTGCATGGTGCACGGCATCGAGCCCGATGAGCTTATCGAGACCTTAAACGAGCATTTCAGTGCTGTCGGCGGCGGAGATACCGAAGCCGCAGAAGAGAAAAATGAAGGATAAGCGCCTGCTTTGCTGTGCCGAGCTTTGCGTCGGCGGCAGGGCTGTTGATGTCGGGACGGATCACGGGCATCTTGCAGTGTATCTTGTTGAGCAGGGTATCTGCAAAAGCTGCATCGCCTGCGATATCAACGAGAAGCCTCTCGCGGCAGCAAGGTCAAGCATCAGGGCTGCCGGACTTGAGGACAGGATAGAAGCCGTGCTCTCGGACGGGCTCGACAGCATTGACCCCGAGGGCGTTACGGATGTTGTTATCGCCGGGATGGGCGGCGAGCTTATCGCGGAGATAATCCAAAGGGCTGAGTGGCTGAAAGAGAATAGGGTAAATCTTGTGCTGCAGCCCATGACAAAGTGGGATCATCTGAGGCGAGAGCTTTATGAAAATGGATTTGAAGTGCGCAGGGAGCTTGCCTGCACGGAGGGGAAGTTCGTTTACTCCGTGATGCAGGCGGTCTATACCGGCGAAAAGCCGGGGTATCCCTGCGACTTAAGATATTTGTACGGGGGTATAGTGGAGCCTGACAGTGAGGCTTCGTCGGCTTATCTTCTGAGGCAGGCTTCGAGGCTCGAGGCTGCTGCCGGAGGGATGATAAAGGACCCTCAGAGGACAAAACAGGGAAGCGCATATTTTGCAGCCGCTCGGGAGCTCAGGGATCTTGCGGCGGGATTTGATATAAATTCTTAGATCGGGAGGAAAATGTCATGCCAACGACAGTAAAGGATATTTATGATTATCTGGATCAGATCGCTCCTTTTGCAAACCAGGAGAGCTACGACAACAGCGGCCTGAACATCGGGCTCATGTCCGGCGAGGTAAAGGGCGTGCTCGTTGCACTTGATGCGACGACGGACGTTATCCGCGATGCCGAGCTGATGGGAGCACAGCTTATCGTTACACATCACCCGGTGATCTTCGAGCCTTTGAAGCAGATCAAGTTCAAGACCCCGGCAGGAAGACTTGCCTTCGACGGGATAAATCTTATCGCCGCACACACCAGCTTTGATTCGGCGCAGATGAACGTTATCCTCTGCGAGAAGCTGGGACTTACTCCCACCGAGCCGCTTAAGGTGGAGAACGGTGTGCAGACGGGTCTTATCTGCGAGTGTGCGAGGATGACTCCCCAGAAGCTTGCCAGCATGGTGCAGAAGGCTTTGGGGACTACCTGCCTGAGATACAACGACATGGGCGGTGAGATACTGCGCGTGGGCGTTTGCTCGGGAAGCGGCGGAAGCCTTCTTGAGACGGCTATCGAAAAGCAGGTGGACTGCCTGATAACCGGAGATGTGAAGCACAGCGTTTTCATTGATGCTTTCAACGCAGGTGTGACGGTGATCGACGCCGGACATTTCCATACAGAGGACATTTTCTGCGACTATGTGAGAGAGCTGCTCGAAAAGAAATTCCCGGGGCTCGTTGTGCAGACAGCACCTTCCGACAGGGATATTGTGAGCTATCTGTTTTGATTTTTGCGGCAAAAAGAATACAAACTTCAAATGGTATTCCTCCCGAACGGTAGGAGGGATACCATTTATATACAATAATAAAGCGTTTTATATTTGGGGAATTATTTATGCTACGTATGAAAAACATTATGCCTTTCAAAGAGATCAAAGGCGGAACAGAAAGCATTTTTGATAACATTGATCCTGATTTCGTTGTGCCAAAAAAGGTAATAGCATATTTAATGACGACAAAGCCTTATATGATGTGTATGGGGATCTATAAGCACCCATTTAAAGAAATGAAGCTCCTTGGTCCGTATTGGTATTGTGACGGAGAGTACTATTGGGACAGAGATGCTTGGAAATATGTAGTAAAATATCATGTGAAACTGCCGGAAGAGTTTATAGCAAAAGTAATGTCTGATGAAGGAACCGAATTTTTAGAAAAATGCTCAAACAGCGATGAATCATGGACAAAAGAGATTGATAAATTGAAAGGACGACCTAATACACTCTGTTTGCTTCCAGATGATGCCGGCGATTTAAAGCTTGATGATTTCTGAATTAGATACAAAAATATGAAAGGAGAACCACATGGCACTTGACGGAGTTTTTCTGCATCTTGTCAAGAACGAGCTGGCCGAGCTTATCGGCGGACGTGTTGACAGGATACACCAGCCCTCGAGGGAAGAGGTGCTGATGAGCTTCCGCACGCGCACCGGAGCTTACAGGCTGCTGTTCAACACATCGGCAGGGTCTGCTCGTGTCCACGCAACGAGAGCCGACATCGACAACCCAATGGTGCCGCCGATGTTCTGTATGCTGCTGAGGAAGCATCTTTCGTCGGGAAAGCTGGCAGATATACGGCAGGACGGCTTTGAGCGAATTTTATATTTCGATTTCGATGCAAAAAACGAGCTGGGAGATGTTTGCAGGCTCACCCTTGCCGCCGAGATAATGGGCAGGCGATCGAACCTGATACTCATAAACTCGGAGGGGAAGATAATCGACAGCATCAAGCGTGTCGGGCAGGATATGTCCGCCGTAAGGCTGGTCCTCCCGGGGATAGAATACACTCTTCCTCCCAGAGAGGAAAGGCTCTCTCTGCTGGACGATGCTCCTGAGGAGATAGTTGCCCGGATAAAGAGCTGCGAGAATATGAAACTCTCGAAAGCCGTTATGGCGGCGATCGAGGGTATCTCTCCCGTGTTCGCAAGAGAGGCTGAGAGCTTTGCCTGCCGGGGAAGAGAAAAGGCTGTGCCGGAGCTTACCGACGACGAAGCCGACAGGCTTATTTACTATTTCAGGCACACCGCCGAGCTTATCAAAAACGGAGACAACCGCTATACTATACTGCGGACTCCCGAGGGCGTTTTCAAGGATTTCTGCTTCACCGAGATACACCAGTACGGAACGCTCATGGTGACAAGCGAATGTCAGAGCGCCTGCGAGACCCTCGACAGGTTCTACTCCGAGCGTTCGGCTTCGGACAGAGTGAGACAGAGGGCACAGGACCTTTTCAGGCTGCTGGTGAATGCCTCGGACAGAGTTGCAAGGAGAACTGCAAATCAGCGGCTGGAGCTTGAGGAATGTGCCGACAGGGAGAAGCTGAAAAAGTGCGGCGACCTGATAATGTCTAACCTCTACAAGTTGGAAAAGGGCGACACCGTCCTTGAAGCAGAGGATTATTTCGAGCCTGACTGCCCGACGGTGAAGATAGAACTGGAGCGCAGGCTGACTCCCACGCAGAACGCACAGAAATATTACAAGGAATACCGCAAGGCAGACACCGCCGAGAAGAAGCTCCGGGAGCTCATCGACGAGGGCGAGAAGGAGACAGTATATCTCGACTCGGTCTTCGATGCGCTGACGAGAGCCCGCAGCGACAGCGATATCCTTGAGCTGCGGACGGAGCTTGCGGAGCAGGGTTATCTTAAAAAAGGCAGGCAGAAGGGCAAGCCCCCGAAGATACAGCCTCCGCTGAGATTCGTTTCCTCCGACGGCTTTGAGATAAGGGTCGGCAGGAACAACAGGCAGAACGACAAGCTGACCTGTAAGGACAGCGAAAAGACGGACATCTGGCTGCACACAAAGGACATCCCCGGCTCCCATACGGTGATCTCCTGCAAGGGCATGGAGCCGCCGGAGAGGACGATCCACGAAGCTGCGGTGCTTGCGGCGGTACACTCCAAGGCGAAGTCCTCGGCGCAGGTGCCGGTGGATTACACGCAGATAAGATACGTGAAGAAGCCTGCCGGAGCGAAGCCGGGAATGGTGATCTTCACCAACAACCGCACGCTGTATGTGAAGCCCGACGAGGAGCTTGCGGAGAAGCTGAAAGTATAATTTAAGCCCGAAGAAGCAAACGATTTTGTATGCTCCTTCGGGCTTTTTTTGCTTTATTTTACTTTTGCTCCTGTTTGATTTTTTATAATTACTATGGAGTTGCGCTTGATTGAGTTAATGAAAAACAGAAGAATACTTTTCCTCCCGCAGCCGTTTGAAATGTCCTCTTCGTGTGGGAATCTTACTCGCTTTCGCAAAAGTAAGCATGCGAAGCTTGCGTCGCGCGTCAAGAAAAAGCCGATCGGAGAACTTGAACCGATCGGCTTTGTATCTTATTTCGTATTCCCTACCTGCATATAGAAGCGGCAGAGGGTGTGGCCGTTGGCGTCGGTGCCTTCGACTTCGGCTTTGAGTATGGTTATCGGCTCGGTGGGGACTGTGGGTATCTTGTCCCTGCCCTGTGCCATCTCGATGTTCAGGAAGCTGTCAACTACCTCCATGCCTTCAACTACTTCTCCGAAGGCTGCGTATTTGCCGTCGAGAGATTTCTTTGCTTTGTCGGAATAGACGATGAAGAACTGGCAGGTGGCGCTGTCGTTATCGTTGCCGCGGCGAGCCATAGAAACTATGCCACGCTTGTGGGAGAGATCGTTCTTGACGCCGTTCTCCGCGAACTCGCCCTTTATAGGGTCAACAGAGGGCTTGTCGGTGCCTGTTGCATCTCCTGCCTGTGCCATGAATTCCTTATAGACTCTCGTGAAGCCGAGGCCGTCGTAGAAGCCGTCTTTCACAAGAGACTCGATACGTTCGCAGGCGATAGGCGCATATTCGGGATAGAGAGCGATCACAAAGCTGCTTTCTTTTTTGAGCAGAGAGGGGTCGATCTCCTTTTTTGCAGCCGTGCTGCTTGAATCTTTGCCGCAGGATGACAGCACTGCACAGCTGAGTACTGCGCACAAAAGCAGGGCGATGATCTTTGAAAGCTTTTTCATTTTTTCTGCCCTCAGTTCTGGCGGTAGGTGCTGAGGAAGTCAGCCATTTTTTCAGAAGCTTCTTTAAGGGTCTCGATGGCCGGCAGGTAAACGATCCTGAAATGATCGGGCTCTTCCCAGTGGAAGCCGCCGCCGTGAACAAGAAGTATCTTCTTGCTCCTGAGAAGATCGAGGACGAACTGCTCGTCATTCGTGATGTTGAACTTCTTTGCGTCTATCCTGGGGAAGATATAGAAGGCTGCCTTGGGCTTAACCGCCGACATACCGTCTATGGAATTCATGGCGTTCCAGATGAAGTTGCGCTGCTCGTAAACTCTTCCGCCGGGAAGGAGCAGGGGATTAGGGCTCGTGGTGTCTTTAAGAGCCTCCTTGATTATGTACTGGGACTGCACGTTGGAGCAGAGCCTCATTGAGGAGAGCATATTAAGTCCCTCGATGTAGCCCTTGACGTGATCCTTGGGACCCGAAAGGACCATCCAGCCGCAGCGGTATCCGGCCACCATGTGGGACTTGGAAAGTCCGTTGAAGGTTACGCAGAAAAGGTCGGGACAGAGAGATGCGATAGATGTGTGCTCGGTGCCGTCAAGCAGGAGCCTGTCGTATATCTCGTCGGAGAAGATTATCAGGCCGTTCTCTCTGGCAAGCTGAGCGATCTCCAGCAGCAGCTCCTTGGGATAAACAGCGCCTGTGGGGTTGTTGGGGTTGATGAGGACAACGGCCTTGGTCTTGCTTGTGACCTTGGAGCGCATATCTTCGATGTCGGGGTTCCATTCGCTTCTTTCGTCGCAGATGTAGTGAACGGCATTGCCCCCTGCAAGGGTCACGGAAGCTGTCCAGAGGGGATAGTCCGGAGCAGGAACGAGAACTTCGTCGCCGTTGTTGAGCAGACCCTGCATGACCAGGGTGATGAGCTCGGAAACGCCGTTGCCTGTGTATATGTCGTTGATGCCCACGCCCTCGAGGCCCTTTGAGGTATGGTAGCGGGCGATAGCCTCTCTTGCCTCAACTATTCCTCTTGAATCGGAATAGCCCTCGGCGTTGATGAGGTTGTCGGTCATTGTGCTGACTATTGCATCCGGTGCACGGAACATAAAGGGTGCCGGATTGCCGATATTGAGCTTGAGTATCTTTTCTCCGTTTGCTATCATCTCGTTGGCAGCGTCCATTACCGGGCCGCGGATGTCATAGCAGACGTTGTCGAGCTTTGAGGATTTTGAGTAGGTCTTCACAAGTAACACTCCAATACATTTATCGATATGATAATGCTGAGAGCTCTTTCTCAGCTTCAAATTATATTGTAGCACGAACGCGGGGAAAATGCAAGTGCTGAGGGGATAAATTGCAAAATTAGCCTTTTTAGACAAAAAACAAGCCTCAGGCACGGGCTTCGCTATCATTTTTTCAGCTTTTTCTTGCAGAAGACGGGATTTGTGAATTTGTTGCGGAAATTCCGATTTTTGTATTTATTGTAAAATTTTAATAGTTTTTTATAGTTTGCTATTGATTTTTAGTTAATTCTGTGATACAATTTATTAGTAAAGCTGTGCCTTTTTGTGCATAGACTGATTCAATTTTACCACCGGACGGGGGGATCACGTAATGAGAAGAAAGAAGATCGCAGTCTGCGTTACAGGTTTTGATATTGAATATGAGATGGACGTTGTGCGCGGTGTTGCGGATCAGTGCATAAAGCTCGGCGTTGATCTGTTTATATTCTACAACCCGACGAAGAAGACCCCGAGAGGTCTTGATATAGTTATAACCGAGCCTGTCCGCATGGGCGAGATGATGGTCTATAAGCTGATGAACTACGACGATATAGACGGCATAGTTGTTTTCGGTGAATCCCTGCTGGACGAAGAGACTTATTTCGAGATATGCAGAAAGGCTCACGAGCACGGCATACCTCTGATAGATGTTGACGACCTGGCACACGATGAAGAAAAGCGCATTATCCTCAGCAACAAGTACGCCATGGCTTCGGTGGTGGAGCATCTTATCACCGAGCACGGGCTGACGAAGATAGATTTCATAAACGGCTTCAAGGACAACAATATTCAGTCCGAGGAAAGGCTGGACGCTTACAAGGCTACGCTTTTGAAGCACGGCATCCCCTACGAGGAGGACAGAGTTTATTACGGCGAATTCTGGCGCAAGGCAACGGAGTGTACGGAAGAGATCCTTAAAAAGCCGGAGCTGCCGGAGGCTATCGTTTGTGCCAACGACACCATGGCATTCTTCTGCATGGACTGCCTGAAAGAGCACGGGCTGAAAATTCCTGATGACATTATCGTTACGGGCTTTGATTCCCTGAAGGACTGCAGCGAGTATGCGCCTACGCCTACCACTGTAAGACGTGCAACCTATGAGGCAGGCATCCATTCGGTGGATATGCTTGTAAAGATGATGGACGGCTATGAGCCGGAGGATATAACCTATATCGACTCCGTTTTGGTAAAGGGACAGTCCTGCGGCTGTGTTCCCGTGACACATATTGATGAGATAACCTACAACGACAAATACACCTACTACCAGGATTTCAAGCAGTTCACAAGATATCTGCTGGATATGAACGTTTCCCTTTCCAGCGTTGAGAGCTCGGAGCATATGTTCGACAGCCTGGACAAAGGTGCTGATATCTTCAAGCTGAAAAGGCTCTTCGTATGCATAAGCGCGGAAGTTGAAAAAGACAAGAACAAGATCAACATAGACGAGGATATCGAGCCCTGGAGCGTTCCGAAAACCATGGTCTCCATGTTCAAGTACAATCACGACATACCCGTGGGCTTTGAGTTCCCGACATCTCAGCTCGTTCCCGGAGGTATCGACGACAGAGACCGCTCGGTTGTATATGTTTTTGCACCGCTGTATTTCAAGAACCTGTTCCTGGGATACATCGCAGGCGAGCCTTCCACAGTCGATCTTGAAGGAGACCTGCTCTCCACATGGCTGACGGCTATCTCCAACAACACCGGAAGCTTCTACATGAACAACAAGCTTGAAAGAGCACTCGGAGAGCTGGAGCTGCTCAATCTCCATGATCCGCTGACGGGAATGTTCAACAGGCGCGGCTTGAAGAAATACGAGAACGAGTTCCTTGCCGAGACTATCAAGAACGGCAAGTATCTATCGGTGGTCTGCGCGGACGTTGATAATCTGAAGATGATAAACGACGCCTACGGACACGAAGAAGGCGACGTGGCTATCACCGCCTGCAGTGATTCTCTCCGCGAATATTTCCCAAAGGGAAGCATCTGCGTTCGTACCGGCGGAGACGAGTTTCTTATCCTTGCCGCCTTTGACAGCGAGGACGAACCCGATAAGCTGATAAAACTCATCTACGAAAGCATCGAGAAGAAGGAGCAGGAACAGCAGATGCCCTACAAGCTGGGGTGCAGCTGCGGACACATAACCCTGAAGCCTGACAGCAGCACCGATCTCGGAGAGCTGAAATGCGAGGCCGACAACAGGATGTACCTTGAGAAGCATCGCAGAAAGACCGTAAGAAAATACTGATACGATAAACACCGCCGCGGAGCAGAACGTTCCGCGGCGGTGATAGTTTTGTCTGTTTTTATTTTTTGAAAAGCTCGACGAGCCTGTCTGCGGCTGTTGCAGTGTCTTCCGGGCTGCCGAAGGTGGAGAAGCGGAAATAGCCTTCTCCGCATTTGCCGAAGCCTTCGCCGGGTGTACCCACGATCTGAGCCTTTTCGAGGAGGAAGTCGAAGAACTCCCAGCTGCCCATGCCGTTGGGGCACTCGAGCCAGATGTAAGGCGCGTTCTTTCCGCCGGTGTACCAGATGCCGAGGGTGTCGAGAGCCTTCATCAGAGTGCGTGCATTCTCCTTGTAGATCTCGATGTTTTGGTGTATCTGCTTCTGCCCCTCGGGGGTGAAGACCGCAGCTCCTGCACGCTGGATAACAAAGGAAACACCGTTGGTCTTTGTGGTTCGGTTGCGTACCCACATATCGTTGAAGCTCATGCCGTTGCGGACAAGCTCCTTGGGGATGATTGTATAGCCCAGACGTGTGCCGGTGAAGCCTGCTGTCTTGGAAAGTGAGCATATCTCTATGGCACAGGTGCGTGACCCCTCTATCTCGAAGATCGAATGAGGCAGGGAATCGTCCTCGATGAAAGCCTCGTAAGCTGCGTCGAAGAGAATGACGGAGCCGTTCTTGTTTGCGAAGTCCACCCAGGCTTTGAGCTGCTCGCGGCTGAAAACTGCCCCTGTGGGGTTGTTGGGTGAGCAGAGATAGATAAGCTCTGCGTCAGTGTTCTCGTCCGGCATGGGAAGGAAGCCGTTGTCCCTTGAAGAGGGAAGATGAACTATCTCTCTGCCTCCCATAACGTTTGCGTCAACATAGGCAGGATAGGCAGGCTCGATTATAAGCGAACGGTTCGATCTGTCGAAGATATCCAGGATGTCACCCAGCTCATCGGAAGCACCGCTGGAGATAAAGACTTCATCGTTCTCCACGCTGATGCCGCGGCTGCGATAGTGATCCGCAACAGCTTCTCTGAGGAAAGGAGCTCCGCATTCGGGCATATAGCCGTTGAATGTGGTTTTGTCCGCCTGCTCGTCGGCTGCGGTGTGGAGAGCTTTTATAACTTCGCCGCACAGCGGCAGAGAAACATCGCCGATACCAAGCCTGTAGAGGTGCTTGTCCGGGTTTGCGGCAAGGTATGCTTTGGTCTTCTGGGCTATGTTATAGAACAGGTATGAGGTCTTAAGATGAGAATAATTCATATTGGGCGTGAGCATTTTGTTTCTCCCTTTCACATTATAATTCCATAAAAGATATTACTTAGTTTATTATAACCTATCGGTTTCCTGCTGTCAATCGGAAAGATCAGACCTTTCCTGATCCGAGAGCTTCATCTCGTATTTGTCCTTGTGGAGACCCTTGGGCACAGGGGTGGGATAGGTCCCGTTGAAGCAGGCCTTGCAGCAGCCTGAGTGGGAATTGAGTTCACCCAGGTCTTCAAGGGGCAGATAGCCGAGGCTGTCGGCACCCATTTCGGCTGCGATCTCTTCCGGCGTCTTGCGGCAGGCTATGAGGTTGTCCTCTGAATCGATGTCCGTGCCGTAGTAGCAGGGGTGCAGGAAGGGCGGTGCAGATACCCGGAAGTGTATCTCCCTGGCACCGGCTTCTCTCAGCAGAGAAACTATCCTGCCGCCGGTAGTTCCCCGGACAATGGAATCGTCAACAAGGACTACCCGCTTGCCTTTCACCGTCTGCTCAACGGCCGAGAGCTTTATCCTGACTTTGTCCGTCCTGCTGGTCTGCGTGGGCGAGATGAACGTCCTTGCGATGTATTTGTTCTTTATGAGCCCTATGCCGTAGGGGATACCGGATTCCTGGGAAAATCCCAGGGCTGCGTCAAGTCCCGAGTCGGGAACGCCGATGACGATATCGGCATCCACAGGGCATTTCCTTGCAAGTATCCTGCCGGCCTTGAGCCTTGCAGCGTGTACCGAGACGCCGTCGATAACGGAATCCGGCCTTGCAAAATAAATGTATTCAAAAATACAGATGCGTTTATGCTGCTTGCCGCAGTATGTTCTGTCCGAGTGCAGACCGTCGGCAGAGAAGACGAGCATCTCTCCGGGCTCGATATCGCGCTCGAACTTAGCGCCTATGGCAGTCAGCACGCAGCTCTCAGACGCCACTGCATAGGAACCGTCGGGCATGATGCCGTAGCAGAGAGGTCTGAATCCGAAGGGATCCCGGCAGGCTATGAGCTTTGTCGGAGACATGACGATAAGGGAATATGCCCCTTCGATAAGCTGCATAGCTGCCGAGACAGCTTCTTCTATCGACCCGGTGCGGAGCCTCTGCCTAGTTATCATATAGGCAATGGTCTCGGTGTCCGAGGTGGTGTGGAAGATAGCTCCCGAAAGCTCAAGCTCGCTTCTGAGCTCAGCGGAATTGGAAAGGTTTCCGTTGTGAGCGAGCGCCATTCGGCCCTTTTGATGGTTCACGACTATGGGCTGGCAGTTGCGTCGTTCGTTGGAGCCCGTGGTGGAATACCTGACGTGCCCGACTGCCATATTTCCCTGAGGGAGCTTGGAAAGCACCTCATGGGTGAACACCTCGCCGACAAGGCCGGTGTCCTTGTGTGCGGTTATTACGCCGTCGTCGCAGACGGCTATGCCGCAGCCTTCCTGGCCGCGGTGCTGCAGGGCGTAAAGCCCGTAATATACTGTTTCGGCAAGCTGCGAACGCTTTTCGGAGTATATACCGAAGATGCCGCATTCCTCATGCAGGCCGCTCATTCGGCACTCCTTTCCGCAGCAGCGGAGACAAAGCCTTTGAACAGGGGATGAGGCCTGTTGGGACGGCTCTTGAACTCGGGGTGGAACTGCACTCCAACATAGAAGCTGCGGTCTGTGAGCTCGACTGTTTCAACAAGTCTGCCGTCGGGGGAAAGTCCGCTGAGGCAGAGGCCTGCTGCTTCAAGACGCTCGCGGTAGGCATTGTTGAATTCGTATCTGTGGCGGTGGCGTTCGCTGATGCTCTCCGAGCCGTAGCAGCGCTGCATAGTCGTGCCGGCTTTGATGTCGCAGGGATAAGCGCCGAGCCTCAGCGTGCCGCCTTTGTCGATGGAATCGCTCTGTCCGGGCATGAAGTCGATGACTTTGTTTTTCGAGAGCTCGTTGAATTCTCCCGAATCCGCATCCTCGATGCCGCAGACATTTCGTGCGTATTCGATGACGGCTATCTGCATACCGAGGCAGATGCCGAAGAAGGGTATATTGTTCTCTCTTGCGTATTTAACGGCGAGGATCATTCCCTCGATGCCTCTGCCGCCGAAGCCTCCCGGCACGATGATGCCGCTGACCGAGCCGAGTATCTCGGCTGTGTTTTCGGGACTTAGCTTTTCGGAATCTATCCATTTGATGTCAACGTGTGTGCCGATGGAATAGCCTGCGTGTCTCAGAGCTTCCGCAACGGAAAGATAAGCGTCGTGGAGCTCTGTGTATTTTCCCACGAGGGCTATGGGAGTTCTGGTCTCTGCGGCCTTGATCCGGTCAACCATTTCCCGCCATTCGTCAAGGTGGGGTCTCGGAGCTGTAATGCCGAGACGTTCGCAGACCACTTCTGAGAAATTTGATCTTTCAAGCATCAGAGGTGCTTCGTAGAGGTCGGGGAGAGTTATGTTCTCGATGACGCACTCGGGACGGACGTTGCAGAAGAGAGCGATCTTATGGAAGATAGACTCTTCAAGGGGTCTGTCGCAGCGAAGCACGATTATATCGGGGTTGATGCCCATGCCTTGCAGCTCCTTGACGGAATGCTGGGTGGGCTTTGATTTATGCTCGTCCGAGCCGCTGAGGAAGGGAACAAGAGTAACGTGGATGAACAATGCGTTCTCCCGTCCGACCTCCAGGGATATCTGCCTTACAGCCTCGATGAAGGGCTGGGACTCGATATCGCCTATGGTACCGCCTATCTCGGTGATGATGACATCGGCGTCGGTCTTCTTTCCGACGGAATAGACGAACTCTTTTATCTCATTTGTAATGTGTGGGATGACCTGCACTGTGGAGCCAAGGTATTCGCCCCGGCGTTCCTTGTTGAGGACGTTCCAATAGACCTTGCCTGTGGTCAGGTTTGAATATTTGTTCAGGTCCTCGTCGATGAAGCGTTCGTAGTGACCCAGATCCAGGTCGGTCTCTGCACCGTCCTCGGTGACATAGACCTCGCCGTGCTGGTAAGGGCTCATGGTGCCGGGGTCAACGTTGATATACGGGTCGAGCTTCTGTGCTGCGACCACGAGACCTCTTGCCTTGAGCAGTCTTCCGAGAGATGCGGCTGTTATTCCTTTTCCGAGTCCGGAAACGACTCCGCCGGTCACAAAGATGTACTTTCTCATAGCTTTTTCTCCTTTTGATATTTTTATTAGATGGGGTCAATATTTCTTAAGGCAATACCGCACAACCCCTGTGCGTCAGATGCACAGTCAGATTTTTCGTCAGAGTGCATAAATTTGACGCAGGCGGGCTGACGCCCGGCAAGGAAAATTTGTGTGCTATGACGGAAAATATGCAAGCAGATGACGT